>CACZPR010000019.1 GCA_902783155.1 uncultured Spirochaetaceae bacterium
GAATCTCATTAAGGTTCCTCCTTTCGTTTTATTAGGATATCATGTTTTTATAACATGATAAGCCTCGAGGGCCTTAATGATTTTCACAGATTCCGATCATGAGTCCGATGGCATACAAAGGATAGTTTGTATCGATTATCTGAAGTTCCAGAAACAGTCCCATGACCAGGCCCGTAAATCCGACTGCCAGATACCGGACTTTTTCACTGCCGCTTGATTTGTGCGCAATAAAAAGCATGCTTATAGTAGTCACCGTATAAACGGCAATCTGCAGGGCAAACGCTATGTGCCTTCCGGGTTCCGTTATGTATTCATGTTCTGCGTTAAAAGAAAAAATGAATGGATGAAAAAAATTGACCGTGAGGTATATAAGGCCGAGCGTGAACATAACCCACATTACGCAAAGCTGGATTTTGCTGCGCCGACCCTTTTTGTCCAGATAGGCGACTACATAACGTATCCACGTAAGCATGGTCAGGAACATGAACATGAAATACAGGATGCAGTCTAAATATAGAAATGGGAAAAGACTTTGCATGTCGTGATGTTCATACAAAAGTCCCCAGGCTATGTCCGTAATGAAATAAAGGTTCGATGCCATAAGAAAATGGCTGTAGCGGATTTCTGCCCGGCGTTCGTAGTCATGTCCTTTTGAACGGAGCCTGAAATGCCTGAAAACCTCACGGTTCATTATGATATTAAGAATCAATGCCAGCACGCTTATGATTGAGTAAGTCATTCTGCCGCCAAGGTCCTCCTGAACAAAAATCAATCCGGTTCCATTTTTATGATTCACCGCGATTATCTTTTTAATCTTCCTTCAATATTATACATTATTTTTGCAATGTTTTTCAATTGAAATGGGTCGGTTTTGAAATTGCCGTAAAACAGGGAGACGTAAGATATAATTGCGCTTTTTGGAAATTATGATATACTTTTAAAAAGGAGACAAAAAAATGCCCATAAATCAGCACACTTCCACCCCGCAAAAACGTCTTGAAAGCCTTATGACTGCCCGCCTTGAATCTGGAGCGGACAAAGAAAAAATCGACAGGCGCATCTGGGATTCATTCGGTGAAAAATGGTGCGTCATGTTTACCGACCTCAGCGGATTTTCCAGGGGAACGGAGAAGTTCGGAATCATCCATTTCATGCAGATTATTTTTGAATCCGAACGGCTGATTCTTCCGATTATCGAAGATTTTGACGGGTTTTTAATCAAGAGCGAGGGCGACAGTCTGCTTGTTCTGTTCAAGCGTCCCGACAAGGCACTTTTGTGCTGCAAGAAAATCCACGAGATTCTGCACGAATACAACAAGACGAAAAGCGAGGAAGAGCAAATCCTTTTGTGCGTCGGACTCGGCTTCGGTGATATTTTGAACATCGGTTTTGCTGATGTCTTTGGTGCCGAAGTAAATGCCGCGAGCAAACTTGGTGAGGACACCGCGAAGTCATGGGAAATCCTTGTGACCGAAAACGTAAAAAATGAAGTCGAAAAAGTTTCCGCTGACAAGTCATTTGGTTTTGAGCAGATTGATTTTGTCCCTCCCGGAGCCAAGCGTGCGTACAAGGTGAGTTTCTAAGGGTTGCTATTACCGAAAAATTCGTATAAACACATTTTTTGGTAATAGTAAAAAAATATGCGGCATTATAATCCCATTGTTTCTCCGTATATCAGCACCGCATTACGGACGCACTCCTCACAGGGACACAAGGGTTTTCCGTCTGTCATGGATTTCAAGTCCTTGCATTTAATGGCTCCGCAACGCTCCCGGAAAGTCTCCTGAATCTGCTTTGCAATCTTCAAAGTTCCGTTTCCTTCCGTCTTAAGTCCTGCAATCATTCCGGCACCGATAAGCGCACCGCACGTGGCTTCCAGATTTCCCATGCCCGCACAGAATCCGGCTGTTATCTGCTTTAACTGTTCTTCGGTCAGATTTGTCTGGTCGGCTAAGGAAACCGCAACCGCTTGGGCACAGTTATAGGCTCCCGACAATTTCATTTTGACTGCGTTTTCTGCTCTTTCTGTCAATGTCATAAAATCCTCCTTGTTTGTATGGTAGGTAGTGTTTAGGTAGATATATAATCAAAATCTAATCATAAGTCTTTCAGCACTCTGTCAAAAGGCTTGCAATGCTCTGCTGATAGCCTTGCAGTGCTCTCGTGGCACGCTTTGATGACTTGTCTAACAGTCGGCGGGCAGAGCTGCGGTCGCCTGATTCTATGAGGCAGCGAGCACTTTCTATGTCCCTTTTTAAGCGTAGCTCGTCTATCATAGCAGTGTAAGCGGAATCTTTCTGGGCCATTGTAATTGCCCTGTCATAGTAAGAAAGCCCCCGTTCTATCTGGTGTTTTCTCCGTAACAGATACAAGCCGTAAGTTGCCGTATTGCACGGATTTTGCCCGATTGTAGGGATAAAGTCTTTGAGTATTTGTTTTGGAATATACTCTTCCATTTCAAGGCTTGCAAAAACAATATTGTTCAGCACTTGCACGTTATGCTTCCCTTTCGGGTAATCCTTGTGTATCTGCATAAGAAAATCCCGGCAGGCTTTCATTTGCTGCGTGTTTTGACCAGTAAGCATAAGAAGACGGAGCAGATCGTTACAGGCAAAAAGTTTTAGAATCGGATTGTCAGAATCAAGCATAAAAATCGGAACAAGAAATTTTATGTATGTCTCAAAGTTTCCTGTGGCAAGAAGGGCTTTTCTCCATTCAGCAAAGTAATTCAGATAGTTGTCTTCGGACAGGACAAAATCTTTTGCTCCTTTTGTGTTTTCAAATAGGGAGATGCTTTCACTGTATTTTCCTTCGCGGTTTAAAATGCGCATATAGTTTGTCAGTATGATTTCAAGCTGCTTTGGCTCTTTTGTAATGTTCGGTGAGCTTTCCTGAAATTTCTCAAGGGCTTTTGCAATATTTTTTTCTGCCCTGTCCAGTTTTCCAACATTCGCATTGCAAAGGGCAATGTTATTCCATACTGCGGCCGGGTTAGTCTTATTGTCCGTAAGATTTACCAGACGTTCTAGCGCAACTCCATATTTTTCCTCTACGAAAGCGCATTTTGCATGATTTATTGCCGCATCAAAGTAAAAATCTTTTTCACCCACATTATTCAGTTTGAGATAGCGTGAAAGAATGTATTCTACTTTTTCAGGCTCTCGCTCCAGCTCCATGTTTGCATAAAGGCGGAGGGCTGGGGTAAAGCTGATGTCAAGATTTACGGCGATTCTGCACCAGAGCCTAGCTTTTTCTACAAGTCTGCCATAATTTGTTGCCTGAATAAGATAGATCATACTTAGTGCAAGGGCTGCCTGCGGTGTATTTTGCGTATAGAATGAGTTCCTCAAAAAATGGATTGCTTTATTTGCATCTCCTTTCTGCATAAAAACAAAGGCTTGCTGAAAGTCAATTTCATAGGGAATTTCATCGTGTTCTTTTCTATAGTGATTAAGGGCTTCCTCCGCTTTATC
>CACZPR010000020.1 GCA_902783155.1 uncultured Spirochaetaceae bacterium
CGGAAAGTCTTGCCACAATCAACAGAAAATTTGAACATACAAGCCAGTCCATATATTTTCTTTCGGGGGAGCCGCTTATAGAGGGCACAAAAACCTATACAGCCGGATTTACCGACGCGGCGGGGCTTTCAACTTCAATAACAGTGGACACCCAGGTTCCTCGTCTCTCCGCTCCTGTGGTAAAGGACAATGACGAAATTGTTATTACAGCAGGTACATCAAAGACAATCCATACCGATTCAGGTACCTCTGTAAGTACGCTGACAATAGAAGTGCCGACCATGGACGAGGTGGACAATCCTGTGGACAACGTTAACCTCTACTGGGAGCTTTATGAAGTAAACCAGACGACAGGCGAGGAGACAAAGATTTCCCCATCTGACAATACTCCGTCCACAAGCAATGTCAACGTTCAGATTCCGACCGAGGGATGGTACGTCCTTAGGACATGGGCGACCAAGTCCGGACTTAGGGATTCCGCAAAGATGGAGTACAGGCTTGAACTTGAATTTCCAAAACTTAATCCTCCGGTGGTGAAGAATGGCACAACGGCACTTACAGCTGGAGAATCGGAATCGGTAAACAATTACATTCTGATTGGAAACGGCGGCAAGGCAACTGTGACAGTCTCCGCTCCAAGTACAGATACAGCCGGGACAAATCTTTCGTCTGGGGATGTAACTGTCTATTACACAACAGATGGAAGCACACCAACAGCAGACTCCCGGTCCAGTCCTTTAAGCATTCCTTTTGATGTCGGCCAATATGTCATAAAGGCATACGCACAAAAGCCGGGCTACAGGGATTCCGATGTCGTCACCTACAAAGTCCGCCCATTCTCCACGGACATTTATGTAAAGAGTTCTGCCGCCGCACAAAATGCTGGGGATGACACCACCGGCTACGGCACAACGGAAAAACCCTATGCTTCACTGGCCAAGGCGGGAGAGGAAATTGCAACTTTCAATGTATGCAAGGCCTATACAATTCATGTTATAGGAGAAATAAAGGGAACTCAGGTTCTTGGCAATATATCAGACACACAGGCAAGCTCTGTTACAATAACGGGAGACAGCACTACTGGTGTTCTGAACGGTGACAGTAACGGCCCGGTACTCACAACCAATCTGACGAATGTTCCTGTAAAAATCAAAAACCTCAAAATCACGGGTGGAAGCACCACTAATGGCGGTGGCCTTAAAATACAAAATGGCACTGTCACCCTGCAGAGCGGAGTTGATATAAGCGGAAACAGTGCAACAGTATTTGGAGGCGGAATCTACAATGGAGGAACGCTCACGATAGAATCTGGTGTCACCATAAGCGGAAACAGTACAACAACATCTGGAGGCGGAATCTTCAATGTAGGAACGCTCACGATAGAATCTGGTACCATAAGTGGAAACACTGCAACAACATCTGGAGGCGGAATCTATAACTCTTCCGACAGTGTCCAGCTTACAATAAAGGGTGGTACTATAAAAGACAACACGGCAACAACAAAAGGTAGCGGAATTTACGCGGGTAAAGGTTTTACTGTAACGAAAGATGCGCAAATCGATGAATCAAACGATGTTTTCCTTGTAGACTTGAAATTAATAAACATTGACGGTACACTAAATAAAAATTCAGTTGCCACAATAAATAAAGATTCTCTGTCTAATCCTGATAATGTCCCTGATAATAAATGGATACGCGGAACACAGGTTCTTTCAGGGGACGTTTCAGACGCAGTAAGTACGAAATTTAAAGTGGCCAGAGATGGATGGTACGTAAGAAACTACAGTGGTGCCGGATATCTGGATGCCCCTATCTATATTTCGGGCAGCGGTTCTAACAGCTCCAATTCAGGTGCTACTGAAACCGATGCATACAAAACCCTTGACGAGGCTTCGCGGAATTGCTGGAATGACAACATAGATTTCACAATAAATGTCGTGGGAGAAGTAACGTATAGCCATACCATTGGTAAAGCTGACACACCGATAAAAGCAAAATCCCTAACAATTGAAGGAACAGGCAGTGGTGGAACATTAAAAGGGCAATCATCTAATAAATCTGTCCTTACTGTCAACACATCTGTCCCGGTAACAATTAAAAAACTAACGATAACCGGAGGAACTTATAAAGAGGGGGCCGGCATCTACATAGCAAGTGGTGGAACCGTAAAACTTGGAGACGGGGCAACGGTCACAGGAAATCAGGCAACAGCTAATACCAACACAGATTTTAAAGGTGGTGGAGTTTATGTTTCATCCGGAGCAAATCTCTTTATGTACGGATCGGCCCTTATAGGAGACAAGTCAAAGACCGACCATGCAGAAGTCACTGATTATGGTAACATAGCTGGAAATAGCAGTCACCTAGGCTTTGGCGGTGGAATATATAATGGAGGTACTGTTTACTTGGGCTATGATGATGTTGGTTCTGAAAAAGCAATAGGTGACGGTTATGGAGTGAGGTACAATTATGCCGAATATGGCGGTGGAATCTATAACGTGGGAATTATTTATTTAAATACCGGTCACATCTCATACAACGGATCTTTTAGCGGTGGCGGAATAAATAATCAGAGCGGGACCATTAATATGAGTGGAGGAACGATAGAGGGCAACTATGCACGATCGTGTGGAGGTGGACTTTTTATAAATGTTGTAACTGTAACTACAGCAATAACAATGACCGGAGGTTACTTTTATTCAAATTCTGCAGCATGGAATGGTGGCGCTGTTTGGATTGGTGATGCGACATTCGAAATGACTGGTGGAACAATAGGTGGTGGATCTGGTAAGGAAAATACCTGCGGTTCGTCATATAATGGAGGCGCAATTTATAGTGGCAGCACCTATAGCACATTTATGCTTGGCGGAACTGCACAAATTCCTGGCGGCTCAGAAAAAGTAAACGATATATATCTTCGTCCAGGTAAAACAATTGATTTAAAAAGTCCGCTGACTGCATTCTCCCCAGCAGCAAAAATTACATTGGAAGAATATACATACAATACGCAGGTAGTTAAACCGGATGGAGTGACCAACGGTGACGTAATTACTGCATGTACAAATTCTCTTAGCTTAACTTCTAATAGCTATCTTCTTTCCCTAGCCAACACTGGTTATACAAGCATCAATTTTAGTGATGTTTCTAGTTATCAAGATATTGCAAGCTACCCAAATGTAAACTGGGGTGTAAGCAGTATGGGGCTAACCGCAGAAACAACTGAATACGGAAATTGGTTTATCCTTATAAAACGTTCTGATGGCTATGCTATCGGGAAATTACAGCTCGAACCTCAATCAGGAAACTTTAGACCTCTGAGTTTTACTTATAAATTATTTTATACTGATGGTACTACTTCTCCATTTGGGCCTAAAACTCAAATTATTCCTGATGCAGAACCAAACACAGGTGGAATTGGTATAAGCTTACACATAGATGCGTATCGTCCGAGTGGAGAACCATCGATAGAGGACGATATCTGGATTGAGCTTTGGAATTATAGAAAATGTGGCATCCGAACACAAAACGCGCAAGGACTTTATCTTATACCATGATAAAACTTAGTATCAATCAGGCTGCTACCACAACGTTTTTGCCAATCCCGCCTATAACGCTGTGGCAGCTTGGCTTGGTGTATGATTGTTTTTCTTGACAGCAATATTGTTTTGGAGGTCTCGTACTGGACACGCTTCTCTGGGAACGCCAAAGCAAGCGGTTGTAACAGATAGAAACGGGCGCCGTCCGTTTTTCGCACAAGTGCGAAGTCCATTTAAGCGCATTCTGCTGGACTATCTAATTAAAATATAATGCATTATTTTAAAAAGTCAAGTATCTCCGAAGGAACATCATTCAAACCAGTTTTCTATCTCAAGCCCGCTTACTTGTTGGATGGCTTCAAAGTGCTTTTTGTTTCTTGTAACTAAAACCATGTGGTTTGCAAGGGCTATGGCTGCTATCATGCTGTCGGAAAAGGGCACTGGGGTTCCAATTCGTTCTGCATCGGCTCGGATTTTTGCATGAATTCGGCTGGATTTTTCTGAATAGATTTTTACCTTAAAATTTTCAAGAACATCAGCATTTATATAATCCCCAAGAAAAGTCTTCTTTGCTCCATCTGCCATTTTTTCATATCCATAAAGAAGTTCGTGTAAGGTAGGAGAACAGATGGCGCAGTCAGAGTTATGTTCTGCAATTTTTTTAATCACATTAAAACTTGCATTGCACTTAATCAGTTCGGATACGATATTTGAATCCAGAAGATAGTGAGGTTCTTCATCATTGTAATAATCATGTTCATTCATCATTCGTCAAACACTCCTTTAAAAATATCATCTTCCCAGCTTGTTCCTTTTGTTGAATGATCCCTTACATCAAATATCCTGTCTATTTCCTCGTCGGTGAGAGTGTCGTCAACTTTCTTTCGGAATTCTGCCGCACATTCAAGGATTGTTTTCTTTGGCCTTTGGGAAACAAATTTGTTGTACTCCTGAATTGAAAGCAGTACCCCGACGGTTTTATTTCTGCGTGAGATAAAAACTGGCCCGGTGGTTTCTGCCTGATGCATGTAAAGCGGCAATTTGTTTTTTGCCTCGTACATTGGAATTGTATTCATAGGAAGTCCTCCTTGAACAAAGGTTTCTTGAATCAATTATAAACCAATATAGCTATAAAATCAAGAGGAATATAGCTATCTATCATAAGCACATAAGCAAAAAAAAGCGGGCCCAGCCATTGACCAGACCCGCATTGCATTTTCCTACATTCCGTTAAATCACAGTTCCCGAAGGAATCTGGGCGGACTTCTTGATTATGATGATTCCGTCAGAGCTGTAGAACAGTCCATGGTCGCCATCCTCATACTTGCGTCCGTTCACGTTGATGCAGCAGTTGTCGCCAATCTTTGCGTTCTTGTCGATAATCGCGCGGTTGATTTTGCATCCCTTTCCAATTCCGACATTCGGCACACCGTTTTTCTTGTTTGCCTCACGTTCGCACTCGTTTTCATAATAGTCCGCACCCATCATGATTACGCCGTCAAGGTCGCATCCCTCGTTGATAATCGAGCGCACACCGATTACCGAATGTTCAATGCGTGAGTTCGTGATAACGCATCCCTCGCTTGCAAGAGAGTTCTGCAATGTTGCGTTGTTGATTTTGCTTGGAGGAAGGTTTCTCATGTGTGTGTAGATTGGCTTGTCCTCATCGTAGAAATTGAATTTCGGGATTGGGTTGGTGAGGTCAAGAGTAGCATCGTAGAAGGACTTGATTGTTCCAATGTCCTCCCAATATCCATTGAAGATATAGCTGGAGACCTTCTTTGTCTTGATTGCTTCCGGAATGATTTCCTTTCCGAAATCGTTCTCCTTGTTGTCGAGCATCTCCTCCATTGCGTCCGCGTTGAAGATGTAGATACCCATTGAGGCAAGGTACTCAAGGTCTGCAGGAAGATTTTCGTCCCTTGATGCCGCAGGAATCTTCCAGTCGTCTATGTTCAAGTCCTTCGCCGGCTTTTCCATGAACGCGGTAATCTGGTTGTTGTCGTCAACCTTCATGATTCCGAATCCAGTCGCATCGGCTCTGTTGACTGCCTTTGCCGCAATGGTGATGTCGGATCCAGACGCAAGGTGCTGCTCCATGAATTTTTTCAAGTCCATACGGTAGAGCTGGTCGCCCGAAAGAATGATGTAGTGGGTCGGATGCTGCACGCGGAAATGTGCCATGTTTTTGCGCACGGCATCGGCGGTTCCCTCGTACCATCCTGAATGTTCAAGTGTCTGTTCCGCAGCCAGAATCTCAACAAATCCACGGCTGAAACGGTCGAAGTTATATGAGTTGATGATGTGGAGGTGCAGGGACGCAGAATTGAACTGGGTCAGCAGGTAGATTTTCTTGTATCCGCTGTTAATACAGTTTGAGATTGGGATGTCCACGATGCGGTATTTTCCACCGAACGGGACCGCTGGTTTTGAGCGTTCCTTTGTCAAGGGGTAGAGGCGTGTTCCTTTTCCTCCACCAAGTATGATAGCCAGCACTCTGGGTTCTTCATTGTTGTTTGCCATACGATTGATTCCTCCGTAAACTATTATTAAATTATAAGCCCGGTTCATGGATTTTGCAACTTTAAAAATAAAATACTTCACAAAAAAGTTTAAAAACATCCATACAATATAACAAAGTATTTTTCCAAAAAAGATTGTTCTAGCATTGACAAGTTTTTTAGTTTCTCTATATAATGTTGACACGAAATAGGAATCTGTAGTAATATACCTTTGTTATACAGACGACTAAAATTTTATAGCGAGGTTTATATACTATGGCAGTACCTAGATCAAAAACATCAAAAGCTGTTACAAAGAGAAGACGCGGTGTAAACATGCATCTTGACGCACCGAATCTTGTCCCATGCAATAACTGTGGAAACCTGATTATGCAGCATCATGTTTGTCCAAAGTGTGGATTCTACCGCGGACGCCAGGTTATTACACCGGAAGTTAACGGCTGATTGTAAAGGAGAATACTATGGACGAACTGTTTGAGAAACTGAAGAAAGTTATCGTTGACAACCTTGACATCGAAGCTGACAAGGTAACAATGGAAGCAACTTTCCGTGGCGACCTTGGACTTGACAGCCTTGACACCTATGAGCTTATGTACAGCCTTGAGGCTGAGACTGGCGTAAAGGTTCCTGATGAGGTTGCCGCGACATTTGTCAAAGTACAGGATGTCTACGACTATATCAAAAAGCAGGGAAACTAATTAGCATTTGATATGGATAGGAAGCACGGCACTTTTGGGCTGTGCTTTTTTTATTCAAAATAAAGTTCATTTGGCCAGGAAATTTAATTTATGAACAAGCGAGATTTAATCTATGAATCAAAAAAAATGTCAGGTGAGAGGCGAAAGGAGCTTCAGGAATTCTGCCGCAACCTGAATATAAAATTCAACAACCTCAATATGCTGGACCTGGCCCTTCATCATAGGTCTTTTTCCAACGAGTGCGCCGAATACAGGGTTTACAACAACGAGCGTCTGGAATTTTTGGGTGACTCGGTGCTTGGTCTTGTTACCGCCGCATTTCTTTATGAGGACATGATGGACAATCCAGAGGGCGACCTTGCAAAAATCAAGGCAAACGTTGTCAGCGAAAAATCCCTTGCCCCCATCGCGGAAAATGTCATGCACATTGATTCATACCTTGTGATGGGACGAGGAGAGGAGCTTTCCGGTGGACGGCACAAACCCGCGATTCTTGCTGATGCGGTTGAGGCGGTGATTGGCGCGCTCTATCTTGATTCTGGATACGATGCCGCTGAAAAATTTGTGCTTGAGCTGATTGTTCCTGAAATCCACAAGGTGCAGCAGGACAAGGGAAACAAGGACTACAAATCAATTTTGCAGGAATACTACCAGAAGGACCACAAGACATACCCCGTATACAAACTTGAAAACCAGCGTGGCCCGGACCATGACAGAATTTTTACAGTCACAGTGCGCCTCGGGGAAACAGTTTACGGTCCAGCCGAAGGAAAAAGCAAAAAATCCGCCGAACAGAATGTCGCAAGACAGGCCTGCCTGATTCTGGGACTGGAGAAGGATTGAATCCCGAGCTTTCTTGGGCAAAAAAAATCCACCCGAATGAACGGATGGATTTAGAGCGGTAGAAGGGAGTCGAACCCTCGTCTCCAGCTTGGAAGGCTGGGGTAATAAGCCGTTATACGACTACCGCATTTGTCAGTGCATTTAGAAATATATGACAGCCGCAAAAAAAAGTCAATAGCGTTGCCATAACTATTTGTTTTTTTTTCAATAAAATGATATTATTTCGTGTATGGTGGCTGCCAAAAGCGAATCTTTTCGGTGGTCGTTTCCAAACAAAAATGATGGAGGAAATCATGTTTAAAATCAAAGAACGCGGCTCAACCGTTAGCCGTGAGATTGTAGCTGGAATCACAACATTCCTTGCGATGGCCTATATCCTTGCGGTCAACCCGGATATCCTGTCACAGTCCGGCATGAACAAGGGTTCCGTTTTTACTGCGACAGCTGTTTCTGCGGCTATTGCAACTCTTGTAATGGCTTTTGTTGCGAATCTTCCTGTCGCATTGGCCCCGGGACTTGGACTTAACGCATTTTTCACGTACTCGGTTGTCCTTGGAATGGGATGCTCATGGCAGTTTGCGCTTACCGCCGTTCTTCTTGAGGGAATCCTCTTTATCATCCTTTCTCTCGTAGGTGTGCGCGAGGCAATCATAAAATCAATTCCAGCGTCGCTCAAAAAAGCGGTATCCGTTGGTATCGGACTTTTCATCTGTATAATCGGTCTTTCAAACGCCGGCATCGTCGGTACTGACACGGGAACTACAATCGGATTCGAGAACCTCAATCTGACGCACGCTTCCGCACTTGTCGCCGTAATCGGTCTTGTAATCACAATCGTTCTTTTCATATTGAAGGTTCCGGGTGCAATACTGATTGGAATCGCACTTACTACAATTGTTGGAATCCCATTCGGAGTGACAAAGGTTCCGGAAGGATTCACTCCTTTCTCAACTCCTGAGGCTCCGCATCTTTTTGCATTTGAATGGCAGAACGTGCTTTCGCTTAAATTCCTCGTCGTGTTCTTCACGTTCCTCTTCACCGACATGTTCGACACGATCGGAACCCTCATGGGTGTTGCGGAGCAGGGCAACCTCAAGGACAAGGAAGGAAACATCCTCAATGCAAAGGGCGCACTTCTTTCTGATGCAATCGGAACCGTAGCCGGAGCATGTCTCGGAACTTCAACCGTTACATCATTCGTCGAAAGCTCATCAGGTGTCGCAGCCGGTGGTCGTACAGGTCTTACTTCGGTCGTCACTGCCGGATTCTTCGTTCTCTCACTTTTCCTTAGCCCGCTGTTCGGTCTGATTCCATCCGCCGCAACCGCACCGGCATTGATTTTCGTAGGCTACCTTATGATGAAGTCAGTCACCGACATCAACTTCAAGGATCCGACCGAAGGAATACCGGCATTCATCACGATAATGGTCATGCCGTTCTCATACTCAATCTCAAAGGGAATCGCATGGGGAATCATCTCTTATGTAATCTGCAAGGTCGCCGGAAAGAAGGCAAAGGAGATACCTGTAATCACATGGGTGCTCGCCGCCATTTTCGTTGCCGACATAATCTTTGAGGCTGTAAAATAAGAAAATCTGGTTTTGAGGGAACCCCGGAAGATTTCCGTCTTTCAAGGTTCCCTTAACCGGAGCAGAAATTTTTATAGGAGCTTGGCATGGAAGAGAATAACGGGAAAGAACCAGCATACAGACGACCGACCTGGGATGAATATTTCATGGAGGTCTGCCGTACCGTTGCCAAACGCGCGACATGTGACAGGGGAAGAAGCGGATGCGTGATCGCAAGGGACAACCAGATTCTCGTGACGGGATATGTAGGAAGCCCAGCCGGATTGCCCCACTGTGATGATGTCGGACACCTCATGCGGAAAATGATACATTCCGACGGAACCATAACCCAGCACTGCGTGAGGACGGTCCATGCCGAGCAGAATGCAATCTGCCAGGCTGCAAAAAGGGGCATACCGATTGACGGTGCGACAGTTTACTGCCGTATGACCCCGTGCCGGACATGCGCCATGCTGATCATAAACTGCGGAATAAAGCGCGTCGTATGTGAAAAGCACTACCACGACGAAGAAGATTCCCTAAACATGTTCAGGGAGGCCGGCATAAAAATCGAGCATCTGGAAGATTCTGTGCAGACCTATGAAAACATGTGACGGAAAAGCAACGTGAACGTAAGGAATGGAAAAATAAACCCACCTGTGATATAATCATATCTATGGAAGAAAGATTTCTGCCGATCGGCATACAGGATTTTGAGGACTTACGCAACCGGAAATGCGTTTACGTTGACAAGACAGCATTTATCTACAAACTTGTCCGCGAGGGAAAACCTTATTTTTTAAGCCGTCCGCGCAGGTTCGGAAAAAGCCTTCTGCTTTCAACGATGGAATATTATTTTCTAGGGAAAAAAGAGCTGTTCCACGGACTTGCGATTGAAAATCTTGAAAAGGATTGGACTGAATATCCGGTTTTTAAAATCAGCTTCGGTGCAGACAACTACCCTGATTTGGAGAGCCTAAAATCAGCTATAAACCTTGTGCTTTCAAAATATGAAAAAAAATATGAGGTCCCCGTGGAGGACATGCGTTCGGCGCCGAGACTCAACAATCTGATTACGGCCGCCTACGAAAAGACCGGAAAGCAGGTGGTGATTCTTCTGGACGAGTATGACAAACCGATTCTGGATGCCCTTTACACGGACTACGAGGAGCAGAACAGACAGGAGCTTCGGAGTTTTTACAGCCCGCTCAAGGACTGCGACAAATATATCAGGTTTCTATTCATCACAGGAATCACGAAAGTAAGCCACGTGAACATTTTCAGCGGACTCAACCAGCTTGACGACATAAGCCTTGACAGCGCATACTCTTCAATCTGCGGAATCTCGGAGACGGAGCTTGACCAATACTTTACGCCGGAGATTGAGGCCCTTGCCGAGCGTCAGGAAATGACGGTGGAGGAAGTAAAGGCGAAACTTGCGGATATGTACGACGGCTACCATTTCACGCATGATGTCGAGGGGGTCTACAATCCGTTCTGTCTTTTGAAATGCTTCAGGCAAAAAGATTTCGGCTCCTATTGGTTTGAGAGCGGAACCCCTTCGTTTTTGGTCAGGACGCTCAAAAATCAGCCGCTTGTTCTTTCGACGATTGTGAACGGACGCAAGGCAAAGGAAGACCAGTTCAAAAACTATGACCCGGACTCAAAGAACATGCTGCCGGTGATTTATCAGAGCGGATATCTCACAATCAAGGACTTTGAAAAAACAAAAAGGACCTATACGCTTGATTTTCCGAACCGGGAGATTGAGGAGGGATTTCTGAACGTCCTTCTGAAAAAATTCGTGAGCGTGCCGGATGATGACATGGGGCTTACGATTGACAATCTTTGCGACGCGCTTGACTCCCGTGATGTGGACAAGGCTCTCTCAATCATAAAATCAGCAATCGCCGATTTACCGACGATTGTGAAAAAAGACATGTGCGAAAATTATTATGAGTCCGTGACCCACCTGATGTTCCGCATGACAGGTTGCCGGGTTGTGTCGGAGCTCCAGTCGGTAGCAGGAAGAAGCGATGTTGTCGTTGCAACAAAAGATTCGGTGTTCATTTTTGAGCTGAAAATGGATAAGGGTGCTGATTTTGAAACCGTTGCGGCCAGTGCGCTTTCCCAGATTGATGCGAACGGTTATTCAGACAGGTTTACGGTGAGCGGAAAAGCCATGTACAAGGTCGGACTTGTTTTTTCAAGCGATGGCAAGGGGCTTTTGGGATGGAAAATATCAAGCTGACAATCTTTTGAAACAATCCTTCTGCTAAGGCCATATTGGACAAAAAAAACGGGAGCGGATAAAAACCTACTCCCGTCATTGTTTTCTACAGGTTTGAAACAAGCCATTCCTTGAAGCTGTTGTAGTCCTTTTTCATCGGGATGGAGCGGTCGGGGAGGCTCAAAACTCTCTCAAGTCTGTCCGGCATGCTTGGTTCCCTTCCGATTGCGTCGATTACCGTTGAACCGAATTTTGCAGGGTGCGCCGTTTCAAGGATGATTCCGACTGCCGTTTTGTCAACTACTGCCTTTGCCCAGGACGGTGCGCTGTTCGTGAGACCAGTTCTGTTGATGTCGCCGGAAAGCTCCTTGTTCACAAGTTTCTGCATTTCTCCGTTCCTTATGTCGTACCATGCCTTCCAAGCGATGGAGCCGTGCGGGTCGATTACATAGCCTGTCCTGTCGTGGCATCCCCTGATTGCGTCAAGAGTCCCCTTGTCGTCTGCCCAGTATGAAGCGATCATGCTGCGTACCTGCTCCAGCGAATACATTGCCGAGATGCGCTCATAGTTGCTTGGTGCGCCAACATCCATTGCGTTGCTCAATGTTGCGACAGATGAGCGTGCCTTGTATTTTCCTGTTGCAATCCAGTCCGGGACTGTGTGGTTTGAGTTGGTTGCGGCGACGAATCCTGCGATCGGTGCTCCCATTTCCTTTGCGATGAGACCTGACGTAAGGTTTCCAAAGTTTCCGCTCGGCACAATCACGACAATTGAAGGGTCGTCAATCTTTGAGTCCTGCGGAATCCTGTTCTTTACCACGAGAGATGAATACATGTAGTAGAAGCTCTGCGGAAGAAGGCGGGAGATGTTGATTGAGTTTGCGGACGAGAGCCTGAATTTTTTGCGCAAATCAGTGTCGGTGAAAGCAGTCTTGACAAGTTTCTGGCAGTCGTCGAATGTTCCTGAGACCCTCAGCGCGCGCACGTTTCCGTCAAATGTGGAAAGCTGTTTTTCCTGAAGCGGAGAGATTTTTCCATCAGGATAGAGAATTGTCACGTCGATTCCCGGAACATTGTGGAAAGCGCTTCCGACAGCAGAACCGGTGTCGCCCGATGTTGCAACAAGAATGTGCAGGTTGTCGTCCTCATTGCGGTTGAAGTATGACATGACGCGGGCCATGAACCTTGCGCCGAAATCCTTGAATGCACATGTGGGACCGTGGAAAAGCTCCAGAACGTAGCTCACGCGGTCGATTGGAACAACCTTTGCCGCGAACGGATATGCGTCCTGGATTATCTCGTCGAGGTTTGAATCAGGAATCTCACCCTCAACATAAGGCTTGGCCATCTCAAAAGCGACTTCCCTGAAAGGAGGCTCTGGAATCTTTGTGAGGAAGGACTGGTCCATCCTTGGAAATTCAACCGGTATATAAAGTCCGCCTGTCTCTGCGTTCATTCCATTCAAAACGGCGGTCCTGAAATCTGTCTTGACGTTTTTATCTCTCGTATCTGTGTAAACCATTTTCTAATCCTTCAACTTTTGCAAAGATGGTATTTTTATGGAAGAGATTATATCACAAAGGGAACCAACATTTCAAGGTTTTACAAGTAAATAGAGGATTATTGTCTGGAAAATATTGTACAGAAGATGGGCAATTGTGGGTGCATAAATCCGCCCTGATTTTATTTTGCCAAATCTGAGAGCGGTGCCACAAAGAGCTGCGTTTACAATCGCCATTGCCCCAAGATACCTGTGCGAAAATGCAAAAATCGCAATGCTGATGGCCTCAAACACAATCCGGAGCGATTTTTTTTCACCCGCAAGCAAAATCATCGTGTCGGGCAGAAACAGCCTGTAGATTGTCTCCTCATAGACCACGCCAATAGCCAGATTGAAAAAATAGACTGCCCACTCGGTGGTCGAAGCTGGAAAAATGTATCCACCGGTCGCATCCATTTTCATCGCCATGGAGATTCCCGTGACGGCGGCCTGTGAAATCATGCAGAGTCCAAGGCAGATTGGGGTCCACATCAAAAAGAGAATCAGGGGGCTGCCTTTTTTTTCGACAGGCAAAATCGGTTTGAATTTGTTTTGAATCAGGAGAAGCACGGTCAGAATCAGCTGTATAAAAATCGACACAGAAAGCTTTCCGCCGCCCGCAATTGAAACTTTTTCACCGACGGATGGGCCTTTAATTAGGGGGGGGAGTATAAAAAATGCAAAAATAAGTGCAAATTCTAAAAAATTTGATTTGTTTTCTCTAAAAACTGTGGTAAAATGTTTCATTAGGAGAACTCCCTTCAAAACGGATTCTGCCAATTACTATATATTGAAAATGAGGAGCGGTCAACGTGAACATCGTTATTGCGTTTATCATCACCATTGCAGTAATATCGCTGATTGCCAGACTATATTTTGTGAATGACAAGATGATTCAGTTCTTTTCAAAAGGGCTGGACTCAGATTTTAAATTTTCTGAAATCTGCTCGCTATGGTCCCTTGCCAAAAAGACCAATCTTGAGGACCCCCTCTCGCTTTACATTTCTGTCAATGTGATGAACAACTGCATCGCACAGATAATCAACGACGCAAAACAGTCGGGAACGCAGAACAGCTTCAAGACCCAGCAGCTTTTGACCAAGCTCTACAAATACAGGACCAGGATAGCTCTGGATTCCGACGGAAAGCACGGCATAGAAACCACCACGTCAATCGATGTTGGACAGAAGCTCCGCGTGATTCTTTCGGGCAAGGGCGTGTTTGCCTCAAGGGTCCTTTCCAACGGAAGCAGCCTGATTATTTCGCTCCCAAGGCAGGAGGACAAAAAGAACCACCGCTTCATCGTTCTTGAAAAGGAAATCTGGAAGGAGCATATTGTTCCTGTCTATTTCTGGAGAAAGGGCGATGCCGGTTATGCCTTTGACAGCAGGGTTTTTGAAGTCGGTTCGTACCAGGGGCAGGACTGTCTTTTCCTGGAGCACAGCTCAAAGTTGACAAGAACGCAAAAGAGACAGTCGGTGCGCGCTCCATGCAACATCTACGCCCAGATGTATTTTATAAAGGAAAACATTGTGGACTACAACTCTGTGAACACTGACAATGGATTCAGATGTCTGCTTGAGGATATCAGCGAGGACGGTGCGTTGATACGTGTCGGCGGCTCGGGAAAAAGCAATGTCAGAATCAAGCTCCAGTTTGATTTGAACGGCTCATTCATAATGATGTACGGCGTTGTCCGTGGCGTTGAATACAATAAGGATATTGAGCAGTCGCGCCTGCATTTTGAGTGTACGCACATTGATGCCACAATGAAAAATGCAATTCTCGCTTTTGTCTACAACGTGCTTCCAGAAAACGAAAAGGAAATCAACGAGGCCATGGCGGAGTCCGAGAACGACGAGAAAGAAGACGAGATGGAGCAGATGGTAACAGGACGTTCGGAGGAAAAAAGCGGAGCCAATGTTGTTGTGTCCACCACGGATGAAATTCCGTCCGACACAGCCTCTTCTTCACAGCCGACGGATTCAGAATCGCAAGGTTCCAGTTTCTTTGGCATGGGAGGAGTGGAATCCATTGCTACACAGGCGGGCGCCAACGGAGGCATGGGTTCAGGCATAAGCTCCCTACCGATGAACTCCATTCCAGAAGCCTCCAATCTTGATGTAATGCCGGGTGACATGCCACAGCCAGATAGCGAAAAGCCAAAAACATCCACGGATTCAAGCGGACTTTAAATTTTTACAGATTTTTACATTTTTTTTGCAAATTTGTTGCGGATTCTGATTTTCAGGGAACACTATATTAGTGGGAACAAAAGTTCTTTCCCTGGAGGTCTGGATGTCGAAAGTCCTTTACTATCTAAAAAGCCCATTTCTTTTGGCGGCGGTGGTCTGCGCAATTGTTTTTTACACGGGACTGGTTCCTGTGAGACAGAAAAATCTTTACGCATCCCCAGTGCCAATTGGAAAAGCCGTCTGGATTCATGGTTCCGTAAGCTCCAATCCGTCAAAATCAAGTTCAGGAAAAACATATACGGCAAAAATCCGTGTGTCCGAAGTCAAAAGCTCAACCGAAAACATGCAGATAAAGTCAAGCGCGTCGGGCGATGTCACTGTAAGACTTCCGTCGTCAATTGTCGAATCCGTCTATCCCGGGAAACTGTATTCAATTTCAAATGGTTCCGTGCTTGTCGAGGAGGGGGAGATTTTGTCATGCAGCGGAAGATGGTCGGAAAACCAAGGCGCGTTTGTGGTGGATTCAGTTGTACACGAAGGGCATGGCGGTGGATTCTGGGGCGAGCTAATGCACTTCAGGGCAATGTGCCGGCTGATTTTCAAGCGTCTCATGTTTTCATGGGGACTTGCCGGAGGTCTTGTTCTTTCCTTGCTCTCAGGTTCAAGGGAGTATCTGGAGGATGGAATAGGGGACGCTTTCAGGGCTGCGGGACTTTCGCACATACTTGCATTGAGCGGAATGCATCTTTCGTTTTTTTCTTCAATTGTCGGTGGACTTGGAAAGCGTTTTGGAAAAAGGGTCATGCCGTTTTTTCAGCTGCTGGGGATTCTGTTTTTTGTCTGGTTCGCGGGTCTCTCTCCATCTCTTTTCCGTGCGCTGCTCTGCTCCTTGATTACGCTGACCGCAAAATTTGTTTTCTGCAAAAACGTGGACACTCTGGAGGTTCTGGCGTGTACGTTCCTTATTCATTCGGTCATAATTCCGAACGACATGTTTTCGGTGGCATTCATGCTTTCCTACGGCGCGTTGGCAGGAATACTCATTTTTTCCTCACTGATAAACAGGTTGATTTCGCCGGTAGTTCCACCGCAAATCTCTGGCTCCCTTTCCGCATCCACTGGCGCACAGATTGCAACCTGTCCAATAAGTGTGGGCGTGTTTGGTTCTTTCGCGCCAATCGGGATTTTTTCAACGGTCATTGTGTCCCCTTTAATCAGCTTTTTTATCACCCTGTCGCTGCTTTTTATCATATTCAGCTTCGCGCTCCCTTTTCTTTCGCCGTTCTTTGGTGGTATAATGAATCTAATGTACGGACTGGTCGCGGGCATTGTAAGATTTTTCGCAAGGGTTCCACCGGTCCAGATTTCGGGCTGATTTTATGGTCCACAAAAAAAAACATTGGCAGGTAAAAGATGGAGCATCCTGATTACAATTCGCCGGCCCAGCTTAAGGATTTTCTTTTGGAAAACGGCATGGCGATGCAAAAAAAATTTGGACAAAATTTTATGGTCAACCCGTCCGCACGTAAACGAATTGTCGATATGCTTGAAATCCAGAGCGGCTCGCAGGTCTGGGAGGTTGGTCCCGGTCTTGGCTGCATGACGGAAGAGATTCTGGGAAGGGGCGCAAGGCTTAAGGTCTTTGAGATTGACAGGGGTTTTGTCACGCTGATTAGACAGTTTTTCGCGGACAAAGAGCCGTCTGGACAGTTTTCCATTGTCGAGGGGGATGTCCTAAAAAAATGGATGAACGAAATCCCGGACGGGTCGGAAAATCTAAAACTGTTTGGAAATCTGCCATACAATATTGCGGCAACCTTCATAGCGGACACAATATCAAGGGGATTCACTTTTGAGAGATGCGTCTTCACAGTCCAAAAGGAAGTTGCGGAAAGAATCTGTGCCGGTCCAGGTTCAAAAAACTATTCCGCATTTTCGGTGCTGTGCCAGTGGAAATACGATGTGAGCCGTGGACTGGAGCTTGCGCCGGGAAATTTTTGGCCCAGACCAAATGTGTCTTCGCAGGCCGTGCTGATGAAAAAAAAGGAAAAACCTCTTGAGTGTTCGGATCCGAAGCTGTTCGTCAATCTTGTCCACGCACTTTTTTCAAGCCGGAGAAAAACAATCCAGAACAACATAAGGTCGATTCTTCCAAAATCTGTCAACGCAGAGGATATCTTTGGTCAGGCAGGAATGAGCGGTGGAGAGCGGGCCGAAAACCTGTCCGTCGGAGATTTCATGTTGTTGTCTCAAACACTCAGTTCTGCTATAATCGCATGAAGTAAAACATTTTCCCAGGAGAGTTGCCATGTCCGAGCCGTCAATCGCAGAAAATCTGAATATGGTTTTGTCCCAAATCCATGAGGCGGAAAAAAAATCTGGCCGCGCGGAGAATTCTGTCAAACTGTGTGCCGTAAGCAAATTCCATCCACTGGAATCTCTTGTTGCCGCGGTGGATGCCGGTCAAATGCTTTTTGGGGAAAACAGGGTTCAGGAGGCGTGCGAAAAATTTTCCACCCTCTCGGAAATGTTTGCAGCCGAAAACCGTAAGATGCCCAGCCTGCACATAATTGGGTCCCTCCAGTCCAACAAGGTCAGAAAAGCTCTGGACTACGCCTCCTGCATACAGTCGGTTGACCGGGAAAGTCTTTTGGTTGAAATCGAAAAGCAGTGCGCAAAAATGGACAGGACCGTTGAAATCTATTTTGAGCTTCACACAGGCGAGGAATCAAAGTCCGGCTACAGTTCTGTCGATGGCATTTTCCAGTCGGCAGAAAATTTTGAGGCGGGGCTTTATCCGCACATTGTTCCGGCGGGACTTATGACCATGGCCCCATTTGTTGACGACGAGGGCGAAATCAGAAAGTCGTTCCAGACTCTGCGTCTTTGCCGTGAAAAACTGAACGAGCGTTTCCCGAATCTGCCAATCAAGGAACTCAGCATGGGCATGAGCGGGGATTTTAAAATAGCAATCGAGGAAGGAAGCACGATGGTCCGCGTTGGTACTGCAATTTTTGGGCACAGGGACTACAGTCAGGGGGGCAAATGAGAATAAAAAAAATCCGCTTTCTGCTTTTGCCCCTGATTTTTCTGATTGCCGTTCCAAATGTCTACTGCGAGGATTCCACCAAGACAGAGGAGACCAAATCCACGGAGATTCCACAGTGGGCTTTGTACATGAGGCGGACGGAGATAGTCACGTTCGGCTCCCTGCCATTCACGACACTTGGTGTTACACTTGGTTTCGGCGCGTACAAATATTTTTCCGGGGCGACATCATCATTTCCGAATCCTTTTGACAAAAGCTCATCGGGCTACACCGGCGACGACATGTGGGTGATTTTGGGAATATCGGTTTCAATCAGTGCGGCCATAGGGATTGCGGATTTGATTGTGAGCATAGTCAGGCACAACAACGAGGCCAAGCGTCTTGAACGTCTGGACACGGCGAGCGTAATAACCATTGTCCCCGCGACGGAGGATGAAATCAACAGCTTCAGAAAATCACAGAACAGTTCCCCCGAAGAAGAAAATTCCGACCAGACGGAGGAGTGATTTTGCCTTTTTTTAGCTCAAAAGTTCCGGCGGATTTTAAAGAAAGCCTGAGACTCGACCAATACATTGCATCTCTTCCAAACGGCATGAACCGAAGCAAACTCAAAAGCGGTGTCACGGAAATACTTGTGAATGGCCGCAAACAGAAGATTTCCTATAAAGTCAAGGCCGGCGACCAGATTGACATCCAGTGGGAAGACAATATCCCGAACGACATTGAGCCTGAGGACATCCCTCTGGAGATTGTTTTTGAGAACGACAATGTTTGCGTTGTTAACAAGCCTCAGGGAATGGTGACGCATCCCGCCTGTGGAAATTGGACCGGAACACTTGTCAACGCGCTCCTATATCACTGGGGGAGGGAAAAAATCCCGCAGCTGAACGATGGAGCCACAGCCGAAATCCTTGCGCGAAGAAGACCTGGAATAGTTCACCGGCTGGACAAGGACACATCTGGAATTATAATCACCGCAAAAAACAGGGACTCGGAGGAATGGCTCCAGGCACAGTTTCGGAGTCACAGAAAAATCACAAAGGAGTATATCGCAATCTGTTTTGGCCGTCCGCAGCATCAGCATGGAACCATAAGGACCCAGATTGTGCGCGACCCAAAAAACCGTCGCAGATTCAAGGCCGTCACCGACACGGACGAAGGAAAATTTGCCCAGACCTCATACAGCTGCATAGCCTGCTACGGAGAATACTCGCTGATGAGAATAAGGATTGCCACCGGTCGAACCCACCAGATTCGCGTCCACATGAAATACATAAACTGCCCGATTCTTGGGGACTCAATTTACTACAAAAGCGACAAAGTTTTTCCAAAGGCCACCCTGATGCTCCACGCCCGTATACTGGGAATCTGTCTTCCGGGTGACAGCCAGAAAACCGAATTCCGTTCCGGCACGCCAAAACGATTTCTGGATGTGATGCGGGTTCTTCACGGCATGTACAAAAAAACTTTGCTGGACAGGGACAAGTGATGGAGCCAAAAATTGAAATAATCCACGAGCCGACACGGACGGAGCCTTTCGTTGTTGTCAAAAAGCCAAAAAATCTTCCAAGTGCGCCCCTTGTTTTAGGGGACCCAAGCGCATATTCCCAGTGCGAAAATCTTTTCCCGGAGCTGAAAAATGTTTCCGGAAAAAAGGCGGTCGAGCATGGACTTGTGCATAGGGTAGACACAGAAACTGACGGACTTCTGCTGATTGCCTCGAACCAATCTTTTTACGACTGGATTCAGAATGTCCAAAGCTCCGGTGGATTTTTAAAACAATACACGGCCATCTGCCATATTGATTCTGAAAAAAACGACAGCTCCTTTCCCGAACCACCATTCTGGGGTCCACCAGAATCCATGCCCGCAAAAATTGAGTCCCTCTTTAGATTCTATGGACCAAAAAACGCTTGCGTCCGTCCTGTTACCGATTGTTCCAGCAGGATTGTCCAGAAAAAAGCGTCCGGAACATTGTACAAAACATCGCTGGATTCTGTTGAAAAAATTGAGGGCGGGGTGAAGGTCCGATGCTCCATTGAAAGGGGATTCAAGCACCAGGTCCGATGCCACCTTGCATGGTGTGGACTTTCGGTCTACGGAGACAAAAAGTATTCCCGCATGGACGATGGATGTGAACTAAAGTTTTCCGCAACAGCCTTGACCTTTCCACTGGAAAACGGACGCACATTCCATATCGAGCTGGACCAATAACACTGCAACGAAGAAAAAAAAATGACCGCCCACAAAAGACGGTCCTCGTTTATGCCCGGAACAAGACTTGAACTTGCACACCCGTAAGAGCTCTAGTACCTGAAACTAGCGTGTCTACCAATTCCACCATCCGGGCAAATATGCAATTATGATACACACATTTGCTGTTTTTGTCAAGAGCGGAACACAAAAATTGTAAAAATTTTATGTCCACCAAAAAAATCATTTTGGACGCAGGACTGCAAACACTCCGACTATCGCGCCCACAAGAATCACAAGGCTCAAAACCAAAAGCCAAATCGGTGTGTCCCCGGAAATCGCGGCGGTTTTTCCCTCGTACTCCTCGAATGCCCTGCCAATTTTTCTTTTTGATTTTCTTGAAAGCCTGTGCTTTAGTCCGTCCGCTGTTTCCACATTGGATTTTTCATCTACGTTCAGACTGGAATCTGTGTAGTGGCATCTGGGGCATCCGCTTTTAAATTCGGAGACCTGCCCAGTATAGTTGCAGTTCGGGCATCTGACGGCTGAAAAAAACTTTCCGCAGTGGGGGCAGAATCTGGCTTTCGACAGTACTTCCGCACCACAGTTTTCGCAGAAGTACTTCGCTTTTTTCTTATCCATGAAGTTTGTCCATGAAATCAGTCGAGAGGTTCGGTTCCAAGATTGTCAACGCTGTAGTCATAAATCTGCCAGATTCCATCGCGCTGGCGGACATAATATGTATAGCGTTTCTTTTCCTTGTAGGTCTGGTAGTTGAACCACTCAAGCACCTTGACAGTTCCCTGTGTCTGTGTGTAGTTGGTTGATTCAATCTCGAATTTTCTTGGAATCGACACAATGTCGGTATCAATTCTTGACTGCATCAAATCGGCCTTGAACTGTCTGAGCATTTCGGCTCTCTCGTCCGCGCTTGATGTGTTGTATTTTCTGCTGCGGGTTGAGTTGTTCTTCAAGATTGATTCAATATCCATGTACAGGAAGAATTTGTCCCATGTGCCCTGCTGGCGCGCAATGATTGTCTGCTCAACAACCTTGTCCGGACTGATTTCCTCCGGCTGAAGGATTGATTCGGTTCCGCTTTCGACCGGAATGTATGTCGATGTTGCGGCAGACGGGTTAGGGCGGACCTCAAGGGTCAATCTTCTTGACGTGAGAGTCTTGCTCTTGTTCCTGTAAAGCTCCGGATAGAATGAAGCTGTCACGTAGTAGATTGAGGCCTCGCTTATGTCAAGGTAGTCCTTAAGATTTTCAACAAACGAATATTCCTCGCCCGGCTCCAGAGCAATCTCCCTAAAGTAGACAGTCTGGCTAGTCGTCCTTTTTCTTATAAGGTAGTCCGTCTGTGGGAGCTGCTTGTTTTTCACATCAACAGCCTTGAAATCCACGCTGAAAATTCTGTCGTCAGCCAGCTTGAAGCGCAGGGTATCGACACCAGTGTTCCTTATTGTTATATGGACAAGCACTGGATTGTCGGCTGCGTTCCCAGGATAGTACAATGTCCTGTTGTAGAACTTGACTCCTATTTCCGCGTTGCTGCTGTCTGCTGATGTAGTCGCGACGTAATTTTGCGCGGCTGCACTATAGGCAAAAAGCATAAAAAAAGATAAAATTGCAAAAACAGTTCGTTTCACGACCAAACTCCCGTCTGTAGTACAGACATTTTTAGTTGTTAAACCTATAATAGTATCGGACAAAAATGGAAAATTCATTATCAACAAATTCGCTAATTCCTATCTTATCCTCTTGGAAAAACTTTTCCAGTGAAGTGACAAGGGTATCGTCAGCCGAAGACGGCTCCGAGATTTTCCCCCTGGACATCCATGGACTCAACGGCTCCCTGGATATATTCTTTGTGGCAGAGTATATAAGGAAAAGACATTTCCGCTCAATCCATAAAATGCAGTACGAGCAGAAAATGTTACACCACCAGGAAGATTTTCTGATTGTAGTCGCCAGACAGAAAGATGCGGACGAGTGCGAGTCTGACCTTATGACCATAATGGGCGATTCCGTGGAAGTCATCAAGCTCCCGTGGTGGGGGACAGTTCCTTACAGGCCAACAACCAAAGGCTCCATACTTTTTGGGATGAGGGCGGGGGTCCTTTCAAAGCTGGCGGTGAGAAATCCTTCGTCGGAAAAGCCGAGGGTCTTTGTGGTTCCAGAGAGGGCGCTTCTTACACCAGTTCCACCAGCGTCATATATAAGGAAACTTTCGTTCAGGCTTACGGTCCACCAGAGCATAAATCCTGTTGAGATGAGCGAGCGACTTTCGCAGATGGGATACCTTCGGGTGCCAAAAGTCGGGATGAAGGGTGAGTTTGCCGTCCGTGGAGAAGTTATAGACATTTTCATGCCGGGGGAGAGTCTTCCGTACCGCATTATCTTTGAGTTCGACGAGATTGAGAACATCAAGACTTTTGACGTGGAAAGCCAGACAACAAAAGACAGTCTTAAATCTGTCTTAATCTATCCAATGAAGGAAGTTTTATGGACCGAGGACCTTGCGAAGACTCTTGAATCCGTGCTGGACAAGGCGGAAAAATCCGGAATCGTAAACAACTTTGCTGATTTTGACAAAAACAGACACGCAATCAACAACGGCGGTGAAGAAATCGGGGAAAAGAAAAAATCCGCAAATCTTTTTGATGAATCCTTGGACGAGGAAAACGAAAGGACCCCGGAATCCGCAATGCTTGCATTTACCGAAAAGGCTCTGGAAGAAAAGGACCGGATTGTTGCGGAGCTTATGGTGAACGGAGAGACCGAAGGCGAGGAACTTTTTTACGGACTTGTCTGGGACAGGTTATATTCAATCCTTGACTACATCGACGCCGGGACGACCATTTTCTGCCGTGAATACGAGCGTCTTGTAAACGCACAGTCCCTTATAGAAAACGAGTTCCTCAAGGCATACAGGATTGCCCGACAGACACTTCCAGTCATGCCTCCAAGCCTTTCGCTTTTGAACTTCAATTCTCTGATGGAAATGAAGTCACGCCTGGTAAGATTCAGGTGCCTTGTAAACGACGAGACCATTGCGGTTCCCGAATCAACGGAAGGAAGCGTCGCCAGAATCAAAAGCGAGAGCGCAATCAGTTTTCTTGGAAACATCAACTATTTCAAGGAGGAGCTTTCCGCAAGACAGAACAGCGGCTGGTGGATTTACATTTTCGCGGACAACCCAAGCCAGGCGGTAAGGATAGGGGAGGTCGTCAAGGAATTTACCGAAAAGGACGGCGACAACATCCATCCGGTGCATGTCTTCCAGTTCCCCCTGACCGAAGGATTTGCTGTTGCGGATGAAAAACTTCTGGTCATACAGGAGAACGAAATCTTTGGACGCAAAAAGGCCGGCCCAAAATCCATGCGGAAAACAAAGTCAAAGCCACTTGACACTTTCATGGACCTGACACCGGGGGACCTTGTTGTCCACGAGAATTTCGGAATTGGACTTTTCAAGGGAATTGAACGGATAAAGTCGCTCGGAACGGAAAGGGATTTCATCAAGCTGGAGTACGCGGACCACGAGCATGTTTTCATACCGATAGAGCAGGTCAACCTGATTCAAAAATACATTGGCGGGGACAGCTCCCACACTGCGCTGGACAGGATTGGTTCAAAAAGCTGGAGCGCAAGAAAGGCGAAGGTCCAGAAGCAGGTCCAGGAGATTGCTGAAAAACTGATAGACCTTTACTCAAAGCGGCAGGCATCACGTGGCTACGCATTTCCAAAGGACACGGAATGGCAGTCGGCTTTTGAGGCGGCGTTCCCTTATGAAGATACCCCAGATCAGTATACAGCAACCCAGGACATCAAGACGGACATGGAGCGGCCAATCCCAATGGACAGGCTAGTTTGTGGCGATGTCGGCTATGGAAAAACGGAGATTGCGCTGAGGGCTGCGTTCAAATCCGTTATGGGCGGAAAACAGGTTGCGTTCCTTGCCCCGACAACAATTCTTGCGGAACAGCACTATGAAAATGCGCTGGAGAGATTCAAGAACTTTCCGGTCAGGATTGCGCATCTCTCAAGGTTTGTCGAACCAAAGGAGCAGAAAAAAATCATACAGCTGCTTGCGGATGGAAAAATCGACATACTGATTGGAACCCACAGGATTATACAGAAGGATGTCGTGTACAAGGACCTCGGTCTTCTGATAATCGACGAGGAGCAGAGATTCGGTGTGCGCGACAAGGAAAAGCTCAAGGTGCTCAAGACAAACGTTGACTGCCTGACCATGAGTGCGACCCCGATTCCCCGGACACTGCACATGAGTCTTCTGAAGATTCGTGACATGTCGCTGCTTACGACACCACCGCAGAACCGCCAGCCGATTGAGACTGTAATTGAAGAATTTTCCGATGAAAAAGTTGCCAAGGCAATCCGCCGTGAGGTTGCGAGAAACGGACAGGTCTTTTTCCTGCACAACCGGGTGGAGACCCTTGACGATACCAGACGGAAAATCGAAAACATTGTCCCGGAGATGCTCGTTGATGTCGCCCACGGCCAGATGTCCAGCGATGAACTTGACGACATTTTCAGACGCTTCAAGAACGGTGGATTCCATGTGCTTGTTGCCACGACAATCATAGAAAACGGAATCGACATACCGAATGTGAACACAATAATAATCGACCGGGCGGACATGTATGGAATCAGCCAGCTCTATCAGTTGCGTGGACGTGTTGGACGTAGCGACAGGCAGGCCTATGCGTATCTATTTTATCCGGAAAACAAGTCCCTGTCCGAGATTGCCATGAAGCGTCTGCAGGTGATTTCTGATTTCACCGAGCTTGGAAGCGGATTCAGGATTGCGATGAAGGACATGGAGATTCGTGGAGCAGGAAACCTTTTGGGCCGGGACCAGAGTGGCGAGGTGTGCGCGGTTGGATTCGAGATGTACCTGAACCTTTTGAATTCAGCAATCGAACGACTTAGCTCATCGGACTGGAAGGCTCCGAACGAGGTTCTTCTGGAACTTGAGTACTCCGGATTCATACCGGACTCCTACATTGAGGATGCGCAGACAAAGATGGAGATGTACAAAAAGATTGCCATGATACGCAACGACCGGGAGCTTGAAGAAATCCACGAGGAACTTTTTGACAGATTCGGACCAGTGCCAGAGGAAGTCAACAGTCTCCTTAACCTGGCGAAAATCCGTATGCTGTGTGGACGGCTGGGGGTGGTCTCGCTGATTGAGCACAACCATCTGGCGACAATCACATTTGAGGACGTGACAAGGCTGAGCATAGACAAGCTGATGAACCTTGTGAAGCTGTATCCGACATCCATAAGGCCGAACCCGAAAAATCCATCGCAGCTGTTCATACAGATGGAGTCCATAGACCTGAAGACAAAGTGCGAGTTCATAAAAGAAAAACTGGACCGTCTACTTTAGTTGACAGCCATGCTTGACTATGTATAATGGAGGTTCTGTCTACTCGGGTGGGATTATTAGAATTCAATCTTCAAAAAAAAAGGACGGCCACATCTGGACCGCCCTTTTATTAGGAATTCTTATTTTGGTTGAGGATTACTGCTCGATAACTGTATAATCGTTATTATCGTTGGAATCTTCTGATGCATCTGAGATACTTGTAATGTTTCCGTCAGTGCCAGTAGTAATTCCAAACAAAACAGCATTCGTCTTTGTATCAGATGATGCAGGCTGTGTATAATTAGAACTTATTGTATAACGAGCGAGACAGCGGTTGTTCATATTTGTCCAGTTGCATCCCTTTTTAACAGGACAACCGTAAGTACTGCTATAGCTTCCACAATCTTTGATTTTGTAGGTTGTTCCAGATACAGTATCTTCCTTGTGCTCATCATACCAAGCCTGATCAAGCCACTTATTATATATACGACCTATTTCATTCGCTCCAGTCTTGTCCATTGTTGTTGCCATCATACGCCCATAGCCACTTACTGTGGAATCTCTCAAACGGAAGCGGAAATACTCAATATCGCTACAGACAGGATTCTTTTTTTGCGCTGCATTTGCATAACGAACCTTCACACTTACACCATTTGCAACAGAAACTCCTGTTGCAGCAGGAATACCTTGAAGTGTTGAATCAGCAAGCAAATCCAGTCCCTTATCTCCTGTTACACTTTCAACATTAATTTTTCCATGTTTCCACATATTTAGGAAGTCTTCACTTTTCCAATTTTTAACTTCATCATAAGTGTATTTTGTTGTACCATCTTCTTTTGTGACAGGCTGATATACAGTTCCGGTGTTTGCATCTGTAACAGAAAGAGAAAGCTGTGCACCGAACTCATAATAAAGGAAAAGCTTACCCTTGTCATAACCAGAATTTGAGGTAATTTTATATGCACCAGTCCAGAATGTTTCATTTGTTTTGGTTGTCAAAGCTGCATCACTGTATCTGGTTAAATGCTGCCTAAATGTTCCACCGTTTGAATTATCCTTGAAAACGTTTTCAGACTTGCCGTCAAATTCCCATTCAATCTGATAGAATGAACCATTATTACTATAATAGTCAACCCTGTTTGCAGTTCCAGTTGAATCGGTTGTATAGTCTATCGTCTTCCAGTACCCATAGAAATCATCCTTTCCAAATGAGTTAACAATATCCTGAAACTGAGGACATCCCGTAAAGGTAATCCCCGCCAAAATCATAAGACCGGCCACAAGGCCTGCCATTTTTGTTGTCTTTTTCATTTTCATCTCCTTAGTTTAAAGAGTTTATTAGCTGTAGTATACTATAACTAAGCAATAAATGCAATTATCGTTACAGTTTTTTGAGTAATTTGCCGAAAATTTATGACTCTTGCTTTGAAAGCTCCAGGATTTTTTCCAAAGGAAGCCCCGTCCCCTGCGCAATCTGCTCGTAAGAAAGGACATTCATTGCAAGCATGGCCTTTGCATTTTCGATTCTCGCTTTGTACAGCCCTTGCTCAATTCCCTGGCGGACACCCTCCTCAAACGCAATGTCTTTTTCTTCATCTATAGTCTGCTGCCATGTCATATAAATCTTCTTCCATTCCATGTTTTGTTTGGCGAAGATTACTTTTTCTTCGATGGACTTGGTGAGCTCGTTTTCAGCCTCGTGTCCCGCAAGAAATTTGAAAAAGTTTTTCTCCTCGTCGCTTTCCATTTTAGCATAGTCGGCTGCATTGAAAAAGACCTTGTATGCTCCATCGTTCAATTTTATTTTGTCGTCACCTCGGCAAGTGTTTTCAAAGAAATAGACCGGAAGCCTTTTTTTGAATGGGGCCTCAAGGCAAAGAAAAATCACGTACGAGTCCTTCAGCCGACTGTATTTTTCCCCATGCGAAAGGTTGTCCATGTCTATTATGCTTTGGTAATACCTGGCCCTCTTCGGGAGATTCTTTTGATTCGTCGTCTGAATCTCAATGTCGAAGATTCGGTTCTCGTCCTTGGTGTAAACATCAAAGCGGACGGATTTTGCGTCAAGACCTTCCTGCATCGTCCACTCGGATTTCGGCGATGAAAGTTTCTCAATCCTGATGTGGAGAAGCATTTCCAAAAGCTGGCGGCAGAGTTCCGGGTCGTTCTCCAGAATCTTACAAAAAAGAAAGTTGTTTGCGAACGTGAGTTCCTCCCACGCGGGATATTTTTTAGTTTCAGACATTTTGTCCTCCACTAATATATATATGCCCTGGAAATCAGTATTGTAAAAAAATTTGAAAACAATTTTTCACTATCCCCCCGCCTTGCATATTTTTTCGTTTTGCGTAAAATAGATTTCCATAACGAAGGTGGGAATTATGCGTGCTACGAAAGCTATTATCCATATTGAGAATTTCAAGGAAAACATTAGGAACATAAGGGGATTCACTGCGGACGGCGTGAAAATGTGTGTGCCGGTGAAGGCGGACGCTTACGGTCATGGCGCGGTCGAATGTGCAAGGGCAGCCCTTGAGTGCGGGGTCGAATATCTTGCGGTCGCGACTGTTGAGGAAGGTCTTGAGCTTAGGGAGGCCGGAATAAAATCGCCGGTCCTGCTTTTTTCTCTCTGCTCTCCTGAGGAAGTTGAGGACGCTGTTAAAAACGACATCACTCCCTTTGTTTTTGATTCTGAATACATCTCGATGTTCGACAGGAGTGCCGGAAAGTTCGGGAAAAATCACTATCCGGTCCACCTTGCCATTGACACGGGAATGGGCCGCATTGGCTGTCTTCCGGAGGATGCCGCGCATCTTGCAAAGGTGATTTCCGATTCTGACAATCTTTTTCAGGAAGGAACCATGACCCACTTCGCCACCAGCGACTGCAAGAATCCGGATTCAATCGAGTACACAAAAAAACAGTTCGCTCTTTTCACGAATTCAATAGAAGAAATCAGAAAGGAAGGTCTGAATCCCGGAATCTGCCACTGCGCAAATTCTGCCGCGACCCTTGATTTGCCGGAGACCCACCTTGACATGGTTCGTCCGGGAATTATCGTTTACGGCTACGATGCTGGCGATGTGAATGCAGAATACCTTGCCAAAAAAGGCACCCCCATTGATTTGAAGCCGGTTATGACGCTTGTTACCGAAATTTCCGCAATCAGGCATTTCAAAAAAGGCTCTTCAGTCGGCTACGGACGCACATGGACTGCCGAAAAGGACACTGACATAGCGGTTCTGACAATTGGCTACGGCGACGGATTTGTGCGGAGATTCTCCAGGGCGGGAATAAAGGTTGCAATCAATGGAAAGGAATACCCTGTCCGCGGAAGAATCTGCATGGACCAGTGCATGGTGGATTTGGGGCTTGACTCCGGCGTTAAAAGATGGGACAAGGTGGTTATTTTTGGCGCAAAATCCGATGGCGCAATGCAGACTGCCGAAGACATTGCCCGGATGACCGACACAATTTCCTACGAGATAACGACAGTCCTGACACGCCGTGTTCCAAGGGTGTTTGTGGATTAGGACCGCGAAAGAACTTTTTTTACCTCCGACACAAGATAGAAGCTCCCGACAACCAGAAGCGGAGTCCGGCTTTCTTTTGCCGATTCAAGTGCATGGCGGATTCCCAGTCCATAGTCCGGGTAGGAGTCAAAATCCATTCCGGCTGATTTGAACGCATTTTCTGCCCTTGGCAGGTCCGATGTTTTGGCGGAACCTGGGACCGTAAGAGTCACACGTGAAAATCTGTCCCTGAAAATTGGGGCGATGTCCTCAACGTCCTTGTCGGCGGCACATGCAAAAAGGACATGCGGGGCGGATTTTTCACCAGCCACCTTAAAAAATGTTTCCACCGTAAACGACACGCTCGAAGGTGTGTGCGCCCCGTCAAGGACCAAAATGTTTCTGCCGCCTCCGACAATCTCGAATCTTCCGGGGAGACTTGCGTTTGAAAGACCTTTTTCGATTATACTTTCGTCCAAATCCGGGAAAACCTGTTTCACCGCTATAGCCGCAAGAGCTGCGTTGTCCGCCTGGAAATCACCGAGCATTTTCAGTGATGCGTTAATCGGCCTTGAGAAAAATCTGGATTCCATCGTAAAATCCATTGACACCTGTAGATTTGTATGCTCATTTTTATCCACAAGATTACAATCAGCTACACTACCCTTCATATTTGTATGTCTATTTTTGTAGACAATATTAGAAATTTTCGTTTCGGAATCAGCAAAAATAATTGGAGCATGTTTTTCGGCTGCAATCTTTTCAAAAACTTCACGCACTGAATCAGCTTTCTGGCGGCCAACAACGACAGGAACCCCTTCCTTGATTATACCGCCTTTTTCGCCTGCAATCTTTTCAATCGTGTCGCCAAGATATTCTGTATGCTCCAGCTCTATGCGGTTTATGCAGCAACATTCGGGCTGAATCACATTTGTAGCGTCAAGCCTTCCGCCAAGACCCACTTCGTACACCGCCCATTCGCATCCGGCCTTTCTGAAACATTCCATTCCGTATGCAGTCACAAGCTCGAACCAGGTAACGGGACGACCACCGAACGCACCCTTTTTTTCAAGCGCGTCCACGCACTCAATGACAGACTCTGCGGCAGACCCATAGATTTCCGGGGCAAACCAGCCTTTCGCGGACTTGATTCTTTCGGCAAAATCCAGTATGTGCGGCGAAGTGTAAAGCCCAGTGCGGAATCCAGCTTCGGAAAGTATGCTCGAAATCATCTCGGAAACGGACCCTTTTCCCTTGGACCCCGCAACATGGAACGACCTGCACGAGAGTTCCGGATTTCCAAGGGATTCACAGACCGTCCGCATTGTGTCCAGCCAGAAAATGTTTTTTTGCGGTGTCCGCTCAAAATTCAGGTATGAGTCCGCCCACTCCCGAAATTTTTCCGCCGCGGCAAGCGATTTTTTTTCGCAGTCCACCGAATCTACCATTGCTGCTGAACCTCCTCGGAGAATTTTTCAAGGGTCCATTGGCTCATGCCGTATGCGTAGTTGAAACTTTCCACCGACTTTTTCTCTTCCGCACCAAGATAGTCGCCCGGAACAAAGACCGGAACCACGATGTACGGATTTTCGCTCTCAATCTCCCCCTTGTAGATTAAAAATCTTGCGGAGGCTCCATTTTCAAAGTCCTTTTTGAATGTGTATTCCGGTGAATGGCCAGCCCTGCTGAATGACAAAAGCGCGCCATGCCTGAGTATTGATTCAGAATCCAGACGTGTGTAGCCTGTAACGGCCTGTGGATATACAAATGGGTCCGCCCAGAACGAGGTTGAGAGGGTCAGGTAGCTTGCAATCGAGACATCCATCTGCAGAACCTTGTTTCCTGTGCTGGTCCTGAAAGCAATTCTGGAAGTAAGATAGTCCGAATCACCAAAAAGTATTTCCGAAATCCTTCCACCTGCGCCATCGTAAAAACCAAGCACAAATGCACAGTCCTCATCAAGACCAAAGGAACTCCATGCGTCCACGGTCTCTGCTGCTGTGCGGACGGAAACAATCTGTGAGCATGTGTTCAAAAGGTTCGCGACACTCTGGTTGTCAGCCGGCCACAAGGTGTCTGTGAATGTGTCACGTCCGGTCCAGAAGCAGCTTCCCGCGTTGGAACCGACCTTTGAAAGAACCACCGACTGGACGTTTCCTTCGCCATCGGCCTTGGACAGTGTAATCCGAGCTATATCGGGAACCTTGTTTACATTCAAAAGGGCCGTCCTTGTGGATTGTGAGGAAGTTTTTTTGTTGAACGGCAGACAGGTGACAATAAAAGCCAAAAGCAAAACTATGTCGGCCACCAGAAAAATCAGAAGGCATTTTTTTCTTTTTGATTCATTCCAGCTCATTTCAAAAACCTCGCTCCAAGTCTTTTTCTGAATATCGATACGAACACCGCCAGCGCAAGCAGAATCACGGCAGGACAAGCGCACACAAAAATCAGTACTGGAATCTTCAAACTGTAGAGCCTGTCCAAATCAATTTTGTAGAGACTTGTGTTGCCCTTTGCGGACATCTTCAGTTCAAGCAGGGACGTTTCACCCGAAAGCAGAAGCAGACTGTTTGAAAGCAGGTCCAGACTCCTTGTGTCCACCGACGACTGGGACGAAGAGTAGCCAATCATTTCCGCCGTGTACGCATATTGGTCCCCGGTTGCTATTAGCGCGGGTATCTTTTCTTCGCTCTCACGCATTGAAACGGCCAGAGTGTATTTGCCGATCTCCTCACCTTCCTCGGCTTCTTTTGATACGGAGAATGGATTTGTGATAAACTTTCCGCTGACCTTTTCGCTCTGCCATGCACCTTCACCGGTCTGTAAATATGAAGAAACCGTGTAGCCAGAATCAGAGGAAACATCGTTGTCAAAATCTATCGCGCTTGGCCAGAAAGCTGTAAGTCCGTTGATTGCGTTCTCCTGGGGACCAAGGACTGGCCACATTGTGTAGCTGGTGGTCTCGGTCTGTTTTGGGGACAGTCCATCCGCGCCCTGGCTGTAGAGTCCTAGACTGAAACTGTCTTTCGAGCTTGTGATTGTGTCCCTGTAGTAGATTCCAAACTCCTGCAGTCCGTAGACAACATAATCGCGCACGGGAATAACCGACCAGTCATTTTTTATGTCAACAGTGTATGGGCTGGTCGCAAGAAATACTTTTCCGCCGCCACGGATAAAATTAATCAGGGCCTGGGAATCCTCCTGCGTAAAAAGTGCCGTCCCAAACACAACCAGCGGAACATTTGGATATAGAGTGAAAATATCCTCCCTTCCATCCTGAATCTCCGAAGGAAGATAGGTCTGGACCGCATAGAATCCCTGTGTCTCGAACCACGGCTTTATGTAGGCATAGTCCTCGTCGATTGAAAGACCGTTTCCTATCACGACCTGCACATACCTTGTGTTCTCCCTGACCATGGACTGAATCTTTTCAGCAAGATTGAATTCCAGGGTCGCACTTGAAAGCACAAACGGTATCGTCATGTTCTGTCCAAGATAGTTTATGACAACGGCGGAATAGACCGTGGTGTAGGAAGTTGTGTCCTTGACCGAGGTATTTATGCGCTGACCCTGCACACCGTAGGACAAAAGTTTGTCAGCAACATTCTCCTTTACCGGGTCCACAATCGAATAGGTAACAGATTTTGAATGTGACGCAAAATCCTCAAGAAAATCCTCAATGTCCCTGACCTGCGGGTACAGATTTTTGAGCGAGGAGCTTCTGTAATAGGTTATGGTCATTGGCTCGGTTATGTCATCCAGAAGACTTTTGCTGTAGGAGCTGACCGAAAATTTCTTTTCAACTGTCGTGTCCAGCCTGAAATGGATTCTTGACGAGTCGATTGAAAGAAGAACAAATCCGGCAAGCGAAAGAAGTGCCAGACGGCGGATGAATTTTGAAAGTCCCCCGCGTTTTGATTCAAGGGCGCATGTTCCCGCAAGCACAAGCATGGCAGCCACGGAGATGTAGAAAACAATGTCCCTGCTGTCGATTATTCCCTTTCCGGCAGCATCAAAATGCCAGGAGAACGAAATCCACTTTAATATTGAAAAAAAAAAGTCCCCGACATGGATGTAAGACGCAAGCAGATGGATTGCGTTGACGGCAAAAAGTATAATCGCCTGTATGACAAGCGCAAACCCGGTGTTCTCAATCAGCGTGTAGATTAGGACCGAAAAAGCGCATGTCGCCACAAGATAAAGCAGAAGCCCCAGATATCCGCAGACCATGGACGGAACATCCACATCCCCGAACCACGAGACCGCTATTGGAACAAAGAGGGTCAAAACAAGCGAAGCCGCAGAGACCGTCAGAAGAGCGAGTGTCTTTGCCAAAATCAGACGGTGTGGAGTGACAGGAAGCGAAAGTTCCTCCCTTGAAAAAGAGATGAACGAACCCAGCGCGGGAATGGCAAGCACACAGATGTAGGGAATGGCTGAAAAAAATCGGTGCAGGTCGGTGGTTCCAACATCGGAAAAAAATCGCTGGAAAATAAAAAACTGGACCGCCGCAAAAACGACCGCAGCCCCGCAGATTGCGTATGTGAATGGCGTTATCAAAAGTTTGAACAGACAGTTTTCGTAGAGCCTTTTCATGATTCGCCCTCCATTTTTCCCTGGGTAAGCGAAATGAATGCCTCCTCCAGATTCTTTTTCCCGCTTCCGGCCACAATTTCCTTGATTGTACCGCTTGCGACCATTTTTCCTCTGTCCATCACGTAGATAAAATCACAAAGCTGCTCGGCTTCCTCAATCCTGTGCGTCGATTGTATTACTATTTTTTTTTCGGAAAGTTTTTTGACCGTGCGCCGCATTTTGACCGTCTGGGCTGGGTCCAGTCCACCGGAAAACTCGTCCAGAACCAGAACCATTGGGTCAAAGCAGATTGCCTTTGCAAAACTTGCCCTCTGTGTGTAGCCTTTTGAAAGCGTGCCGACCTTCTGCCCTGCAACATCCTCCAGCTCCGCAAGTGAAACAGCCTTTTCTATGTTCTTTTTGATTTCAGGCTCCGAAAGTCCACGAAGCCTTGCCTCCAGATAGAGGGTCTCGATGACGGTCAACTTTTTGTCAAGCTCCGGGAACTCTGGAACGTAACCTGTTATCCGCCTGATTTCATTTGGATCGCCTGTTCCGCATACCGAAATCTTTCCCGATGACGGATAGTGGAATCCACAGAGCGCCTTCAAAAGCGAGGATTTTCCGGCTCCATTTGGTCCAAGTATTCCGACAACACGGCTTGCGTCCGCCGAAAAACTGACATCCGAACATGCGACACGACCTTTTGCGCCACCATAAATTTTTGTGAAGGACTCTACCCTTATACCCTTTGACAAATCAATCGACATACGGAATCTCAAACCTCTTTCTGTCTCTGGAAAGCTCCGCGTTTGGATAGACCTCCCTTGCCTGAACAAGAAGGGTCTCCAGCTCCCTGTCCGTGTACCTTGGACTGTAATGAATCAAAGCCATGCGTTTGACATCGGCATCCCGCGCAATGATTCCGGCCTGACGTGCGGTCATGTGCTTTTTTTGCTTGGCCTGGTCGGCACAGTCATCGGCAAACATTCCCTCGCAGATTAAAAGGTCGGAACCCTTCACTTCCTTTGCGATTGACGGTATGTACATGGTGTCGGTGACAAAGGAGAATTTTCTTCCGCTCCTTAAACCTCCCATGACATCGCTTGGCCTGACCTCATTTCCTTCCTCATTTACAACGGTCTCGCCCTTCTGGAGCTTTCCCCACAATGGTCCCCTTGGAACTTTCATTGCGATGGCCGCATCGGGATTGAATTCGCCGGGCCTGTCAAGTTCTTCGAGAGTGTATCCGACGCAGGTCTTCGTATGCTCAAGAGGAAACGCCCTCACATAAAAACCGTCGCCTCCATACACAACGCATGGAGCGGTAATCTCGTGGACCTCTATCGGATAGTTTATGTACATGTCCAGAACCCGACGGCTTGTTTCTATGTATTCCTTGATTTTTGGCGGTCCGTAGATATATAGCGGCTCCGTCCTCTCGACCTGGGATGAAAGCATAAGGATTCCGGGAAGCCCTGTAACATGGTCCGCGTGTGTATGCGAAACAAATATCGCGTTTATTTTCTTCCATTTAAGATTCAGACGCTTTAGGGAAACCTGGGTGCCCTCCCCGCCGTCGAACAAAAAAAGGTCCCCGTCCCGACGCAAAAGAACGGACGTGCAGTGCCTGTATGGGAGCGGCATCATTCCACCGCAGCCAAGTATAAATGCTTCCATATTCATGGACCGAATCCTAGCATAAAAATTGATTTTCTACAACTGTAACGGTTTTGCCAAATGTGTTGTTATTATTTTTGGACACCGCTTTTCAAATATGACTTTTGGGAGTATAATTGGGGTATGAAGATTCGCAAGATTGATAGAAATCTTATTTTGGTTCTCATGTCCGCGACCGTATTTGTGTCCTGCGTCAAAAAATCCGCGCCAAAGGATGACGGAGTGCTGCAGGTAGCGACAAGGTCCACCGGTTCCACGAACTCAAATGAAAAGCTGACCCTGACACCGTATCCAACAGGAAAACGTGCAGTCACAAGTTCCAGCGACATTTCACAAGACAAAGAGTCCGAGAAAGTCGATGAGAAAAAGGAGGCCGACGAAGAAAAAAAGGAACCGCCAGTCTATCCAATAAGCGAATTCCTGTTCACGGAAAAGGATTCCTCAGCAGCATCCCCTGCGGAACCATCAATCCCGGACAGCCCAACTATTTCTGTACCGCCGTCGGTTGGAAAAAGGACCCAGACCCTTTCAAATCCACCTGACATACAGACAAGGCCGGAAACAGTGGAGCCGCCAGTTGAGGAGACAAAGGAAGTTGAGGAGCCGACTGTCGAGCCGGAAACCAAGGTTGAGGAGCCAGTCGAAGAGCCTGCTGTTGACACGACACTCCAGGAGGAGTACGAACGTTCAATCAACTCTGCGTCAAACATAACAAGGGAGGCTTTCGAGGAGGACAAAAAGTCAATCCTTGCAATAATAGACACCCTGTCCGACATAATGGCGAACAAGGACTACAAGAGGTGGCGCACATACGTTGACGACGCGAGCATAAAATACTGGTCAACCAAGACAAATCTACAGAAGGCACAGAGCAGACTTCCGGTAAAGGGAATCACCCTTAAAAATCTGGAGGACTACTTCAAGTATGTGTTCATACCGTCAAGAACCGGGCGCACCGTTGATGAAATCAGATACGAGACGGAAACCCAGGTAAAAGTCGTCCATGTCGAGGGCGATGAAGACACCGTATATTATTACTTTAAAAAATCTGCAAATGGGGAGTGGAAATTACATCTGCCACCTATTTGAAATTGATTTTTTAACGATAATATAGTAAAATTACCCCAAAGAAGATTCTAGGAGGATTTGATTAATGAAAGTAACAAAGCTGATTGCCGTAGGAACACTTTTCCTTGCAATGGCGGGAACTGTTTCCGCGCAGTCCAGAACAGAAAAGACAGTTGAGGAAGACTACCTGTCAAGTTTTGAGGATGTCATGATTGCTGAGCTGACGGCATCCCCTGAGTATGACATGAAAATCCTTGCCCTTCAGTATCTGGAGAATGCCGTAAACGAGGGACGCGCAACACCTGACATGGTTTCATCCCTCAAAAGTCTGGCAGGAGAAGGTGTTACAAAGAGGTCACGCACAAACGGAAGACTGATGAACAACTACCCGGATGTCCGCAAAAAGGCATGCGAGCTTCTTGGACAGGTCGGAACCGAAGATGCGAAGAACACGCTGGTACAGATTATCGCTGACGAGCAGGAGCCAATGGTTGCGGCTGCCGCTGTACATTCCCTTGGAGACATCGGACTGAACGATAACGACGAGGTTGTGGGCGCCATCATTTTCATGCAGAGAAGATATGACGCACTGAATCCTTCAAGCTCCCTTGCACTTGAACTTCTGTTTGCCTACGAGAAACTTGCGGACACAGTTCAGGACCGCAGACCGATGCTTGAAGCAATCACAAATATAGCCACAAACTACAGACTGGCAACCGCCGTACGCACAAAGGCATACAATCTTATCAGAGATATTCAGTCAAAATAGTTTTTTGGCAACAAAAAAGGGCACCTATGGGCAGACGCTTCTAGATGTCCTTTTTTTATGTCTTGGGAGATACGGAACTCGAATCCACAACCTTCGGCTCCGGAGGCCGACGCTCTATCCA
>CACZPR010000021.1 GCA_902783155.1 uncultured Spirochaetaceae bacterium
GCGGCCTTTTTCAGCTCGGCAAGTTTCTCGTAGAACGTGGGTCCCAGCTGCTTACGCTTGAAATCAATAAGCCCCGGCCCTACTTTATCAACACTCTTGGCAATCTCCCGCATCAGGGCCTTGTTCAGAACCCCCTCCATGGTAGAATTTGTAAAGGTTGCGGTCAGCCAGAAAATAAATCGCTTGAAAAATGAGAGACTCTTTATCTTGGCGGCAAGGTCCTCGGTCTGCTCCTTCTGGGCATCATCGGCAATGTCGTTAGGCTCCATGCCCTCAACAGTTTTTCCCTGCTTCATATTTTTTAGCATCTGCTCTCGCTCGCCCTTGCTGATTTCCGTAACAAGGTCGTTGAAAGTCGAATTATCAGTTTGCGCCATACCTCAGCTCCATTTCACATTTGTTATAATCACAAGGGTCTCACCGGAAACATGATACCTCTTCCATTATCGGCCTAAATCGTGATTTTGGGAAGTCCCGGCGCGTTAATTGTTTAAGAAATTTCCTTTATAAATTATAAACTGGAGACCATCAAGATTCGGTCAGAAGCCTGTACGCTTCCATCTGGTCGGTGGACTTCAAAAGAGAATCCCTCAGCTCCTGCTCCTTAAGTTTTGACGTAAAATACGAGAGCGTCTGGAGATAGTAGTTGTGCTGGTTGCTGGCCGCGGCAATCATAAAAAGAAGCCTGACCGGAACCTCGTCTATGGCCTGGAAATCGATTATGTCAACCTTTGATATTCCGACAGCTACAACCAGATCCGTTACGGACGAAATTCTTACATGCGGTATGGCGATTCCACGTCCCATCGCGGTGGACATAAGCTCCTCGCGCCTGAGGATTTCGGTCTCAAGCTCCTTGGCATCCTTAATCTGGGGTGCGGTCGCAAGGGTCTGTGAAAGACGTACAAGAGCGTCCCTCTTTGTCTGGTGCTCCATAAAGACAATCCTCTCCGGGGAAAGGATGTTCCTGACAAGAACCGACATGTCGCCGGGAGCCGAAGTCTTTGAGGAAAGCCTGTCGTTGACCCACCGCTCAATCTCGTCGCGCTTGAACCTCCACACGGTCCCAATCTTTCCACTCGGAATCTCGCCCTTCTGCGCCCAGTCGTAAACGGTACGCTCGCTCACACGCAGATATTTGGCAACCTCTTCTATTGTAAGTATATCGTCTTCCAAAATAGTCCCCCGAACTTTTTTGTAGAATATTGCATTCATTGCGGTTTTTTGTCAAGTATCGCAAAGAATTTTGTGGAAGGCAAGTGCAAATCTCAATTAAATTTAGGAACCGCTTTCATTTCTGGCGTGGACTCATATTCTTGGATAAATCAAGAGCATATAAAAATAAGACAAAAAAAGACCCTCCGATAAAAACCGAAGGGTCATCTGAGTGCGGAGAAGCCGACTTGAACGGCCACGCCTCGCAGCACTAGCACCTCAAGCTAGCGTGTCTACCAATTCCACCATCCCCGCATTGATGGATATTAGTATATAGATTTTTTTCGTACCTGTCAAGCATAAAAATAGAAAATCTGCAAAAAAAAATTGAAGCCCTTAGTTCCAATGCTTCAGCTGTGACAGATGGCCGTCAAAAAACTTTCTCCTTTCGTCAGGACTTTTGTTTTCCGGATTCGGCATGTTCGACACAAGATAGTCAAGAAGCGAGTCCTTTGTTTTGTAGGCAAAAGTTCCGTCCGCGTAGCACCATTTGCAGTAATCCTCGTTGAAACCACCGTCCGGTTCCCTGCTTATCATGGAATCCTCGGAAAGCGGCATTCCGCAGCACTGGCAGAAAAGAGTTCGCGGCGCACCCAACAGCGTGTTTATAGAAACATCGAATTGCCTTGACAGCACTTTCAGCATGTCAGGATTTGGCTGGGTCTCACCTGTCTCCCATCGGCTGACGGCCTGGCGTGTCACATTCACTTTCCGCGCCATCTCTTCCTGCGTAAGATTGTTCTTTTCCCTCAGCATTTTAAGAATCTCTTTTACTTCCATAAAGGTCCTCCTCTCAAAGATTCCCTAAAATTATAGCCGATTGCGTCCGCAAATAAAAGAAACAGTCTGTTGCTTTTTTAATAAAACAGAAATGGCATTTATTCGTGCGGGGGCTTTATGGTAATCGAACATGTCGCGCTTTATGTAAATGATTTGGAAAATGCACGCGATTTTTTTGTAAAATATTTTGGCGGAAAATCAAACGGTGGATACCTCAACTCCAAGACAGGATTCCGCTCCTATTTTATCAGCTTTGACGACGGTGCCCGGCTGGAGCTTATGTCACGCCCGGACATGTATGACGCACAAAAAAATCAGTACCGCACCGGCTACGCGCATGTCGCATTCAAAACTGGAAGCAGGGCCTCAGTGAACGAGCTTACGGAAAAACTTAGGAACGACGGATACAAAATCTCCAGCGGACCAAGAATTACGGGAGACGGATATTACGAAAGCTCTGTAATCGCGATTGAGGACAACATTATTGAAATCACCGAATAAAAAACCGCCACCACAAAAAAGCAGTGACGGTCTTAATTACATCCCGAAAGACTTACTTGCTCAAATCCATCTTGACTGTACCCGGATTTGAAATGTCCGCAAGAGCACGGGCATCATCAAGAGAGCTCCATGTTGCTCCTCCGTTGTCATTAAGGCACTGTGTCAGATTCAGACGGTCGCCGCTCAGTGTGTAGTAGTATGCAATCCATCCCGGACGATTCTTGTTGTAGCCGTAAAGGTATCCATGTCTTGCGTCAATCTTTTTCTTTGCGCCGCGCTCGAATGTCGTCATGTTGTTGGAATAGCTTCTCTCGCCATTTGACTTTGTGGTAAAGCATGTCAGCGTATAGTTTCCACCGGATTCCGCAATCTCGTAGCTGTTTCCAGTGCTTGACTGCTTCCAGACACCCTCGACCACGGCAGATGAATATGAATCCCCGCTTGTGTCAACCGCAGTTCTTGGAACGGATCCCAGAAGAATACATCCACCAAAAAGGAAGAGCGACATCAAAGCGGACGCAATACCAATACCCGCCCGGACAAACACATTAGAACGTTTCATAAAAACCTCCAATTTTAAATCAAAAAATTGCTCCCGAAAAATCAGGGCATAAATAAATTGTACCCCATTTTTCCAATAGGCACAATAAATTTTTCAGATTCTCTTAATAAAATCACCTGCAAAAAATCAGTTCCACCAGAAACACAATCACACAGCACGAGCCGGCAACAACAGGAAGACCGGCCCCGAAATATGCCATGACGACTCCCGCAACCAGCGCAACAAGTCCCGACCAAACGACCTGCGTTGACTCGAAAATCGCCGGAAATGTCATAAGCGCGAGAGTCACATAGGGCGCATAGTATAGAAAGGATTTGACGAAACGGTTTTTAATCGGCTTTCTGAATATGGTCAGGGGCAGCACCCGAATCAAATACGAAACAGCGAACGCAACAAAAATGTAAATCCAGATTTTTCCGTCCATGACTACTCCTCCACCACGGCATCAGTTTTTTCAGCGGCATCTTTTTTTGAATCATCCACAGGCCGGACCAGAGCGAGGACTGCGGAAATCAGAACGGTCAAAATGATTGTCCTTGTGCTTGCTGAAATTGACTTTACGCCCGGAATCCTGGAACATGCAAAACTCAATGCAAAACTCACGGCGACAGCCACCGCAATCGTCCGATTTTTTCTGGCGGGAGGAATTATTATCGCAATGAACATTCCGTAAAGAGAAACAGAAAGAGCACTCACAATGCGTACCGGAAGATATGTTCCCGCCACAATTCCAAGCGCGGTACCGATTGCCCACAAAGGAATTGCGACAGCGAACGCACCATAGCTGTACCGAGGATTCAACGGCGGCTCCCTTCCGATTGCAATGCCAAAAAGCTCGTCCGTAAGTCCGAACCCAATCAAAAACCTGTGGTAAAATTTTGTGTCCGGGGAAAAACGCTGGCTCAACGAACAGCTCATCAAAAAATATCTGGCGTTCACAACAAGAGTCGCAAGGGCAAGCTCCACATAAGTCACGCCGGCCTGGATTGAAGTGAAAAGTGCGTACTCACCCGCCGACGCAAGATTCAGCGCACTGGCCACAAGTCCCTGGAACGGATTCAGTCCCGCGTTTCTGGCCACAATGCCAAGGGAAAAAGCCACCGCAAAATATCCAAGACCAATCGGCGCACCGTCCCTAAGTCCTTCAAAAAAAATTCGTCCACTGCCATTACTTTTCATACACCGCCAAACTCTACCACTTTTGGAAACACAAGTAAAGGTCATACCAAAATAACAAAAACACTAAAAAACAAAACGGCTTGTATAAAAATCAAAATCAAACTAAACTGGCATGAAAAAATTTGATGGGGAAAAAAAATGACAAAATATATACACAGGGTCCAGTATTACGAGACCGACAAGATGGCCGTAACGCACCACTCGAATTACCTGAGGTGGATGGAGGAAGCTCGGGTTGATTTCCTCGACCAGATTGGCTGGAACTACAGAAAGCTGGAGGATTCAGGAATTTCGTCCCCGGTCCTAAACCTGACATGCAGGTACAGGCACAGCACGACCTTCGACGACACGATTGAAATCACGACAAGGGTAACGACACTCTCGTTCGTCCGACTGAGCTTTTCATACGAGATGAGGCACGCGGGAACTGAAAAACCCATTCTCTGCACGGGAACGTCGGAGCACTGCTTCCTTGATTCGAGCGGACATCCGATGAACCTGAAAAAGGACTGCCCCGAAATCTACGAGGCATTGAAAAAGCACTACGAGATGGACAATCCTCAGGAAAAATAAATTTATTTTCTAATTTATTTTTTATTGATGAAATCAGAAAAACAAACCCCGGCACCGGAGCTGACGTTTTTTTCCAGTCTGGCTCCAAGCACGGTTTCAAGGAAATCGGGTGCAATGCCGGGCGTAAGGATTTTTTCGGTCCTGAGTACGGAAACATCATCCGCACCGACAGTCTCTCCGGCTTTCATGTCCCTTGTGTAATGCAGGGAACGGTTGGTGCGTCCGTAGTTCTGCATCTCGATTTTCGCAAGACGCTTCACTCCCGAGCCAAGCACTTCCATGACCTTTTTTTCGCCATAGGAAATGCACATCTGCCGGATTATCTCTGCCTGTCCGGAATCCACCACAAGGCCGTCCGCAAGTTTTTCGGCGTGGAAAGACTTTGAGGCAAGGAAATCCCTTTCATAGCGATTCAAAACGGTGTCCGACTGACTGACCGCAAGACACATCCTTGCAAAATCCTCTCCCTCGAGCGCAACAGGGTCGTCAAGTCCGTCGGTCTTTTTGCTTATGGTTATGTGCTTTTCAATCATGGAGCCGCCCATCGCAACTGTCAGGGCAGGAACAAGAACCGGGTCAAGGGAATGGTCGCTGATTCCCGTCGGGATTCCAAATATTTTTCCAAGAGTGTCTACGCAGCGGACATTGTACTCGTTTTCAGGCGCGGGATAGAACGTGATGCAGTGAAGCAAGGTCAGTGGCGGAAGATATTTTCCCTGAACGCTTATGTCCTCCGGCTGATTTTTTTCGTCATGTCCTCCGGTCAGAATGTCAATGGCCTTCTCTATGTCGCCGATTTTTGAAACTCCGCTCGAAAGGATGATTGGAATCTTTCCGTAATATTTTGCGCATTCCAAAAGAAGCGGAATGTGGTTGACCTCGGGGGACGCAATCTTTATGGCATCCGGCTTGATTTCCACAAGTTCATGCAGGGACCTTAGACCGAAAGGCGAACAGGCAAAAAGAAGTCCCCTCTCATGCGAATACGAACAGCAGCGCTCAAAAAAACTCGGGTCAACCTCAAGGGACCTGAACCTGTCGTAAAGCCTCACCGCCCCGCCCGGAAGATTCACAAAACCGGTGTCGGGATGCAGAATCTCGTCGGCATAGACCCACTGGAATTTTACGACATGCGCACCCGCATCCTTCGCCTCGTCAATCATGGCAAAAGCCTTATCAATATCCCCGCCATGGGAGGTCCCTATTTCCGCAACAACCTTAGTTTCCTTCATACGATTCACTCCGACATTGCACAAGACTTTTTTCCATGGGGATATTATAGTACAGACTTGGTGGGAATTCAAGGATTGGTGGTTACGACGCATCCTCGCAACCAATACCCGTTATAATCCACTTGTTGCACGTCGATTTTTTCTATATAATACGCGGGATTTTAGTTTTTTAAGGAAAAGACCATGCTTGACAAGATGAGAAACATTGGCATTATGGCCCACATTGATGCGGGAAAGACGACCACGACCGAGCGCATACTTTTTTATTCGGGCAAAATCCACAAGATTGGAGAAATAGACGACGGCGCGGCGACTATGGACTTTATGCAGCAGGAGCAGGAGCGCGGAATCACCATTGCGTCCGCGGCAATCACTACGGAATGGAAGGGCTACCAGATTAACATCATTGACACTCCCGGCCACGTTGATTTTACTGCCGAGGTCGAGCGTTCACTCCGCGTTCTTGACGGAGCAATTGCCGTTATCTGCGCGGTGGGTTGGGTCCAGCCACAGACGGAGACAGTCTGGCGACAGGCGGATGAGTTCAACGTTCCGAGAATCTGTTTCGTGAACAAGATGGACAGAATCGGCGCGAACTTTTTTGGCGCGATGAACGACGTTAAGGAAAAATTTTCATGCCAGACCGTTGCGCTTGAGATTCCAATCGGTGCGGGTCAGGATTTCAAGGGCGTGATTGACCTTATAAATATGAAGGAAATCCACTGGGACGAGGAAAGCGAGGGCGAAAAATTCACGGTGTCCGAAATCTCCCCGGAGCTTATGGACCAGGCAAACGAATGGCGCGAAAAACTTGTTGACACGGTTGCATCCACCGACGACGCTCTTGCCGAAATCTACCTTGAGGGAGGAGAAATCACTACGGAGCAGCTCGTCAAGGCCATACGCAAGGCTACAATCGAAAGGACCCTTGTTCCGTTCCTCTGCGGTTCAAGCCGCCACAACCAGGGTGTCCAGCCTTTGATTGATGCGGTAATCGACTACCTTCCCTGCCCGACCGACATTCCGCCTGCCGATGCTGTCAAAATCAAAAAGCATGGCGACGAGGAAAAAATTTCACTTCCATGCGACCCTTCATCGAACGTTCCTGCGGGTCTTGTGTTCAAAATCCAGCACGACAGGGAGGCGGGTCCGCTCTGCTTTGTGAGGATGTATTCAGGAAAGATTTCCACGGGAACACAGGTCTTCAATGTTTCAAAGAAAAAGCGTGAGAGAATCAACAGGATTCTTCGCGTGAACGCAAACCACATGGACCAGATGGACAGCGTCAGTGCCGGAGACATTGCGGTTTTCGTTGGACTTAAGCTTGCTCAGACCGGCGACACCCTTGGAAGCGAGGGAATGCCTCTTTTGCTGGAGAGCGTAAAATTCCCGGAGCCTGTCATTTCCATTGCCATAGAACCGGAGACGATGAGCGACCGCGACAAGCTGAACGAGACACTTGACATACTCAGCCGCGAGGATCCGACTTTCACCCACAGGGAAGACAGCGAGACAGGTCAGATTGTCATAAGCGGAATGGGAGAGCTTCACCTGGATGTTCTCGTAACAAGAATCCGGGATGATTTTAAGGTCCAGTGCCGTGTGGGCGCACCTCAGGTAACATACAGGGAATCCGTAACTTCGACAGCCGAATACACAGAGGAGTACACAAGGGTGCTGGCCGGAAAAGAGAATTCGGCGACAATAACAATAAAGGTGGAGCCGGCCCAGACTGGGGAAGGAAATTCCTACACCAACACAGTGAGCGACAACCAGATTCCGGACGAAATCTACGACGCGGTAAAGGAGAGCATTGGAAACTGTTTTGCCGGTGGAATCAAGATGGGCTATCCATGCACGGACACAAAGGTTACGGTCACGGCCATGAAATACGACCCTCTTACATCGACACCGATTGCTTTTACGGCTGCGGCTGCGGAAGCTTTCGACAGGGCATGCAACCAGGCTGACCCCGACCTTCTTGAACCAATCATGGCTGTTGACATTGAATCCCCGTCCGAATTTGTTGGAGACGCAATGAGCCAGATTACACAGCGCGGCGGAATGATTTCGAGCATGGAGGAAAAGACTGGCGGAAGCATAGTCCACGCACAGGCCCCCATGTCCAAGATGTTCGGATTCAGCACAAGCCTTCGCTCGGTGACACAGGGACGCGCAAGCTTCAGCATGGTGTTCAGCCACTTCCAGAAGAAAAACTAAAACAAATCATAAAAAAACGTGGTTCCGGACAACCTGTCGTTGGGTTTTTCGGGGCCACAAATTTTCTTCCATTTTTTTCACTTTTTCCATAAGAATTTCCGTTTTTTACTATTAACAATTCACCGTTTTTGCTTTATAACTATATATTAGGAAAATATTATAAAGCCGCCAGAATAAAAGTGGCTCAATCATAGGAGTTTTTTCAATGGCAAACAAGATTACTGTTATCGGTGCTGGACAGGTCGGTTCAACCGTCGCCTACGCACTTATCGTGAAGGGTGTCGCTTCGGAAATCGTTCTTATCGACATCAACAAGGAAAGGGCCATGGGTGCGGCCATGGATATGAGGCAGGGAACCCCATACACAAAGGCCATCAACATTCATGACGGCGACTATGAGGACGCAAAGGATTCGGATGTCGTCATACTTACATCGGGTGTGGCTCGCAAGCCCGGACAGACTCGTCTTGATTTGGCACAGATAAATGTTGACATAACCAAGAGCATCATCTCTCAGATTACAAAGGTTGCTCCAAAGGCCAACTACATCATCGTTGCGAACCCAGTTGACATTCTCACATACCAGTTTGTGAAGTTCTCAGGAATCCCTGCGGACCACATTTTTGGAACGGGAACAATGCTTGACACAGCACGCCTCCGCACAAAGCTCGCCGACACATACAATGTCGCACCTGTACACGTGCATGCCTACGTATATGGAGAGCATGGAGACTCTTCTTTCGTTCCGTGGTCTCTCGCAAACATCGGAACCATTCCTGTTGACAAGTTTGCGGAATCAGCGGAGGGACGCAACTTCCCTGCACTCAACCATGACGAAATTGAGGACTATGTCCGCACTTCCGGTGGAATTATAATCAAGGCAAAGGGATGCACCGACTACGGAATTGGAGCGACTGTCACACAGCTCTGCAACTGTCTCACCGCAGGAAAGGATTCCCTTCTCACTGTCTCGACAATGCTCAACGGCGAATACGGAATCTCCGATGTCGCACTCAGTATACTTGCAATCGTCGGTGCCAATGGAATCAAGAACCGCATGGTCGCACCTCTCACTGACAGCGAAGTTGCCTCACTCAGAAAGAGCGCGGACACACTGAAGGACATCATCAAGCAGCTGCACTTCTAATCAAAACGGCAGAAGCATTATTTTTATAGAAGAAACTGAATTATTTTTATGGAGAACATGATGGAAAACTTCCGCATAGAACACGATTCGATGGGAGAAGTAAAGGTTCCGGCGGACAAGCTGTGGGGCGCACAGACCGAGCGCAGTCACGAGAACTTTGAAATCGGTGTTGGAATAGAGACAATGCCACGTGAAATCACAAAGGCGTTCGGCTATCTGAAAAAGGCGGCAGCCATTGCAAACAACGCGCTGAAGCCTGAAAAAATGACGGACGAAAAGCTCAAGTGCATTTCACAGGCATGCGACGAGGTTATCAGCGGACAGCTCAACGAAAACTTCCCGCTGGTGGTCTGGCAGACAGGTTCCGGTACCCAGAGCAACATGAACGCGAACGAGGTAATCGCCAACCGCGCGAACCAGATTGCAGGAAAAAAACTCTGCCACCCGAACGACGACATCAATATGAGCCAGTCGTCCAACGACACATTCCCGACAGCCCTGCACATTTCAGCAGTGTCTGCCATTGAGGACAAGCTGCTTCCGGCGGTGGACACTCTGGTCAAGACATTCGCAAAGCTGGAAAAGGACAACGAGGGAATCGTAAAGTCTGGACGCACACACCTTCAGGACGCGGTTCCAATCCAGTTCTCGCAGGAGATTTCAGGATGGAGGACATCTCTGGAGCGTGACGTGGAGATGCTTGAGTCTTCTCTTCCATACCTTAAGCAGCTTGCTCTTGGTGGAACAGCAGTAGGAACAGGCCTCAACGCGCCAAAGGGATTTGACGAGAAGGTTGCGGCGGCAGTTTCCGATTTGACCGGAAAAAAGTTTATCACCGCGCCAAACAAATTCCATGCACTGACATCAAAGGACGAGCTTGTTTTTGCACATGGAGCGGTAAAGGCTCTTGCGGCCGACATGATGAAGATTGCGAACGATGTCCGCTGGCTGGCTTCCGGTCCACGCGACGGTCTTGGAGAAATCCACATTCCGGAGAATGAGCCTGGTTCCTCAATCATGCCGGGCAAGGTGAACCCGACCCAGTGCGAGGCTGTCACAATGGTTGCCGTACAGGTAATGGGAAACGACGCGGCCATCGGTTTTGCTGCAAGCCAGGGAAATTTTGAGCTGAACGTCTTCATGCCGGTGATTGCGTACAACTTCATCCAGTCATGCCGTCTCCTTGCAGAAAGCATCCTCAGTTTCAACAAGAACTGCGCCGTGGGAATCACAGCAAACAAGGAGAAGATGCACGACAATCTGCACAACTCCCTGATGCTCGTGACCGCGCTCAATCCATACATCGGATACGAGAATGCGGCAAAGACCTCCCATCTGGCATACGAGAAGAATATTTCGCTGAAGGATGCCTGCGTGCAGCTTGGTTTCCTGACCGCTGAAAAATTCGACGAAGTGTTCCATCCAGAAGAGATGGCCGGAGTAACAAAGGTCCGCTGAAAACTTTCCCGGCAAGCCTGTCGGGACGGTGGAGCTTTTCAAACGTAAACAACAGGATGCCCCGGTGGAGGCTGTCTTCCGGGAATCCTTTGAGGGCAAGTCCTGATGGACGAACCCAACTTTCTTTAATAAAAAGGATGTAGTTCATGGAGAATACCAGACATTACTCTTACTTCCCCGGATGCACGCTAAAGAACAAGGCTCTGGACCTTGACAGATATGCGAGAGCTTCGGCGGAAGTCCTAGGTTTTACCCTTGACGAAATTCCTGAATGGCAATGCTGCGGTGGAGAATATCCGATGGGCAAAAACGAGGTGGCATCAAAACTTCCATCCGTTCGCGCCCTTGCAAACGCACGTGATGCCGGTCAGGATTTGGTTACGCTCTGCTCGGCCTGCTACAATGTAATCAAGCAGGTGAACGATGACATGCAGAACGACGAGGACATGATTCTCAAGGCAAACAATTACCTCAGCCAGGATGGCATTGAATATCACGGGGAGACAAAGGTTGTGCACTATCTTGAAGTCCTCCGCGATGTGGTCGGCTGGGAAAACGTTAAGAAGGCCGTGAAAAATCCGCTCACGGGAAAGAAAATTGGAGCGTACTACGGATGCCTCCTCCTCAGACCGGGAAAGGTCCTCCAGCTGGACGACCCGGAAAATCCGCAGCTGCTTGAAGATTTTATCAAGGCAATCGGCGGAACACCTGTAATCTATGGGCAGAGAAACGAGTGCTGCGGCGCATACACAATGTTCGAGGACAAGTCGATTCCAAAGAACCGTGCCGAAAAGATACTCGGAAACGCAAAGGAAATGGGGGCGGACTTTTTGATAACGTCATGCCCTCTTTGCCGCTACAACCTGCTGAAAAACAAGGGCGAATCCAATCTGGACGTAATCTACTTTACGGAACTTCTGGCACAGGCTCTTGGAGTCAAGGAGGCCAAGTGATGGAGAATGCAGAATTGCTGAAGGAAGAAATCCTGATGAGATCCGGTGTCAACACAAAGAAGTGCATGGTCTGCGGGAAATGCTCAGGAACATGCCCCAACTACGACGCAATGGAATATCATCCCCACCAGTTTGTGCAGATGGTCGAGAACGGTGAAATCGAAAAGCTCATGGCATCGAAGTCAATCTACGCCTGCCTCAGCTGCTTTGCCTGTCTTGAACGTTGCCCGCGCCAGGTGGAGCCGACAAAGCTCATCGACGCAGTTCGCCAGGTTGTTGAAGGAACACGCGGTCCCCATCATTTGGACCCGGCACAGGTTCCCGAGCATCTGGATTCGGATATGCCACAGCAGGCATTGATGAGTGCTTTCAGAAAGTACAAAAAATAAGGAAGTCCCATGGAAAGAATTGGTGTTTTTGTATGTCACTGTGGTACCAACATTGCCGGAACAGTTGACGTAGAAAAAGTCGCTGAGGAACTTGGAAAGGTAGACGGAGTTGTTTTCTCGACCCACTACACCTACATGTGTTCTTCAGCCGGACAGCAGATGATTGAAGAAAAGATTCGCGACCTGAAGCTCACAGGTGTTGTCCTGTGCTCATGCTCTCCGCGAATGCACGAAAAGACGTTCCGTGGATGTGCGGAGCGTGCTGGACTCAATGCCTACAAGGTTGAGATTGCCAACATCCGCGAGCAGTGCTCATGGGTAATGAAGGAAACGGCGGACGCAACCGAAAAGGCTGTCGCTCTTGGAAAGGCCGCAATCGCCAAGACCATACTCGACACACCGCTGATTGAGGGCGAGACCCAGATGACCAAGCGCGCGCTCGTTATTGGAGGTGGAATCGCCGGTATAACAGCCGCACTGGACATAGCGGACGCAGGCTTCCCGGTGGACATTGTTGAGAAGGACTACACGATTGGCGGAAAGATGGCAAGGCTCGACAAAACCTTCCCGACCCTTGACTGCGCTTCCTGTATCGTAACTCCAAAGATGACGGAGGTAAGCCAGAACAAGAACATCCGCATACTCTCCTACTCCGAGGTCTGCAAGGTCAGCGGATATATTGGAAATTTTGAGGTGGACATCAAACGTCATCCACGCTACGTCGATGAGACAAAATGCACGGGATGCGGAGCCTGTATTGAAAAGTGTCCAAACAAGAAGGTCCCGAACGCATTCAACCTTAACCTCAACAACCGCAAGGCTATCGACATTCCATTTGCACAGGCTGTTCCAAAGGTCGCAAACATCGATGGAAGATACTGTCTCCACATGAAGGGACTGGCGAACGGCAAGGACAATGTGTGCGGATTCTGCGAAAAGGCATGCGGTGTCGGAGCAATCAACTTCAAACAGCAGGAAGAAATCCTTAAGGAAAAATATGGTGCGATAATCGTCGCAACTGGCTACAACCCAATAAGCCTTGAAAAATTTGACGAATACGCATACTCACAAAGCCCGGACGTTGTTTCTTCTCTTGAATTCGAGAGACTCTGCAACGCATCCGGACCGACCAACGGACATCTTCTCCGCCCATCAGACGGAAGGGAGCCAAAGGAGATTGTGTTCATACAGTGTGTAGGCTCACGCTGCTCCGCGGACTCAACCAAGGGACACGAATACTGTTCCAAGGTCTGCTGCATGTACACGGCGAAACACGCAATCCTTACCCGCGACCACTATCCGGACACAAACATAACTGTGTTCTATATTGACGTGCGCACACCTGGAAAGAACTTTGACGAATTCTACAGACGCGCGGTTGAACAGTATGGTGTCCACTACATCAAGGGCCAGGTTGGAAAAGTGACTCCACTCGCCGACGGCACTCTCGATGTTCAGGGTTCCGACCTGATTTTGAACAGGCAGGTCCACATCAAGGCGGACATGGTGGTTCTCGCAGCATCAATCGAGGCAGACAAATCGGCCAGACCGCTTGCGACCATGCTCACGACATCCATGGACAACAACGACTTCTTCCTTGAGGCCCATGCAAAGCTCCGTCCGGTCGAATCACCGACAGCCGGTATCTTCCTTGCAGGATGCTGCCAGGGTCCAAAGGATATTCCTGAGACTGTCGCCCAGTCATCGGGTGCAGCAGCAAAGGCAATCTGTCTTTTGGTCAAGGACAAGCTAAAGAACAACCCATGCACGGCACATCCAGATGAAAACGCATGTAACGGATGCGGCCAGTGCGCGAACGTCTGTCCATACGGTGCAATCTCCTATGTGGACAAGGATTTCAGGGGACCAAACAGGACCACGATTACACGCCATGTGTCGCAGGTCAATTCAGCTATGTGCCAGGGATGCGGTGCATGTACTGTCGCATGTCCATCTGGAGCAATGGATCTGTTCGGATTCAGCAACAAACAAATTCTTGCGGAGGTGGACTCAGTTCTGTAATCTGAGGAATTAAACTATGAGTGAAGAAACAAAGACTACAAATACAGAATGGACACCCCGCATCGTTGCGTTCTGCTGCAACTGGTGTTCCTATGCTGGTGCCGACCTGGCTGGAAACAACCGTCTCGAGTACCCGAAGAACGTAAAGATTATCCGCATCCCATGCTCATGCCGCCTGAACCCGATGTTCATTTTGCGCGCATTCCAGCGTGGTGCCGATGGTGTTATCCTCTGCGGATGCCATCCCGGTGACTGCCACTACTCTACCGGAAACTATTTTGCACGCCGCCGCATGACGCTTCTTTTCTCCATGCTTGATTACCTGGGAATTGAAAAAGGTCGCACACGCGTTGAATGGTGTTCCGCAGCCGAAGGTGTCCGCTTTGCAGGAATCATGAACGATTTCGTAAAGCAGATTACCGAGCTTGGCGAATGTAAGAAACTGGAGGACGTAAGATGCAAGACAAATTAATCAAACGTGCGAAGGAGCTTCTTGCGGAAGGAAAGGTCCAGAAAGTCGTCGGATGGAAGAAAGGTCTTTTTGATGACGACATCACCCCGGCTGTTTTCAATTCGGCAGAGGAGCTGGACAGGGACTTCGTTTTCAACAAATACTGCAAGGCGAATCTTTCAAAGTACCTCGTAAAAATCACAAGGGAAATTGAAATCAAGAAAAGCACCACGCGCATGAACAACACCATGGCAAAGCAGCGCGACCCGAACGCACAGGACGCACCAATACCGCAGGAAACCGTACTTGTGTTCCTCAAGCCGAATGACACATATTCATTCACGCAGCTTTTGAAAGAAAACCGCATCACACGCGGCGACGTTTATGCAATCGGAGTTCCTTGCCAGGATACTTTGGACGGCGGTGACGTTTGCGAAACTTGCAAGAACAAAAAGCCTGTTTCATGCGATGAGCTTATCGGTGTGGAAGCGGAATGTGAGCCAGTTGAATCAACACGCATGGCGGAAGTTGCAAAGATTGAAGCAATGACTGCGGACGAGCGCAACGAATTCTGGAAGAATGAATTTTCACGCTGCCTCCGCTGCAATGCATGCCGCGACATCTGTCCTGCATGTACCTGCGAAAAGTGCGTGTTCGACAACAACAAGCTCTACACATCACAGAAGGTTGCGGAAACAAGTTTTGAGGAAAGCCTCTTCCATATTATCCGCGCATGGCATGTTGCCGGACGCTGTACGGACTGCGGTGAATGTTCACGTGTCTGTCCTCAGCACATCCCGCTGTATCTTTTGAACCGCAAGTTCATCAAGGACATCAACGAGATTTACGGCGAATATCAGGCTGGTTCCGACATGGAGACAAAGCCCGCAATGCTCACGTTCAATCCGGACAGCGACCCGGAGACTACAATCGTATGGGACCGCTCAAATGACAAGGAGGCTGAATGATGCTTAGTATCAGTGCTGATAAAATTGATTCATTGTTTGAGCTTATCGGTTCAAAGCAGCCTCTGTATCTGCCCGTTGACAATACATCAAACAAGGCTGACTTCAAGAGATGGGAAAAAGGCGTAAAGCTGTCTTCCGCACTCAAGACCGTCCGCTCTGCAAAAGACTTTTTCTTCCCGAAAGCCGAGAAGATGGTTGAATACCAGAGGAAGGGCCAGGAAATAACTGTCACCGATCCCCGCAAGGAGATTGAGGATTTCGTGATTTTCGGTGTCCGCGCATGTGACGCAAAGGGATTCGAGGCAATCGACAATGTGTACATGCACATGAGTCCAAAGGATTCATACTACACAAACCGCCGCGAACATGGAACCGTAATCACACTCGCATGCAACGAGCCGGCCAAGGAGTGCTTCTGTTCAAGCTACGGACTTGACGCAAGCCTTGCAAAACCGGCAGGAGACGTTTCTTGCTGGAATGCCGACGGAAAATTCTTTTTTGCCGCAAACACGGACAAAGGAAAAAAATTCATTGAGGCTGCAAAATCCGTTCTGACCGAGGGCGACGACAAGGCAGTTGATTCACTCAAAAAAGAGATTGCGGACAAGATTGAAAAACTTCCGTTCGCGCATCTTGACCTTGCAAAACTCGGTGCCGTAAAGCCTGAGCAGATGATGAAAATCTTCAACTCTAAGATTTGGGACAAAGCAGCAGAGCCTTGCCTTGGTTGCGGAACATGCACCTATGTCTGCCCGACCTGCATGTGCTTCGACGTTCGCGACTTCGACACAGGAAAAGGAATCCGCCAGGTACGCTGCTGGGACTCCTGCATGTACTCCGACTTCACCCAGATGGCCGCTGCAAACCCGCGTCTGTCACAGAAGGAAAGAAGCCGCCAGAGGTTCATGCACAAGCTCGTCTACTATCCGATGGCGCATGAAGGAATGTTCTCATGCGTTGGATGCGGACGCTGCCTTGAAAGCTGCCCTGTGAACATGAACATCGTAAAGGTTATAAAAATGATACAGGAGGATGGTGACATTTAGTCATAAATGCTTATGGAAACAAAAGAATCATTCATTCCTTATGTTGGAAAAATTATTGACATAAAGCAGGAGACTCCTGACGTCAAGACTTTCAGCGTGGTCGGCCTTGACGGAAAAAAACTCTTCGAGCACATTCCTGGACAGTGCGCAATGCTCATCGTTCCTGGTGTCGGAGAGTCAATGATTTCAATCACGTCGTCCCCTACCCTTGAGACACACATGGAGTTCTCAATCAAGAAGTGCGGATGCGTGACTGAATGGCTCCACAGCGCGGAAGTCGGCCAGCAGATTTGTGTGCGCGGACCGATTGGAAACGGATTCCCGGTGGACACAAAGCTCAAGGGCAAGGACATTCTGGTTATCGCCGGAGGTATCGGTATCGCACCGGTGCACTCCGTCGTAAACTACATGATGGACCACCGCGCAGACTACGGTAAGATTCAGGTAATCTACGGTTCAAGAAGCATGGCAGATTTGGTTCGCCTTGACGAGATGAAGAACGTCTGGATGAAGCAGCCGAACTGTTCCATCGACCTGACGATTGACCGTGCGGAAGACGGATGGGACGGACACGTTGGATTTGTTCCGCCTTATGTAACGGAGCTTAATCCAGACCCAAGCATGACCGTAATCATGTGCGGACCGCCGATTTTGATTCACCTTTCGCTCGACGCATTGAAGAAGCTCGGATTCAAGGATGAGCAGGTTTTCACCACTATGGAAATGCGCATGAAGTGCGGAATCGGAAAGTGCGGAAGATGCAACATCGGAGACAAATTTGTCTGCAAGGACGGACCGGTGTTCAGCTTCGACCAGCTGGGTGAACTTCCACCTGAATACTAATTTTAGGAGATTAAAATGGCTGAAAAAGAAATGGCTACAATTTACATTTTTGGTAAAAAATATGAAGTTCCGGCTGAACTTACAATCATGAACGCAATGGAATACGCCGGATATCAACTCAAGCGCGGTTGTGGATGCCGCAACGGATTCTGCGGAGCCTGTGCCACAATCTACCGCATCAAGGGACAGAACCAGCTCCAGACATGCCTCGCCTGCTCAAAGAAGGTTGAGAACGACATGTACATTGCGACTCTTCCGTTCTTCCCGTTGGTAAAGCAGATTTACGACATCAACAAAATCAAGCCGGAGCAGCAGATTATGATGCAGCTCTACCCGGAGATTTACTCCTGCGTGGGTTGCAACGCATGTACACGTGCATGTCCACAGAGCCTGAGCACAATGCAGTACATCGCATATGCACAGCGCGGTGATTTTGCAAAGTGCGCTGACCTTTCGTTTGACTGCGTAATGTGCGGATGCTGTTCTTCACGCTGCCCTGCCGGAATTTCACATCCTCAGGTTGCAGAGCTTGCACGCCGCATCAACGGTAAATACCTTCAGCCACAGACACAGCACCTCATTGACCGTGTGAACGAAATCAACGAGGGCAAATGCCAGGAGGCTCTTGAGGCTATGATGAACAAGCCGCTTGATGAAATCAAGAACCTTTACAACACACGTGAAATTGAAAAGTAAGATAATCAAAATCGACTATGTCAATTTTGATTTACGAGTTTTGCTTTGCAAAACTCGCTTGAAACAAAACTAACAACAGGAGAAATATATATATGTATGGAAACTACCTGGATGATGCTGCGAAAATCGTAGCTGAAAAACGCGAAGCAAACCTCAAATTTGAACACGCTCGTCTTACTGCGGAACAGAAAGACGACCTGCTTTTGAAATTCCACCCGGACAGAATCAAGGAGCAGTTCACGGAGCTGAAGATTGGTCCTAACAAGGGACAGAAGGCTCCAATCGAGCTTGCGGAAATGCTTCAGGCAAAACCAAGAATCGAACCGGAAAAGATTGACCTTACCCACGTTGACTACGAGACAGACGTTCTTGTAATCGGTGGAGGCGGTGCAGGAACATCAGCTGCAATCATGGCATCTGAAGCCGGAGCAAAAGTTCTTCTCGTAACAAAGCTCCGTGTAGGTGACGCAAACACAATGATGGCGGAAGGCGGAATCCAGGCAGCAGACAAGCCGAACGACTCACCTGCACAGCACTATCTGGATGCATTCGGCGGTGGACACTTCGACGGAAAGCCTGAGCTTGTATCTACGCTCGTAAACAAGGCACCTTCCGTAATCAAGTGGCTGAACGACCTCGGCGTTGAATTCGACAAGATGCCAGACGGAACAATGGTAACGACCCATGGTGGCGGAACAAGCCGCAAGAGAATGCACGCATGCAAGGACTACTCAGGTGCAGAAATCATGCGCACACTCCGCGACGAAACTTTCAACCGCGTTGATTCAATCACCGTAGTTGATTTTACCGCTGCAATCGAAATCATCAAGAATGACAAGGGTGAAGCTTGTGGTGCAGTCCTCCTGAACATTGAGACAGGTGAGCTCCGCATCGCAAAGGCAAAGGTCGTAATCATCGCAACAGGTGGAGCAGGACGCATGCACTACCAGGGATTCCCGACATCAAACCACTACGGTGCAACTGCCGACGGTCTTGTAATGGCATACCGCGCAGGAGCAAAGCTTTTGTACCAGGATTCACTCCAGTACCACCCGACGGGAGCAGCATATCCGACACAGATTCTCGGAAAGCTTGTCACCGAAAAGGTTCGCTCACTCGGAGCAAAACTCATCAACAAGGACGGAGAGGTCTACATCCATCCTCTCGAAACACGCGACGTAAACGCTTCTGGTATCATCCGTGAAGTAAAGGAAGGACGCGGAGTTAAGAACGAGGTTCAGGATGCAGTCTGGCTCGACACCCCGATGATTGAAATGATTCACGGAGAGGGAACAATCCTCAAGTCAATTCCTGCAATGTACAACATGTTCATCAAGTACGGAATCGACATCAGGAAGGAACCGATTCTTGTCTACCCGACCCTCCACTACCAGAATGGCGGCGTTGAAATCAACAAGACATGCCACACAAACATTCCGAACCTTCTGGTTGCAGGAGAAGCATCCGGTGGCGTACACGGAACAAACCGCCTGATGGGTAACTCTCTCCTTGACGTTGTCGTATTCGGACGTGAAGCAGGAATCGAAGCCGGAAAGATTTTCAAGGACATAAAGCTTTCAGACACTGACAAGATGAACCTTGACCACGTGAAGGCTTTTGAAAAGGAGCGCGATGCAGCCGGAATCAAGGGCGACGCAATCTCCCCGAAGATTCTTCCGACATATCACCACGGAAATCCTGAATTCGAAGGAAAGGAGATTCCTGGGGCCAGTCGGTAGAATCGCCTGCGGCGATTCTACCTCTTCGAGTTTTTGCTTTGCAAAAACTCGGTAGGATTGTCGTTTATAGGCAATTTTAGCTCTGCGAGTTTTCGCTTTGCGAAAACTCGGTCGTCTGTTATTTATAGGCGATTTTAGCTCTTCGAGTTTTGCCTTTGGCAAAACTCGGTCGTACCACATTGTTTAGAAGTGATTTTAGCCCTGCGGGAGACTGCGGGGCTTTTTCATTTTAAAAGGCATTTTGCAAAATCAGAGAAATCAGAAAGATTTTTTGTCACGATGGCGTAAACGATTTGCCAGCTTATGTTTTCATATTGGTGGACAGCGATATTCCTGAAGCCCACCGCATGGGAAAGATTTTTCGCAAGTTCCGGGGGTATTACATTCTTTTTTGCAAGCGCATCGAACGAAAGAGCCATTGTCTGGGGAACGGATTCGTTGAAACCGGAAATTATATGGTTCGCAACATCCACGCAAATCTGCACCGCCCTTTCTAAATTTAAAATGATAATGTCCTGCATGTCAAAATCCGACTCAAGTTCTTCTACGGATGACGGAATATGAGTCCTTATCCTTTCCACGCAGCGCATTAGTGATTCTATTTTGTTGTTGATGACATCCTTATCCATTCAGCATCCTCTTGAGTTTTTCCTCTTGTGTCCGGCGCAAAATCGGAAGAAAGTCCTCATAAAAATAAAGGGCCTTCATCGCGTAGCGCACATAAATGTTTTCTTCGAATTTTATCTTGACCGCATTCGTCATAATCTGGTAAAGGAAAGTTCCCTCGGCCTTTTTCAAATCGGCAACATCAATTTCCCGGTCGAACATAATCGCAAGCTCCGTCTGGATTTTTGCAAGAACCTCAAACGAAAGCTCCTTTTTTGAGTAAAGCGCAATGTCGATGTCGCTCTTCGGATTGAAAGTCCCCTTGGCAACGGAACCGTAAAGCAGGACCATTTCAATGTCATCATCGTGAGAAAAATAATCTTTAAGGCGGTCGATAATATCCTGCCGTGTCATGATTTCAATTCTATCATGCAAAAGGAAAAAGTCAAATAGGCATTAAGTCACAAAAAAAAAGAGCCGACCTGATTTTTACAAGCCGGCTCTATTCTTGAAATTATTTTTTCTTATGGCAGCAGCATCCACATGCGGAACAATTGCCGCCGCACGAACTGACGTGTTTTCCAGAGCGCTTTGATTTCACCATGGAAAAGATTACTAGCGAAACTATTGCCAGAAGAACCATGCCGACTGCTATTGTTCCAAACATATTTCAATCTCCATTACCAATTAAGCTGAAACCTTTTGCTTTGAAGGTCTTCTTACAAGGAACCAGACGAAGGCTCCAAGAACCAGAATTGCCGCTATGAATCCCGGAACGTTTCCTGCACCGGTGAACATGCTTCCAAACTGATAGACCACAAGAGAAACCGCGTATGCAAATCCGCACTGCCAGCCGATTGCAGCCCATGTCCATTTCCTGCTGTTCATCTCGCGCTTTATTGCACCGATTGCCGCAAAACAAGGGGCGCAGAGAAGGTTGAAGATGAGGAACGAAAGTCCTGAAGCATAAGTGAATGCAGCGGCCATGTTTGCCCATGTGTCAGCTCCTCCGTAAAGGATTCCCATTGTACCTACGATGTTTTCCTTTGCGACAAGACCCGTAATCGACGCGACCGCAGCCTGCCAGTTGCCCCATCCAAGAGGACTGAAAATCCATGCGATTCCCGTTCCGATTTTTGCAAGTATGCTTGAATCCATCTGGTCTTCCTCAAGCATTCCGAATCCACCTTCAGTCCAGCCGAATGATGAAAGGAACCAGATTACAATCGTTGAAAGGAGGATGACCGTTCCGGCCTTTTTGATGAATGACCATCCGCGTTCCCACATTGAGCGCATAACGTTTCCGAATGTAGGCCAGTGGTATGCAGGAAGTTCCATAACGAACGGAGCCACGTCACCCCTGAACGGCTTTGTCTTTTTGAGTATGATTCCCGAACAGATGATTGCTGCTATTCCTATGAAATATGCAGATGTTGAAATCCATGGGGAGCCACCGAAGATTGCACCGGCGACAAGAGCGATGAACGGAACCTTTGCACCGCACGGAATGAACGTTGTCGTCATAATCGTCATGCGCCTGTCCCTCTCGCTTTCGATTGTACGGCACGCCATGATTCCAGGAACACCGCAGCCCGTTCCGACAAGCATCGGTATGAATGATTTTCCCGAAAGACCAAATTTTCGGAACACACGGTCAAGAATAAAGGCAATACGCGCCATATAACCACAGGCTTCCAAGAACGCAAGGAAGATAAAGAGGACGAGCATCTGCGGAACAAATCCAAGGACAGCGCCGACACCTGCAACGATACCGTCAAGAATCAGCCCCTTGAGCCAGTCCGCGCAGTTGATTGCGTCAAGCCCCCTCTCAATCAGCACGGGGATTCCTGGAACCCATACGCCGTAATCAGCAGGATCAGGTCCCTCGTCTCCGTATTTTTCAACCATGGCGTTCGCATCGGAAACCATGTCGTCTGTTATTTCAATCGGGTCGGAAACTTCCATGGTCTCGTCATCGATTACGACATAAGTCGCTTCTCCATTTTCAACTGCCTCAAGAATCTCAGCGCTGTCGCCGAATTCCTCGCATGCCTCTTCATAAGCCGGGGTTCCTATTCCAAAGAGATGGTATCCGTCTCCGAAAAGTCCGTCGTTCGCCCAGTCAGTAGCAGGAGTACCAACGGCAACCATGGCAACCCAGTAGACTATGAACATGACTGCGGCAAAAATCGGAAGTGCAAGCCAGCGGTTTGTTACCACACGGTCAATCTTGTCGGAAGTTGAAAGCTTTGAGCGGTTCTTTTTTGTCGCACATTTTTTTATGATTGATTCTATATACTTATATCTTTCCGCAGTGATTATCGATTCGGAATCATCGTCAAGTTCCTTTTCGCATGACTTTATGTCACCCTCGATGTGTGCAAGCTTTTCGGAATTCACGCCAAGAGACTCAATCACCTTCTGGTCGCGCTCAAAAAGTTTGACGGAATACCATCGGTGCTGTTCTGCCGGAAGATCATGGACCACGGCCTCCTCGATATGGGCAAGAGCATGTTCAACGCAACCCTCGAATCGGTGCTTGTACATCATCGGCTTTTTTTCGTTCGCCTTTGTGACTGCCATTTCAGCGGCTTCCATGCATCCGGTTCCCTTGAGTGCGGAAATCTCGAACACAGGGCAGCCAAGCTCCTCGGACATTGCGTCAACGTGGATTTTGTCACCGTTCTTTTTGACGACATCCATCATGTTCACGGCAACTACCATAGGAATGCCAAGCTCCGCAAGCTGAGTCGTGAGGTAGAGGTTCCTTTCAAGGTTCGTTCCGTCGATTATGTTGAGGATGGCATCCGGGCGTTCCTTAACCAGATAGTCGCGCGAAACAACCTCCTCCAGTGAATAAGGAGAAAGCGAATAGATTCCGGGAAGGTCGGTTATCACCACTTCACCGTTGTGTCCCTTGAGTTTTCCTTCCTTTTTTTCAACAGTGACTCCAGGCCAGTTTCCTACGAACTGATTGGCACCGGTAAGTGCATTGAAAAGAGTGGTCTTTCCTGCGTTAGGGTTTCCTGCCAAAGCAATCTTTATCATTTCGTTCAACCTCCACTTTTCCTATTTAAGCTGAATCAGCTCGGCGTCGGCCTTCCTTATGGAAAGCTCATATCCGCGGACGGTAACTTCAACAGGGTCTCCAAGCGGAGCAACCTTGCGAACGTAGATTTCAGTTCCCTTGGTAATTCCCATGTCCATGATGCGGCGTTTTACGGCCCCATCCCCAAGCAGTTTTTCAACCGTCACAGTCTGACCGGTCTTCACTTCTTTTAGCGTCATATTATATTCTCCTATTTTTAAGCCAAGTAAAAAAATTCACCGCGGACTGAAATTAGCAAAAGCTAACCCATGCGGCAAAAAAAATTATACGATGATTTTCTGAGCCATTTCCCTGCTGATTGCGACACGGCTTTCCTTCACCTGCACAATCACGTTCCCGCAAATCTCGGACACGACAGAAACTTCAGATCCTGCGACAAAGCCAAGGTTCTCCAGAAACCTCCGGGTCTCCTCTTTTCCTGTGATTTTCTTGATTAAAAAACTCTCCCCGACCGCCGCCATAGTCAAAGGCATAAACGCGCTCCTCAAAATGATTAGCTATATCTAACACTTTTTAGCACAAAGTTAGCACAAGCAAACACAAATGTCAAGCATGGGGAGGAGGAAAAAAATGACGTACAGAACAACAAGCGTCACGCCGAATTTATTTAAGCACATAAGATATTGAAGAAAAACGCGCGTAGTTATATAATACCTCAAATTTTCAAAGCTATGAGGTTTTAACTATGGTACTCTTCGGAGGCATTCTTTCGATCAAGGCAGTCACATTCCTGATTTTCTGTGTATTTGCCATTGCAGGTCTCGGTTACCTATTGGGTAGAATCACCATCAAAGGTGTTTCTTTGGGCACGGCCGGCGTTTTCATCGTCGCGCTTCTTTTCGGAGCTTTCTTCTACGGAATGGACAAGAGCGGCAACGTCGTGGGTGGACTTGCAAAGCAGCTCATGGTCGGTGACAAGTCCTACATCACGAACGCACTTAAAATAGTAGAAACTTTGGGTCTTATCCTGTTCGTCACGTCTGTCGGATTCATCGCGGGTCCGAGCTTTTTCGGTGACCTCAGGAAGAATTTCAAATCATACATCGTCCTTGGTCTTCTGATCATCATCATCGGCGGCCTTTCATGCGCAGGATGCATCGCCCTCGACATCAACGCATTCGGACGCTCAAAGGAAGAGGCCGGAGCAATGATAGTCGGTCTTCTTTCAGGCTCCCTTACTTCAACCCCGGCATTCTCAGCCGCAAAGGCAACCGTAACGTCAGAGGAGCTTGAATCCATCGTAGCGGTCGGACACGGAATCGCATATCTCTTCGGAGTAATCGGAGTCGTCCTTTTCGTCCAGCTGGTTCCGAAATTCTCAAAGGCCAACATGGAAAAGGAAAGGGAAAAGCTCACCGCATCCAACCCGGAAAAGCCTTCAAAACTCACAGGAAAGGAACTGGAGCTTGACCCGTTCGGATTCTGCGCGTTCTCAGTGATTGCACTGCTCGGAATGTTCTTCGGATGCTTCAAGTTCGGAAACTTCTCTCTCACAACCACAGGCGGATGTCTCATTCTTTCATTGGTTGCAGGACATTTCTCAAAAATCGGAAAGATTTCCATCATGCCGAAGGAATCAACCCTCAAGGTCTTCCGTGAACTGGGACTCATGCTCTTTTTGATTGGAGCAGGTGTCGCAGGAGGTGCAAGTTTCGTCAAATACTTCGAGTGGGTATACTTCATCTACGGAATCGTTATGACGCTCCTCCCGATGATTATCGGTTACATCTTCGCAAAGTACGTCCTGAAGCTGAACCTTCTGAACAACCTCGGTTCAATCTGCGGCGGTATGACTTCAACACCGGCACTCGGAACCTTGATTTCTACAGCCGGAACAGAAAAGGTTGCCGGAGCATACGCTTCCACCTACCCGATTGCGTTGATTTCTGTCGTAATCGTCTCTCAGGTTCTGATTATAATTTTCCGCTGAGCAATTTGATTTGAAATAATCAAGCCCTGGATTTTTTGTCCGGGGCTTTTTTTATGCGGGCGTTTCCCGCCTAGCGGCGGGCCGGGCGTTACGTGGCTTGCTAACGCGCGGTACCCCACGCAGATTTGCTGCCGTCCGCATCAAATCTGCGTGGGGCACTGTCGGCTTCCGCCTCCACCACTCCATGCCCTAACGCGGAGTCCTTCGATTTCCATAAAGATTTTTTTTAATCGCTCCCCAAAAGAAAATCAGCTATATGCGGATTCTCTACCTGCTGGTGTTCAAGCTGAACCAGAGCCTGCGGAATTTCTCAAGGCATTTTTCAGCACCCTCATCTCTTTCCAAAACTTCGCCGGGCCAGCTTTTTTTCGAGTTGATTCCGTTGAGATACTTGACTGCGGTTCCTCCGTTAGCAGTCCATGCGTAGAGGTTTGCGTTCCAGTCGTCAATCAGTATGTCGCGCTTGTTCAAAGCCATGCCCCGGATGTTTGAGATGATGTTCCGTTTTTCGGTGGACGTGGAAAGAAAATGCGCACCAAAATCAAAGTCGGGAAACTCCTTCAGGAGCCAGTGGATTTTGTCAAGCGTCTGCTCGGTCCGCAAATCCCGTGGCACGGAAACCGATGTCAAGACCATGACGCATCCTGGAATCTCCTTGTAGAGCGTCCGAAAAATTTCCATCGCAACGGAATCAGCCGAAAGTGTTGAAAAATAATGTCCGCCAATCTGCGAGAAGGGAGGCTTTTCCCCGATGTATCCGTTTATGTCGTAAGTGGCAAGAACGCCGTCCATGTCAAAATAAATCATAACTATAATATAAGGTCAGATTGCGATTTTTTCAAGGAAGGTTGCGGAAAGTGGAAAAAATACCGGCAAATTATAACCTGTCTTTTTATCGGTTTTTTGCTTTATATTTTGCCGATAACATGCTATAATATTTCCTATGGCGAAGGTGGAATATATTTCAGTCGAAGAAGCCGCGAAACTCTGGAATCTGAGTGAAAGAAGCGTAAGAAATTACTGCTCGCAAGGCAGGGTTCCCGGAGCATTACTTGATGGGAAAACTTGGAAAGTACCATCCTCTGCTGAAAAACCGGGACGAAAAATTCGACATGCAGAAAAAGAAAGCAATCTGCTGTCATTTTTAAAACGTGAAAAGGAAGCCGGACTAAAAGGTGGAATATATCATAAAATCCAGATTGACCTCACGTACAATTCAAATCACATGGAGGGCTCGAAACTTACACACGATCAGACCCGCTATATTTTTGAGACAAAAACCCTGGGCATTACGGATGAAGCGGTAAAAGTGGATGACATCATAGAAACGGTAAATCATTTCCGCTGCATTGATTTGATTATAGAAGGTGCTGGGACAAAACTTTCCGAGAGCTTTATAAAACAGCTGCATTATATTCTTAAAACGGGAACAAGCGACGCTCAAAAATCATGGTTCCGAGTGGGCGATTACAAATCCCTTGGAAACGAAGTCGGTGGAAGAGAGACGACAAAGCCTTGTGATGTACCAAGGGAAATGAAAGCATTGCTTTTGGAATACAATTCCAAGGACAAAATTACATTTGATGACATCCTTGATTTCCATGTCCGCTTTGAATCGATTCATCCATTTCAGGACGGTAACGGTCGTATTGGCCGCTTGATAATGTTCAAGGAATGTTTGAAACACAACATAGTCCCCTTCATAATCACTGAGAAATTAAAGCTGTATTATTACCGCGGAATAAAAGAATGGAAAAACGAAAGGGGCTTTTTGCGTGACACTTGCCTTACAGGACAGGACGCAATGAAATTAAGTCTGGATTATTTCGGAGTGAAATATTTGAAATAGAGCGGGAAGTTTTTTTTACACCGAAACCAAATTATAATAGGAGCTTCTAAAAAGGCCTGACATTTCCTTACCCCCCCCAAAAAAAAAATTTACCCCAGAGTACTCTGGGGTAAGGTCTTGACAAAGACCTTAAAGCGAAGTCTTGCTACGCGCGACTTCGCTTTAAGACACAAAAAAAAAGAAAACCAAGGAGGAATTTCATGGCAAAAACAACGGTAAAACCCGGAAACCCCTACAGCGGGGAAGGCGGAAGGATGCCGTCCACTACAGGAAAACCAAGCGGAGGAAACAGGGGAAACAACCCGCCATCAAGTCATTCCAGCGGAAGCAAAGGGGGAAAGAAATGAAAAAAATCAGAGCGTTGGTTATGGTGCTGCTGGCTACGGCGGCGCTAGGCTTCATGGGGTGTCCATCACCTGTCAGTGGTTCATCTGGAAGCAGCTCCTCATCAGATACCCGTACTTACACTGGAACAGTGAAGGTCAAAATCTTCAACAATGCCGATGTACCGCTGACGGTAAGCAGCATAACAGAATACGGCTCCAATGTCTACGGCTCCGACTACACTTTGGGAAGCTATGGACAAGAAAATTCCATTCCTGTCAATGGAAATAAAGAGTTTGAAATTCCTTGTTCTAATCAAGCATCCTACAACAACCTTGATGCAGAAAAAACAAAAATAAACTGCTATTGCACTTCCGGCTCATCCGTCGTCTATCCATACGCAGGCTACAGCATCAACGAATTCGTTGAAATTTTTACTACATCTGGCGGCACAAGGGAAAAAACAAACAACTACAAATTTAACCATTCAACTCTAGAACTGAAAACATCCAACCCGGGCACAATAACGGTCGTCTATAATTTTGTGAAAGAAACTGGCGATTATGTGCTCTGCAAGGTACAATAAAATCAACTAAAACCATTTCGCTCCCCGTTTGTCATTGGCAGCGGGGAGCATTTTTTTTTACCGGAATCACGAACGGTGCATTTTACAACTTTTTTTCAAAAAAAATTTAAAAAAAGTTGTAAAGTTTTTTTCAGTCTCCTCCGATACTGGTTTATGAAGGAACATGGGTGCTCAACTTCGCTGAAGACAACAGCCAGGCCTTCACGTAAAAGACTGTGGATGTAGCCTTGTAAATGCATTGCGCGGTCCTTTACAAACAGGCAGAAAGGATTTTGCCTGAATACACATAGTTCCACGGAGGAAAACACTATGGTTATTAATCACAACATGTCCGCAATGTTCGCTGGACGCTCAGTAAACGTAACAACAGGATCTGTCCAGAAGGACATGGAGAAACTCTCATCTGGCATGAGAATCAACCGTGCAGGTGATGATGCTTCAGGACTTGCCGTTTCTGAAAAAATGCGTTCACAGATTCGTGGTCTCAACCGCGCTTCAAAGAATGCCGCAGACGGAATCAGCTTTATCCAGACAACAGAAGGCTACCTCCAGGAGACAACAGATTTGATTCAGCGCATCCGCGAATTGGCTGTACAGTCAAGCAACGGTATCTACACTGACGAAGATCGTATGCAGATCCAGGTTGAGGTTTCTTCTCTTATCGCTGAAATCGACCGCGTAGCGTCACACGCTCAGTTCAACGGCATGAACATGCTGACTGGCCGCTTTGCCCGTGAGACAGGCGAGAACTCTGTTACAGCTTCTATGTGGCTCCACATTGGCGCAAACATGGACCAGAGAACACGTGTCTACATCGGAACAATGACAGCAACAGCCCTTGGAGTACGCGAAATCGGAACAGAAGAGATTCTTTCTCTTGCAACTCCTGATGAAGCGAACCGCGCAATCGGAACTCTTGACGAGGCTATCAAGATGCTCAACAAGCAGCGCGCAGATCTCGGTGCATACCAGAACCGCCTTGAATTCACAGTCAAGGGTCTTGACATCGCAGCTGAGAACCTCCAGGCATCAGAGAGCCGCATCCGCGACACAGACATGGCAAACCAGATGGTTGAATTCACAAAGAACTCAATCCTCGTCCAGTCTGGAACAGCAATGCTGGCACAGGCCAACGCACAGTCACAGACAGTCTTGTCTTTGCTGCAATAGTGTAGTATAATCTAAGCAGGTGTGGGTGTACTGTATATATAGTGCATCCCCCTGCTGACTGTGCGGACTTTCTCGTTTTTTGGCCCTGCGACATCGGGGCTTTAAAATCAAGCAAAATACCATGAAAATCCGTTCAAATGGTCAGACTTTTCTCCAGGTTTAGCTGGAGTTTGATCTTTGAAATGTGTTCCCCCATACGTTTATGACAGTATGGATTGTCACTCTGCAAAACAAAGTGACAGTTCCTGCTGTAAGGGGCTAAAACATCCGTCAGGGGCGCAAAAACTGTCGGATGCCCACATAAACGCGGCAGGCACCTTGGCATGAAGCCAGGGGTGTGCAAATCATGGAGGAACGAATATGGTTATCAATCACAACATGAGTTCAATGTTCGCAAACCGCCAGCTGGGCATCAACAACAATGCTCTCCTGGGCAACATTGAAAAACTTAGTTCTGGTGAAAAAATTAACAGAGCTGGCGACGATGCTTCTGGACTTGCAGTATCTGAGAAGATGCGCAGCCAGATCCGTGGACTCAACCAGGCCAACAGAAATGTCAACAATGGAATCTCTTTCATTCAGACAACTGAAGGCTACCTGCAGGAGACAACAGACATCCTGCAGAGAATCCGCGAGCTGTCAGTTCAGTCTGCAAACGGAATCTACACAGAAGAGGACCGCATGCAGATTCAGGTGGAAGTTTCACAGCTTGTCGCCGAGGTTGACCGCATTGCAAGCCAGGCACAGTTCAACGGAATGAACATGCTTACAGGCCGCTTTGCAGAGAATTCAATTTCCGGACAGGTCATGCAGTTCCACGTTGGTGCAAACATGGATCAGCGCGTGAGTGCATTTGTTGGCACAATGTCAGCAGAGGCACTTGGTCTTAGAAGTGCAACTTCCGAGCAGCTCAGCATTTCTACACCAGATTCTGCAAACATAGCTATCGGTACAATCGATAACGCACTCAAGCTCGTCAACAAGCAGAGAGCAGATTTGGGCGCTTATCAGAACCGCCTTGAGACAGCATCAAAGGGAATCGCTATCGCAGCAGAGAACACTCAGAGTGCTGAATCTGTCATCCGCGACACAGACATGGCTTCCGCGATGGTTGAGTATACAAAGAACTCAATCCTCACACAGGCCAGCACCGCGATGTTGGCACAGGCAAACACACAGTCACAGAACGTGCTTGCTCTGCTTCAGTAGTCTGGAAAACTGCAATTTTATTGTGGTTTAAATGCATCTTTTGATGCACATCGTTGTTTAAGAGATATCTGGATGTCATCTTTTGATTAACGATGGTATAAAAAGAGTGAGGAGGGGTGCGCCCCCTTCCCCCCTCTTTCTTTTTCAGGAGGAAAGTTCCATGAACACGATTAACGCGATTAATAGTTCAATTGGATCGATGGCAATGGATGGCCACAAAAACACTTTCTTCAACACCAATGTCGCTAAAGTTCAACAAGAATTGGCTCCAGCTGGTGCTGCAGAAGTGACGGATTATCTTGAAGCTAATTTGCATGACGTAAATGAGACTGTGAAGCAGCTTCAGGAATTATCGGATATGTTTCTCGGGCACACGGTCAAGTTCAGCGTAAACGATGAGCTTGGAAGAGTCATCGTCGAGGTTGTGGATTCGTCCACCAATCGGGTAATCCGACAGATTCCTTCAGAAGATTTGCAGAAAATACAAATCAACTTGAAGCACACCATAGGACTGCTGTTCGACGATGTAATATAACGGACTATGCTGTTCACAAACGGGCAGCACAGTTTTTACCATTTTTCAAGGGGACGGGGATAAAATGGCAGACGGTATCAGCATTCCTGGCGTGACGGATAAGTACAAGACTAACGACCTCGTAGAAGCTCTTATGGAGACTGAGCGCATTCCTCTCAAAAGGGAACAGGCACAGCTGGAAAAATACGAAGCGCAGCAAAGTGCGTGGCGTGATGTAAACCAGCGCATGTCATCCCTGAGGGAAAGCGTCAAGTCTCTATATTCATTTGAGAACCCCTTCAGCAACAAGATGACAAGTTCATCGGACCAGTTCGCAATAACGGCGGACGCAAGCCGCAATGCTGACTACGGTTCATTCAAAATCGATGTGGTACAGCCGGCATCGGCAGACAGATTTCTCAGCGGAAACATAGACCGCAACATGCAGATTGAGCGTGGGGTCTACACATTCACGGTAGGCGACAAGACAGTTTCATTCAACTGGAAGGGCGGAAAGCTCTCCGATTTTGTCACGGCGCTCAACAAGCGTGGAACGAATGTCATCAAGGCAAGCGTCATAGGTGTCAGCGCAAAAGAAAAGGCCCTCCTCATTGAATCGCTTAAGACCGGCGAAGAAAACAGGCTCATATTCGCGGACAAGGCCCTTGATTTGGCAAAAAGAATCGACATGGTGACGGAGACCATACCTGAATCGGAAAAACTCCCATCCGACCTCTCAAAATACACCGCCCCATCCACACTGGACCTTGGGGACCAGGTTGGCATGCCCACGCTCACCAAAAAAGACGTAAAGACAGACGGAAAGACAATCACCATACCGCCAAGGAACGGAATAGAGATTCCAATCCCCGAGAGCGCGAAAAACTATGGCGACGGAAAAATAGAATTCTCATTCAAGGCAGAGACGGTTGACGACATCACCGACGAACTGAATTTTGGATTCAGTATGCCCGACATGCTAAACCCAGGCTACGTGGAGTACAGGGGCGTAACAGTCTACAATGAGGAAAACGAGA
>CACZPR010000022.1 GCA_902783155.1 uncultured Spirochaetaceae bacterium
GAACTCGGAAAGTGCGGGTGCGGCATTCACCTCGACGACGACAGGAAAATCATAGACACCTTCCTCCGTCACAGACTCGTACTGGCCGTCCACAAGTTTCGAGCGCAAATCCACAAAGGCATGGACGGTGGACTCCTCAACCTTTTCCGCAGACTTTATGCTGACCTTGACAGTGAAATCCCTAAGCGGCTGACCGTCCTTCTCGGTGGCGACCATCATTCCGTCGTCCTTTATTTCCACAACAGTGTTTATAACAGTCTTGACCGAACCATAGTTGTAGTAGACAAAGCTAATCAGTATCGTGAGGCCAAAACATATTGCCAAAACCAGAATGTCGGAGGAGCCTATCTTTATCTTGTCAAGAAGCGGATTTCGTTTCATTTATGGAATCGCCCTCCTGAATTGAATTTATTGTCTTTCCACCCAAAAGCTGATTCAAAATCTGCTCGATTTCCTTTCTTTTTAGATTGTAGTAAAGCCTTCCGTCATACGCAAGACTTATGTAGCCGGTCTCCTCGCTTACAACAAGGGCAACGGCATCACTTTTTTCACTTGCACCAAGAGCGGCACAGTGTCTTGTTCCAAAAGTGGATTTCTTTATGTCGTAATGTTCGCTCAAAGGCAGATGGCTTCCCGCCCTGACAATCTTGTTGTCCTGGATTATACATGCACCGTCGTGAAGCGGTGTGTCGTATTTGAAAATGGTAACAAGCAGGTTCTTTGAGATGTCCGCGTTAAGCTCCTCGCCGTTGAGGTCCGAATCGTCGTTGACAATCTTCGCCATCGGGTCACCACGAAGAAAAACAAGAAGCATTCCACGGCTCTTTGGCTGGGACTCTGTTATTCTGGAAAGCTCCTCGGCGGCATCAAGCACACTGGTGATTTTTTCCTCGGTGTACTTCGCGCTCTTCTTTCCCCTCAGCGCAAAAAAGTTGATGTTCCCCATCTTTACAATGATTTTTCTGATTTCAGGCTGGAATATAATCACGAAAGCCACAAGGATGGAAGGACCAAGTTTTCTGATGAGCCAGGAGAGTATCGGAAGTTTCAGACCCGAAACAATAAGCCCCGCCACACCGATAATCACGGCAGATTTTAGTACCTGAAGCGAATTTGTGCGCCTGAGAAGACGAAACACCTCGTATATGAGCAAAAAAAGCAGGACAAAATCCAGTCCCCTCAGCAGAAACCTTCCTACAGATGTTAAACTACCGCTTACTCCGTTCAATTTGGACAGCTCCTTTCTATTAACTAGCTCCGATTGGCTCTTGTGTTATTGTTTGATTATCGGAGATTTTTTCGATTTGGGACAGGACATTCAGGGTATCAACGCAGGGAGCCACGTCATGCACCCGCAAAAGTGTCGCGCCATGGATAACGGACAGAATGTCGGCGGCAAGGGTTCCGTAGAGCCTTCCACCAGCGTCCCGACCGGTCATCTGCCCTATACATGTTTTTCTGGACAGAGCCATAAGTACCGGATATTTTCCGCCGCAAAGCTTTCCACATTCCCTGATGAGGGAAATATTTCCTTCAAGGCTTTTTCCAAATCCAATCCCCGGGTCCACAATTATCCTGTCCCCCTCGATTCCTTTTGAAAGCGCAAAATCGATTCTGGCTCTTAGATATGAATCAACCTCGGTAAAAATGTCGCGGTAGCTTGTGTTGTCCTGCATGTTCGACGGAAGACCCCTCTTGTGCATGAGGATTACGGGAACCTTTTTTGATGCGGCAAGTCCAGCCATCTCCGGGTCGTCCTCCAGCGCGGAAACATCGTTCACTATGTCTGCCCCTGCATCAAGAGCGGCCCTCATCACCGATGCCTTTCTTGTGTCAACGGATATGGGAATTGAAAAGTTTTTTCTTATTGATTCGACCACCGGGACAACCCTCGCCATCTCCTCATCCTCGGAAACATAGTCGGCCCCTGGCCTTGTGGATTCCCCACCAATGTCGATTATGTCCGCACCCTCGTCAATCAGCCTTGCAGCCTCCTCATAGCCGCCCCTGCTTTTTTCATAGAAGCTGTCAGGAGTACAGTTGACTATGCCCATCACAAAGGCGGGTCTTGATGTATGTATCGTCCTGTCCGCAAGTTTCAGAGAAAGATTTTCCATAAATACCACCATTCCAATCCAAAATTAATGCTGGCGATTTGAAGTGCCGTCCGAAAGAATCTGGGTAACGCTGTCCGCAATCTGTTCAGGAGCAAGCCCCACGCTCTCAAGAATCTGTGCCCTTGTTCCGTTGGCTACAAATCTGTCCGGGAATCCAAGAACCTCTGAAACAGGCGAGATGCCAAGAGATTTTTTTAGCACAAGCTCCAGATATTCACCCACGCCACCGCTTTTTACACCGTCCTCCATGAACATGACAAGGCTGTAGTTTTTTGCGATGGACACAAAATGCTCCTCGTCCAAGGGCTTTATGAACCTGAGAACATACATATCGACCACGATTCCATTTATCATCAGGGACCTTGCAGCTGTCAACGCCTCGCCATAGAGTCCACCGGTCAAAACAAAAAGGACCTTCCCACTTTCCAATCCACCGAATCCACCGGACTGATTTTCTTCAAGACCAATGCTCATTGCGGGAGCAAATTCAGTGCATCGGATAAAAAGACCCTTTCCCGGTTCAACAGGATTTGAAAAGCTCGGTATCTCGGAGGGACAGGAAAGTTTTGGCCACCTTATGCAAACAGGACCGTCACATTTTTCTATGGCCCAATCAAGACAGAGCCTCAAATCGGATGCGGCGCAGGCAGTCATCATGGTCATGCCGGGAATGGACCTGAAAAGAGCGATGTCAAATATTCCCTGGTGTGTCTCGCCGTCAGATGGAACCGCACCAGCCCGGTCCAGGGCCATAACCACGTGCCTGTTCTGCAGCGCGATGTCCTCTATAACTTGGTCCACCGACCTCTGTATAAATGTAGAGTAGATTGCGACCACCGGGACAAGACCACCGGCAGCAAGCCCTCCGGCAAATGTCACAGCATGTTCCTCGGCAATCCCGACATCAAAAAAACGTTCAGAGTAATGGCGAGAGAAAGAATCAAGCCCCGTACCCTTGGACATGGCGGCAGTTATTGCGACAACCTTTGGATTTTTTTCACCAATCTCCAGCATCCTGCGGCTAAAGACCTCAGTGAAGCCCAGGGTGTCGTATTTCTCAACATATCCGTCGCTCGTGTTGAATGGACCAACCCCATGGAATGCGGAAGGATCGTCCTCGGCTGGACTGTAGCCCTTGCCCTTTTTTGTGACGACATGGACAACCACCGGTCGCGGAATCTTTTTTACACGTTTTAAGGTTTCTTCAAGCTGCTGCATGTTGTGTCCGTTAAGTGGACCGACGTACTCGAATCCCAAATCCACAAAAAGATTGTTGGTAAGAAGAAGGCCCTTAAGCCCACGCTTGAACCTGTAGATGAAGTAGCCCAGCTTCCTGTTGAAGTAAGGGATGTTGTCAACCGCCCTGTCAATCTTGTAGCGGAGTCTCTGGTACCCGCTGGACATGGTAAGTTTTGAGAGATAGCGTGAAAGAGCTCCTGTGTTCCTGCTGATTGACATCTGGTTGTCGTTGACGATGACAATAAGATTTTTCGCAAGATTTCCCGCATGGCTCAGTGCCTCGAACGCCATTCCACCGGTCAGCGCACCGTCACCGATTATCGCAACAACCTTGTCGTTCCTTCCGCTCATTTTCCAGGCCACAAGGAGACCCAGCGCGGAAGAAATTGATGAGGATGCGTGTCCTGCGTCAAAATAGTCATGGGGACTTTCGTTTTTACGTGTGAACCCGGAGATTCCGCCATTGGTCCTCAAAGTCGGAAAACTGTCGTAACGTCCGGTCAAAAGTTTATGTGGATAGGACTGGTGGCTCACGTCCCAAACAATGGCATCGGATGGACTGTCAAAAACCCTGTGCAGAATTATGGAAAGCTCCACCACGCCAAGGTTGCTCGCCAGATGTCCACCGTTCTTTCCCACCACGTCGATTATCTCGGAGCGTATCTCGTTGGCCAGAACCGGCAACTGCTTCTGGGGTATCTTTTTTAAGTCGTCTGGAGAATGGATTTTTTGTAGCAGCAAAATATGGTCCCCCATTATAAAAAAAGACCGCAGTTAAGTCCGAAAACAACCACGGTCTTTCGATTGACAACAGACAGGCAACAGATGGTCTGTTACTTGCTCTTATGCCGATTCCGTCTAAGCTTCTTCTTTCGCTTATGTGTCGCTATCTTTGCGCGCTTTCTTTTCTTTCCACAAGGCACGATAGAACTCCTTAAAAGATATAAGTATTCTTATTATCACCGTTTTTACGCTTTCTGTCAAGAGGTTAATTCATCCTCTTTACCTCCGTCATAGCCTTTGTGCCATTGGCGAAATGGACGATTGTTGTGTAATATCTGCCGGAAGGAACCCCCGAAAGATTGTCATTGGTGTAAGTGAATGAGTCCGTCTGCTGCACAACACCCGTCTCAATTCCATTGTAAAGCCAGTCATCAACATCGTTTCCAAGATTGAAGCCTGCATGGAACGTGTGCACCAAAACCGGCTTGTCGCTGAGGACGCTCAGACCACGTATGCCCACGGAACAGTCGGCGAGTTTTGGAACATAGCTTGACGGTGTTTTCAGATACGGAAGATACACGTATGCCGTTTTTAGGCAATTAGGTTGGCCCCACACTTGAATCTTTATAAACGAGTTGGTTTCTGCACCTGTCGGGGTCACTGCCCAGCTACGATTTTTCTCAGACTGCGTTATTGAATTGCTGTTGGCACTGTGGCTAGACACCCATGTGTTGCCGCTTAAATACCAAACTTCTCCACAATAGTGTTCATTCCAAGCTCCGTATGTGTCAGCTTCATACGGACTCTGCCACTCCACATTTATCTTGGAACTTGTCCATCTTAACTTGGGACAATCGATTACCTCAATAGGAACCATTTCCATATCTTCTAATGTGTTTCCGTTTACATCTGACACTTGCAGATACAGATAAACTCCCCTTTCACCTTCGTAGGGCAATTCCAGTCTTCCGTTACTATCGCAAAGTGCTGTGTGTATTGAATCTGAATTCCAGTTAAGGGTTTTATGCTCATCAGCATAATATAAATTAGATGAGTAAAAATATTTTACAAAAATCTTTCCATCCTTCTTTAATATACCGGACTTATCATCCGAAGGACTAAAGTTCTCATATACAGCCCCATTCGGTGTAATAAGCAAACGATAATCCCTACCCATTTCAGGCGGAATATTATCATAGCTCACAGTCACCTGCTTTGTGGCGGATAGATACTTCTGTCCATTTGCATTATATGCGATAATCTTGAAGTTGTATGCACAGTAGTGGGTCGGAATCTCAAAGTCCATGCTGAGAGAATTTTCATCCAGTGCAAAATAAGAACCTGTCTCCGGATGTGAATAATTCACAATATATGTTAGATTCGGGTTCGGAGTGAAGCCGGACGGATATTTTACGTGGGCAATCTGCTTTTCACTATTTTTTCCTGCCGATTCAAGTGTCACCGTAAAATCAGAGGGCAAATCTTCGGATGAAGGAACTATGCTTTGGGGCTTTTCAACACCCTTGTAGACAGTAATAGGCTTTCCAGTACATGTTAGATAACCTGAGCCTGCGCCAACATAAGTTTTATCGAAAGCAACACAATAAATATTGTACACGCCGTCCTCAAGAAGCCAAAGCCCGCTACCGCCGTTCAACTCCCAACCTCTTGTCAGCACAATATCATCAGAGTCAACAAGTCCATAAGTCTCGATATTGCCGTTACGAGAAATAACATCCCAGTCACGATTTGCAATGCATTTATTTACAGTCGCAGCAGAAGTAAGCGAGGTGACAAAACCTCCATTTATAATAGTTTGCAAATTAAGATTCCTCTTAGGTCTATAAAAGTTTTTGTCAATTTTACCGTCATCATCCACCCGCACGACGAACAACTTGAACTGCGTATTTTCATTCATTGGCGCAGAACTAAGCCTGACTTTCCAAACAGGAGATTCCACAGTATCTGTCTCTAAAGTCTCGAACTCATAAGCATCATAACGCACATCCCGTTCAACATTAACAGTCTCATATTCACAGGAAACAACATCTATCGCTTTGGGGATTCTATAGATACTGTAATATTCGTTTCCAACCTCATCAGCAATTACATTCCTTATATATAAATCCCTGTATGGATCACAGTCAAATGAGACTCTATAAAAATCATCCTTATGATTTTCATTTCTCCAAAAATCCTCATATGTTCCTCCCTCGCAATAGACAAGGCTGCTATCTGGAAGCGGGGAAAGATTGTCCTCGGAATATCCTGTTTCAACACGAAGCAGTTTTGCATGATGCCCACGATACCCCGAATATTCACTATAGCGGTCCCCCCAACCTTCATAATATTCTGTTCCGTCCATATCCGTTGCATAAACATCATAATTGTTAGAGGTAATCGGTTTAACAAAAAACTCATAATGAACGGTTCTTTTATCAGGATCAGAGAAAAAAATTGAATCATTGTTAATTGTTGACATCAAATGTATATAGTTGTCCTTGACCAAATCAATCTTTTTGGAAAAAGCTTCCTCGGAGCTGGTCTCGTTTCCAGAATAGTCGATGGCCACAAAACTAAGGTTCACAACACCGTCGGATGCATTTTTAAAATTGTATTCGAACGCCCCAGAAAAGCTGTTCAGTCCGCCGTTGTTATGGTACGGAGTTTTAAAAACTGTGCTTACGCCGATTGCTTCACCCTTTGGTGACCGAATCAGTTTTTCCCGCACCTCAAGCGACTCGACTCCACCGCCCGAGTCATCCGCCTCAAAATAAAACCAAATGCTCTTTACATGATGATTGGCAACATTGTCATTAACGATTGTGGAATCATTTCCGTAGTTCGCCTTTTTTGCATAAAACTCAAATTCCTCAAGCGAAATCAGGTTCGTGCCGTTCCTTGCGTCTTCCTCGGTCCTTGCAATTCTGAGCACAGTAAATTCCGGCTTTACGCTCTCAATGGGATTATAGCACTTCGGCCTGATTTCAATTCCGTCCCGCACTTCTTTAATGGTGGCCGTCACCGTGATGATTTCCGTACCGTTTCCCACATCCTCGACGCTCGATCCATTGCTGAAAATTACCGCATCCGAAGCCGACCCGATGGAATCAAAGCAGGTCCATTCCTTAAATACAATGCCTGATTTTTTTGTAAATTTTATTGTAAAACTGTCGCCCGCAGCACCAGTGAAATCCGTGGGATAAACCGAGCCGTAATCGGCAGAGCCAAGCCCCACACGAATCGTCGTCTTTGGTGCATTCGCATGCGCAATCTGCTCCTCAATCTCCCTTCTTAGTTCCGCTCCGTTAAAAAAGTTTTCACACGAGGCAAACAAAAACACTAAAAGTAGTACCCCCCCCGGTATATAACCTTCCTAGCGACAGATTGAATAGCTTCACTTTTTCTCATATTGCGGTCCCTCACTTTTGTTTCTTGCACTACCTAAGACTAATCCATACCACACAAAAAATCAAGGATTCCTGGTGGATTTCCATTTATTTTCCTATCACCTTCTCATCCTGTCGTAAAGCACATTCTCCTGCCCGGTGGATTTCCAAAGCTTCTTTTTGTACAGCAGCGTCCATCTTGTCTGACCCTCTGTGTAATCTCTGTCGGTCTGCGGAAAAAACGAACGGCAGAAATATTTTCCGGTTGACTCATTTTGCGAGAGAAAGGTGAACACATTGCGCGTCTGGATTTCGTTTTTCATCAGAAAATCAGCCTGCACAGCGGAAAAAACATCAAGCCTTGAGTTGTACTTGAAAACAGTCTCATTGCTGTCCATGATTTGCTCAAGGTAAGAAAGATATTCAATTCTGTCTGTGATTTTTGCATAAGATTTTGATGATTCAAACAACTGTTTTTGCAGACTGCCTCTCAAGATTCTCCTGAAAATCTGGTCCCGGCTTTCTGACAAAATTCCACTCAAATCTTTTAGATATTGTAATCCGGCCAAATGAAAAAAGTGAACTTCATCAAATATAATCGAGATTGCGATATTTTTATTTTTCTTTCCCAAAACAATTTGGTATTCAACATCAAGCAGATTTGCATAAGATTTTGCCGCTTGTAAAATATCTGCCATGGTTGCTCCCCCAAAAAAAAAGCCCCGCGCCAATCGCAGAGCTTTCCACATTCCATTTTCCTTCAGCTGAACGAATCAGCCTACATCTGGCTTTTGGTAAACGGAGAACCGTCGTAAGACTTTGCAAAGCACAGCACTTCCAGATTCTACACTTTGCTTTAAACCGCCTAACAGACACTCGAGTTGCCTGCCGCCTTGATTGGCAAGGACTTATCACCTATAAGATACGGCATTTTATTCGGCAAGTCAAGGGTTAATTCTTCCTATTGACCTCCGTCATGGACATTGTGCCGTCGGCGAAGTGGATGATTGTGACGTAGTATTTTCCTTCGGGGATTTCACTGAGCTTGTCGTTCGTGTAAGTGAAGGAGCCTGATTTTTGCACCACACCTGTTTCAACTCCACCGTAGAGCCAGTCTTCCACATTGCTTCCAAGATTGCTGCTTGCCCAGAATGAATGCACAAGGACAGGCTTATCGCTGAATACATTCAGACCGCGGTTTCCCACCGTAAAATCTGCGAGGTCCGGGGTGTTGCTTGAGGGGCTTTGCAGGTACGGAAGATAGGCGTAGGCGGTCTTGAAACACTGCACATTATTCCATATCTGAACGCGGATGAATTTATTGCTTTCAGCTGATGATACAGTGCAAACATAGTCGGTATGGTCATAAACACTTATTTCCTGACCAGGGTTTTCTGGGTCATCCTTATTCACCCTCACATTTGACAATGTTAAGTCAGCATTTGTTTTTGCCCAATACCCTTCATCACTTACATACTGAACGACAGCATTATCACAATAAGTATGTGATGTAGCATTGATTTTTGAGTTTTCCCATTTTACCTCTGGCTTATCACCCAGTTCTCCGGGAATATATATATTTCTGTCGACAGCTATGTTTCCATTGTTATCCGAAACTTGAAAATATAGTCTAGATCCATCCTGTCCGTCAAAAGGAAATGCCAGTTCACCGTTTCCAGTGTAGAACACAGTGCGTATCACATCGGAATTCCAGTCGATAAACTTGGAATTCGTAGAATAATGTTCGTTGGAATAGAAATATTTTACGGGAATCCTGCCGTTTTTCTTTAAGACTCCGGATTTATCATCCGAAACATCAAGTGATGTAAAAATAACTGCATTCGGAGCTATAACCCAACTTTCGTATGGATATGTCACCGATGGCGGAATGTTGTCGTAATCTACAGGTATCAGCTTTTCATTTGTCTGCACTTTCTGACTATTCGCATTGTATGCTATAATCTTAAAACTGTACGTGCAGTATTCAGTCGGAATCTCGAAATCCATATTGCTTGAAGTTTCATCCACTGCAGAATAAGAACCAACAGCAGGATGAGAGTAATTCACGACATAAGCAAGATTCGGATTGGGAGTGAATCCTACAGGATATTGTACGTGTGCGACATGCTTTTTTGTGTTCGCACCCGCAGACACAAGCGTTACTGTAAAATCAGATGGAAGATCGGAGTCAGAAGGAGGGCTGCCATGAGGTTTTTCTACACCCTTGTAAACTGTAAAAGGTTTTCCTGTGCATGTGATATAGCCGGTTCCTGTGTTATCACCAGCCATCCAAGAAAGACAATAGATGTCGTATACTCCGTCCTCGAGCAACCAAAGGCTGGATTCTCTGTTATAATCGTCCCCAAAAGCTGAATATTCTGTAAATACTAAATCCTCACTTTCAACAAAGCCATAGGTTATTACTGTGCTGGACCCAGAGCCTGTTCTTGAAACCTCATTCCAGTCACGTTGCGAAATGCCCCTTTTTATTACGACAGAAGAAGAGTCAGCAGAGGTAAACCCTTCATGCATAACAGAGCTAAGCAACATACCCCCACATTTTTTAAAGAAATCCTTGTCAACTTTTCCTTCATCATCCTGTCTTAAGGCAAATATTTCTGTCCTATATGTCAGTTCGAGAGGTTTGCTCAGTCTGACATTCCAGACTGGAGATTCAATAGTCTCAATCTCATTGACACCACGTCCGTAGCGTTTTTGACGTTGGACAGACTCGAAAGTTTCTTCGCACGAAACAACGTCTGTTGCCCTTGGTATCTTATATGAATATGAAATCTCATTTCCTATCTCATCACTAATAATTGACTTTATATATAAATCCTTGTAGGGGTCAATATCAAAAGAGATTTTATAAAAATCGCCCGTCAGGTAACGGCATTCACCTGATATTATCTTAAAGTATTTTTCACCTTCGCAATAAACCACGTTGCTGTCCGCAAAAACAGAGAGGCTGTCCACAGAATACCCGGCTTCTATACGGACCAGCTTTGCCAGATGTCCATGAAAGAGAGCATCATACTGTCCAAAATGGTCTCCCCAGCCTTCATCATAAACAGTGCCGTCCATGTCCTGCACAAAAGGGTCGTAATCTGGCTGTGGCATGAGTGCAAAATCGTAGTGAATAGTACTCTGATTTGGTTCGAGAAAAATAATGGAATCGGAACAGTTGTTCAGTGTACACATTAGTGCAAACTTAGTATCCTTAACCAAATCCACCTTCTTTGAAAACGATTCCTCAAAGCTGGTCTCGTTTCCAGAATAGTCCGTAACGACAAAGTTCAGGTTCACAACTCCATCGTCCAGATTTTTGAAATTGTACTCGAACGCGCCGGAAAAGCTGTTCAGTCCTCTGTTGTTCTGGTACACGGTTTTAAGGGCAGAGTTTGTGACGGCCACACCTTCCGTAGTCCGAATCAGTTTTTCCCTCACCTCAAGGGACTCCACGCCGCCTCCCGCGTCATCCGACTCAAAGTAGAACCACACAGACTTCACATGATGATTGTCAATGCCCTGTTTTTTGGCCGCAGCCTTTTCCTCGTCCGTACCGCTGTAGCTTGCCGCCGCCGCATAATGGGAGAATTCATCCAATGCGATAAGGTTAGTGCCGTTTTCCGCGTCCTCTTTGGTTTTCGCAATCCTGAGCACAGTAAATTCCGGCTTTACGCTCTCAATGGGATTATAGCACTTCGGCCTGATTTCAATTCCGTCCTGAACGCTTCTGATTGTAGCCTTGACGGTGTAGGTTTCGGTCTTGTTTTCCCTGTCCTCGGTGGTAGTCGCATCGCTGAACGCCACAGCATCCGAATCTTGCCCGCTTGCGTCAAAGCATGTCCATTCCTTAAACTCTATGCCGGATTTTTTCTTGAACTCAATGGTAAAACTGTCGCCCACAGCGCCAGTGAAATCCGTGGGATAAACCGAGCCGTAATCGGCAGAGCCAAGACCCACACGAATCGTCGCCTTTGGTGCATTCGCGTGCGCAATCTGTTCCTCAATCTCCCTTCTTAGTTCCGCTCCGTTAAAAAAGTTTTCACACGAGGCAAACAAAAACACTAAAAGTAGTACCCCCCCCCAGTATATAACCTTTCTAGCGACAGATTGAATAGATTCACTTTTTCTCATATTGCGCCTCCTTTTTACTAATGCCAATCATTCTAATGCAATTTCAATTCAGTTTCAATCCAGAAGCGACTTTATCGTTCCTTCGCCAATTGTTCTTCCGCCATCGCGGATTAAAAATGTCTGTTCCTCGTATATCGGCATACCGTTTGCAAGCTCCACTGTTATAGTCGTCGCATCGTTGCCAGGCAAAATCATATCCCCCTCAAAAGACATCTGCCCAAGCACATCTGTCGTATAAAAATAAAAATTAGGACTATCGTTGTAACCTGAAATAATTGGGGTATTTCTTCCTCCCTCTTCTTTTTTACGCAAATATATATCCGCTTCAAATTTTTTGTGATTTTGAAGAGCATTCGGAAGGCTCAGGCACATTCCACGCTGCAAATCAGATTTTTCTATTCCTCTAAGCAAAAGACCGACACTGTCTCCGGCCATTGCACTATCGACGGTGGTCCTGTTTTTCTCTATGCCTGTTATAATGGTATCAAAAACCTTGTCAAATCCAACAATCTGCACGGCATCACCGAGATTTATTTCGCCCATCTCCACTTTGCCGGTCGCAACAGTTCCCCTGCCAGTAATTGTAAAAATATCTTCAATTGGCATAAGAAATTTAAAAGGCACATTGACCGAAAAATAATACCGCTTGTCCGATGGATATTCCAATGTGTTTCCGCTCATGTCCTTGAATATAAAGCTCATGGAGTACACACCTGTCTCAAAGTCAACGTCGGAAATGGAAAGCGAGTCACTGAAAGTTGCTATATTCCCATCCACGCTTTTAAATCTGACAATCTTTGTAAGTGGTAAATCGGCAGAGCCTACCCGCTGAAATTTTAGCGTAAACGAATCCGCCGGTCCGCTTTCTATGTCCTTTATTTTCAGATTTATGTCCAGCTTTTTTGCGGCATTTTTTGGAACGGACTCGGGATTATACGAGCTTTCTAAAATTGGTGTCAGAACATTACCGTTTGCAAGTTTCACAGAGAATTCATCCGACTCATAAATTACAGGCCTGTTAGTGTCAGTCCCATCCGTCACCTGATAAATCCATTTTTTGCCGGAAGTCATTGTCACAAGCTTTCCGTCAACCATGTGGAAAAATCCATTTTCAAGGCTCACAAGAATCTGGGACCAGTCGGGAATTTCAATGTAGTCCTCAGAATCAGTGTCCCTGCGCACGGTAATTGAGAGCCGCCTTGGATTTTCAAAGACCGGTGCGGAAAAACAGTTGTTCCTGTTCACTCCGGTTTCGTTGTCTGTAATCGAAATGTTCTTAAAGAAATGCTCGCCGTCTTTTTTGTAGCCGTAAAATCTTGTCTTCCCGCCGACATCCGTTTTAAGAAAATCATTCTCGGCTATTCCCGAGGCCAAAAGTTCATCCTTTTCCCCCTCGGTGTAGTATATGGATTCCGCGTCCATGTCATAATCGAAAATAACCTGGATTGTCGTGTCCTTGTGCGTTCCCTCGGAGATATAGAGCGGCGTGTATGAAATAATCTGCGGACGTTCGGAAAGCACTGGCTCCAGACAAAGTTTCATTCCATCGGACGGAGCCTTCACAAATGTACATTCGGTTTCGGAATCGTCAACAGAAGAAAGCAGAAGATACTCACCGTTCGGGATTTCATTTTTTGTGGTGGAATCTACAATCTTCCATCTTATAAATTCCCAGTCGATTATTGGCTCAAAGTTCACGATAAAGACATCCCCGACTTTTTTGGATACCGCCCCTCCTGTTGGGGATTTTATGATTCCCCGGCTCTTCGGCTGTTCCACGCTGATTGTGTACGAGGGTGCGTTTGCGTAGGCTACGGTGCTTTCTATTTCAGCCCTCAGTTTTGCTCCGCTAAAAAAGTTCTCACACGATGAAAACAAAAATAGAAAAATAAATACCCCCCCCCAGTACATTAAAATGGAGATAGAAAATTTACTTTTTTTCATATCGCTGCCTCCTTTTTTAATTCTTCTTCAATTCTAATACACTTCATGCACAATTTCTATAAAAACAATTGATTTGGACCAAATTTCTCCCCAAAGCAGACTTCCTATTTAGAATTTTGACAAAAAGTGGAAAAATTCTAAATAGTTTAGAAGGGAACAATCTTACCTGACATATTCCCGGAGGAGCGTGTTTAAAAAAAGGATTCCGTCCCTGTTCAATGCGTAGCGTCCGGTTTTTGAGTGGTCTGCGCACAGGTTTCTGTCCGAAAATTTTTTCCATGGTCCGGAATCAACGCCAAGCCTGTCGGAAAGGGAGCCGTTCCACTCCAGCGAGGAAAAACGCTTTCTGTAATCTTCCGGGTCCAGTCCTTCAAGTGTCCGAAGCCCCATCATCAGGTACTCGAACTCCTTTGTGGCTTCATCCAGGCGTTCGGTTTCCCTTGGAATCTTGTCCTCGTCCACAGGAAAACTGTTCCAGAAATCGCAGTAAAGTCTTATGTTCTCGGTATTGGTCCAGCGAAGTCCGTCCTTGCCATAAAGACTGTAGAGCGAGCCTGTCGCACCCGCACCCACGCCAACATAATCCATCTGCCGCCAGTAAGACATGTTGTGGACGCTTCCGCATCCGTTTTTGGCAAAATTGGAAACCTCGTACTGATGGAAACCGTTTTCCTCAAGAATCTTGCGACCTTCAATCCACTGGGAGTCGGCGGCATCAAAATCAAAGTCCATGCCGGTCTCCACGCGGGATGCAAGAGGGGTTCCCGGTTCAAGTGTCAGAGTGTACATGGAAACATGGTCTGGACCGTAGGAAAGCATTGTCTTAAGGGAACAGGCAAATTCATCCATCGTTTGGGAAGGAAGACCTGCCATGCAGTCAAGGTTGAGTCTCCCGCTCCAATGTTTTTTCACTATGTCCAGAGCCTTCAATGCTGTGGCGGACGAGCATGACCGGTGGACCGAACCGAGCGCGCTGTCGTTCAGGGACTGTATTCCAAGCGAAATCCTGTCCACACCGGAGACATGGGCGGAATCAAGCATCTCCAGAGAAAGCGACTGCGGATTCATTTCAACGGTAGTCTCAGCCGGAGAAAGAGATGCGTCCATGCCGTTTTTTACGCCGGAAATCAAGCGGGACAACTGTTTTGGAGTCAAAAGACTTGGAGTACCTCCACCGACATAGATTGTACTCCACATTTGTATGTTTAATTTTTTAGAATAAAAGAGACTTTCGTTAATTACGGCATCTATATAATCATCCGACACACCGCCGGCACCAACCGGGACCGAAAAAAAATCGCAGTAGTCGCACTTCCGTGTGCAGAACGGTATGTGGATATACAGGCCAGTCTTTTTTTCCATCACGAGGATTTAGAAGAACCTAAACTTTTTGAACGGGAAATACTCCATGACAACCTTGCCCCTGATTCTCGAACCAGAAACAGGTCCCCAGACTCTTGAATCGGAGCCTTCAATCCTGTTGTCGGCAAGAACAAAATATTCCCCATCCTTCAGCGTGAACTCGTCGCAGTCGCCAATGGAGCCAAGCCCATCCCATTCCGCAGGCACAGAATAGATGTGCGTGTTGTATCCTTTTTTAGACCGCTCGTATTCGGAAAGAAAAGTGTTGTCCTCGGGGGTCTTGACGTAGGCAACGTAGTCCTTTATGCGAACAGTGTCACCCGGAAGCCCTATCACACGTCTTAGAACAGGTTTTCCCGACATGCGATTTGTGTAGCCAAACGGACAGAACTGCTGCAGGGTAAAAAACTCGCACAGCTTGTTGATAACCACCTGTCCCGCACCAAGCTTCTCATCGTCCAGACGCGAAAGATAGACAACATCACCACGCTCGGGATTTCTGTCAAGGGGAGTAACGAACACCGCACTGTTTTTTGGAATGTCGGAGTCCATGGCATCTGACCTGACCAAAACCGGGAACAGGATGAAGTTCAGGAACATGGTTATAAAAAAAACTACCGAAACAATAAGGCCAAATGTAATGCCAAGCCTGTGGTTCCGGGCGCGCTTCATTTCGAAGGAATAGTCATAAACACTTTGTTTCATTGTAACCTTTATAATATCAGATAGGTTAAATGGTTGCAAGGACCCCATAAGCTATGGACTTTTAGCCCCTTAGGGGTTATTATATAGTGTTATGGAAGAAGGTCGCAAAATTATCGCACAGAACAGGAAAGCATATTTCAACTATTCCGTGGAGGACAAGATTGAATGTGGAATAGTCCTTGTCGGAACGGAGGTAAAGTCTGTCAAGGCCGGCAACGTATCTTTCGCCGACAGTTTCGCACTCATCGAAAACGGAGAGGTGTGGATTCAGAATTTCCTGATTTCGGAATACTCCTTTTCGTCGGTGTTCAACCATTCGCCGGAACGGAAAAAGAAGCTCCTGCTCCACAGGGACCAGATAAAGAGACTACAGAGAAAAACCGATGAAAAAGGATATACGCTGGTTCCGCTGGATTTTTACCTGAAAAACGGAATCGTAAAGGTCACGCTTGGTGTGTGCAAGGGAAAAAAGCAGTTCGACAAGCGGGAGTCCATAAAGGAAAGGGATGTGAACAGGGATATTGCCCGCGAATTCAGAAAGGATATTGGCGGATTATAGGAGAATTTGGAGAGCAAAATGGCACAGAAAAAAAGACTTACCTTACTTTTGACAACAGCCTTGATGACATTTCTGGGAATCCAGTCCGCCGCTGCCCAGAAGACCGTGGATTTTTATTCAACAGTTTCCTCATCCGAAGACACCGACATGATAGACATGACCACAAATCTGTTCTTCACCCAGATGCAGGGTCTTGACGGATATATAGTCACGGACAAAAGGGACAGGGAGTTCACCGGAACAGACGATTTCACATCGGACCTTGCCTTTTTCGCCGAAATCCAGGAGATTGAGGGTGGATGGATGTGCACGCTGAACACAGTTGACAGACTGTCCGCCAGGGCCGTGCAGGAAACAAAGACCTACGCCTCATACTACAAGATTCTTCTGGACGCAAAAAGCTCTCTGGAAAATGTACTGAACAACATAGACAGCCAGTCCTCCGAAAAACAAGGTGGAGATTCGGGGTCCGCATCCGTGCAGCTAAATCTTGACACCCTTGCAGGAACATGGACCGGCGACAGCCTCATCGACAAGATTGTTATACTCCGTGGCGGAAAGGGATTTGTGATTTTCAAAAACGGAGCAAGCATGAACATAACGGTCGCAATCAACGGAAGCTCTGTGACAGTCATACAGAAGGGCCGCTCCAACGCATCTTTCTATCCGGAACTCACGCGCGAAGTGGCACTTCAGAATGCGGCCACAGCCTCACCAATAAGATGGGACCTCAAAGTCATTGATTCACAGAAGATGAAGGGAACAAAGACAACTCTCGCCGAAGACAAAAAAAGCTCCACCGGCGCATCGCCAAAGACAAGCGAAGTCGAGTGGACAAAGATGGAGTAAAAACAGAACAAACCATATTCTGCAAAACTAGATGTCCACCGCTCCCCGTCTGAGGATTTTCAACTCGCCATCCACCATGGAGACTATGGTTGAGGGAAGCGCATCCTTTTTGTCTCCGTCGCAAACAAGAAGGTCAACATCAGCCGAAAACTCTTTTTCTATCTCGCAAATCGAATCCAGAACCGGACATCCGCTCCTGTTGACGCTTGTGCTGAATATGGGCGCACCAATTTCCGCTATCGCAGACCTTAGCCATGGGTCCCCGGGGCATCTGAGCGCTACGGTCCCAAAATCATCAAGATATGGAGAGTTCTTTTTTACATTGACAATCACGGTGAGAGGTCCGGGCCATTTTTCAAGAAGCATGTCGGGAATACTGTCGTCGCTGAAAAGCCTAAAGTCTTCCGGGGCGGAAATGAGCTGGATAAGAGGCTTACCCTCGTCCCTGCCCTTGATTTTGCGGATTCTGGCATCGCTTTTGTATGCTGGCCGCCCCTCAATGTCAACCACGCCGCTGAATCCATATACGGTATCCGTCGGAACAATGGCAACCCCGCCCGACTTCATGCAGGAAACAAATTTTTTTGCTGAATCTATGTCGCTTTTACTGCACGTCATAAACAGGAGCCCTCTCCGTTCCAGATTCCCTGCGCCCGAAAGAAATTTTTCCACGGCTGAAATCAACAAGGAGGAGAACAAAATATGTGAAGAAGAAAATCACAAGCCCCACCCCTTTGCATGTCTTTTCCGGAATGAACTCGGCATCGACGTGCTTCATAACGGTTCCAGCATCGTAAATCTGGTTTTCATGTGGCTTGAGACCGCTGATTTTCATTAGCTTTTCGCCCTCGTAGATGTATCCCAGCCCCTTTGCATACGCGCCAACAACCTCCAGGTCATTTTCAAGGGCCTTTTTTTCAAGCGAGAGCTTTATGTTTGTGTTCTGAATCTCGTTTGCGTTCGCGCTCAGAATCATTTTCTGCTCGGTCATCTGGCGAGTTGCCCAAAGACCGTCCCTTCCCCCGACAAAGGAGATGACCACATAAAAGAAAGTTCCAATACAGGCGGCTATTAAAAATCTACATCTAATCATGGTACTTATATTTTCGGAAAAAATAAACTTAAAAATAAGAAAAGAATGGGGCCTAAATGGATTCAAGAATTTTAAGAATTCTGCCGATGGAATTATAGATAGAGGTGTGGACCGAACGGCAAACAGGGGTGTGGGGATTTGCCGTTGCAGGGATTTCACTGGAAAATAGCATAAGAGGCTTTGACTTATGGATAATACTTCAAAAATGAACAACGAGCTTGACCAGTACGGTGTATGGATCAAGACTCCCCCACACAACGCACAGGTTGCGCCCAACGAAAGCACACCGGAACAAAAGACAGAAGACGGCAGCGACGAAATAGACATCTCAGAATTTGATTCGCCGGACAGCGAAAAGGACGGAGAAAAGTCGGAGGCGGATTTTTCAATTCCCGATGACCTTTTTTCCCAAGACCTGACCCTGCCCCCAATGCCCGACCCTGACGCGGAGGTTTCAGCTGAAAACAAAAGCGATGAGGCAACGGATGAAATCAAGGCGGAACCACCAGTTGATACCGCTACGGAGGAAGTTTCTTTCACGGAGATTCCATCCGAAAATCCAGAGCCGACACCCGACATTGATTTTGAGGCAATCGCAAAACAGGTGAACGAATCCACGGCAGAAGAAGAATCTGTCACCCCTGAAACAAAACCAGAGGCCCCGGTTTCTGATCTTGCGGACGGAGAGATTTCCCTTGACGCATTCCTTGATTCACCAGACGGAGAGGTTTCTGTAGACAGTTTCCTTGGCGAATCTGGCTCGGACACAAATCTTCAGCCGGACGGCGACATCTCGCTTGACGCATTCCTTGACGCATCCGACTTTGGCGTTGGACCGGAAAAACAGGAAAGCACGGCGGAGACTTTCGAGGAGCCGCTTGACATAGACCTGAGTTTTGAGGACACAGCTCTGGAGTTTGACGAAGGGGCCGACTCGGATTTCAGCGACCTTGACGCATTTCTGGAGGACTCATCCGACTCTTCATCTTCATCCACCTCTGTTGATTTTGACAACTTCGATGCAATGTTCGACAATATAGAAGACAGCGCACCAAAGGCTGAATCTGAATCAGCACCAAGACCGGCGGTAAGCGAGGCTTCGTTCGGTGAATCCGAAAGTGTTGACCTTTCCGAATTTGGACTTGCGGATGAGGACAGCGGAAACATAAAAATCGGTACCGAGGAAAAGGCAAAGGTCCCGGACAACCAGGACTATGAGCTTAACATCGACGACAATGCAATGGACTCAAGTGAAATGGGAAGCGAGGCCACCGAGGACAACGTGGAGATAGAGCTGGACTCAAAGGAGGACGAAAACAAATCGCTCAAGCAGGATGAGTCAAACCCATACTCCGCTCCAGACAACGACTTTGATGTGGACTCGCTCTTCGATTCAATAGTCGATGAGACAGACCCCTCCGCTCCTGCTGCCCCTGCTGAAAAAAAAGTTGAGCAGTCGAGTCCTGTAGAGGAAAAAGCGGTTGAGGAACCAAGCGTGCCAGCAGAGGAAATCGCAGCCCCGTCCACAGAAACAGAGAATGTGGTTGAAGCAACAGAAGATGTAGCTGCGGAACAAGCTGATGTATCAACCGAACCATCAGAAATAATAGAAGAAAAAGAAGAGAATCCTGTTGAACCATTGGACGCGGTGGTTGAATCAATTTCCGTGGATGAAAACCCATTGGCAAATGTCGAGTCCACCGAGGAGCAGACGTTTTCGGAATCAACGGAAGCGAATGAAACTGTAGAGCCAATGGAAGAAACGGAGCCAAGCGAATCAAGCCCTGCAGAAGAAAATTCGGTCGAGGAAAACTCGGTCGTGGAAAATGCAGCCCCAGATTTTGAGGCGCTTGAGCAGGAGGATCTTTCAATAGACAGCGTAAACTTGGACAGTGACACAGATTCCGCTATTGAAACAAATGGCGCAATGGATGATAATAAAGAGAATGTAGAGGAGGATTCCATGGCAGATGTTGATGTAGACTCTGTGGCTTTGGACGACTTTATGGGCAGCGAAGGTTTTTCTGACCCGTCAATCTGTGAGGGAAACCGCTCATACTCCCCGGAGGAGCTGGAGGAGCAGCGTCGTTCAAAGGAACTGGAGGACTCGAACCTTGTAGTGGATGCGGCAGAGGGAGAAACATCAAACGACGTGGTTGAGGACGAGGAAGTTTTTCCATCCCCATTCTACTCTCCGCTGGTAGAAAGCGAGGGTAAATCCACTCCATCGTTTGAAGATTCCGACAGCGCGAATGAAGAGGACGAAGAATCTGATGGCGACGGTGTTTTCGATCTGGATGCCGACTCAATTGTTCCCGCAGACATGAGCGATTTGGACTATGACGAAAATACTGGTATCAGACCAGCAGAAAATTCAAACGAAATAGTTGCAGAAAATGAAAATACAGGTGATAATATAGATAGTATTGATGATGGCAATGAGCCAGAAAATACTAATCTTCCTGAAGCTGCAATTGAAACGGCCGAAGAAAACAAAGATACAATTCCCGATGCTGGAGAAGAACAAATGGATACCAACACAAACGATCAAGTCTCCGAAAATACAAATCTGATAAGACAGATTGCGGCGGAACTTTCATCCCTCAGAGAGGAAATCAACGAGCTGAAAAGTGAATTCGCGGAGTTCAAGAACGGAAAGTCAGCCATCCCTGAGCCTGTGCCGTCCGATTCTGAACCCGAAAAGGAATCAGGATTCTTTAGCGACATGGATGACGACGACACAATCGCACTCAGCGGCGACGAGCTGTCAAACATTCTTAGCAGCGCGGAATTCACCCCAGCCGAAACCGATGCGCCAACCGAGGAACATCTCTTTGGTTCTGTCGAGGGTGCAGCGGCAGTTCCAAATGAGGATTACGACAACAATCTCAAGGTGGACTTCGACAATGAAAAACTGGAGGAGCCGGACCTTGACAACGTGCAGCTGGAGGACAGCATAACACCGTCGGACGAAAATCTTCCAACGGAAATTGAAGTTCCAAAGGTTGAAGAATCTTTTGACGAGCCAGTTATGGACAGCGAACCATCTGTTGAGGAAAGCACAGAAGAATCCTTCGAGGCCCCTTCCCTTGATTCAGAGACCGAAGAGTCCGAGACAACAAGAGAAGCCGTGTCCGACGAGGAGCCTGCTCTCTCCACAGAACCAGAGTTCACCGAAGAGACAGAGACCGAATCCACCGAGTCAGAATCAGAGTCTGAAAGCTTTGAAGCCCCTGAGCCTGAGGTTGAGTCAGTTTCCGAGCCAGAGAACGAAGAAAGCGAATCTCTTGATGCACAGGTTGACAACTCAATCACCCAGGACGACTACAACTATCTTGCCGAGGACGAAGCCGCACAGGAGACTCCAGAGGAAGACGAAAAGCTTGAGACCGGAATCTCCGAGGAGCCTGTCAACACAGTGTTCAACAAGTGGGAAGCCTCAAATCCGGAGGGCGAAGAAAATCCTGTCGAAGAAAACGTTGACGAGGATTTCCAGGAGCCTGTATCAACAGAGATTGCACCGGAGGAAACCGAATCCACACCTGATGAACAGCCGGAGGCATTCGAGGAACCAGTTTCCGCACCTATTGATGATGCAGTCAACGAGGAACCAGTGGCCGACTCAATTGAATCAGAGCCAAAACCAGAGGAACCAGCCCCATCTTCAGGTGTATGTTCAATCCCGGAAGAGATGAAGCAGGAAATCAAGTCAGTGCTTGCCTATATGGACCAGCTGCTTGAAAGTCTCCCTGAAGACAAGATTGCAGAATTCGCTCAGTCCGAGCAGTTCAGCACATACAAGAAGCTTTTCAACGAGCTTGGCCTGTCATAATTTTTGACCGGACCTAAACAACGGAAGCCGCATCCCGATGGAACCAAATCCTGTGGGACGCGGCTTTTTTTTGCCGATTAAAAAAGTATGAAGATTGAGCTGATTAAAAAGGAAGGAAGTCTGGACACTGTATCCGTTGACGGAATAAAGCTCCACTCGGCATATTCACCGGACAGGGAGGCCCAGAGATTTGTGGATTCGCTTGAATGTCCGTTCACGCCATCCCATGTACTCGTTACAGGTCCCGCACTTTCTTACTGCGCGGATTTCCTAAGAAAACGCTTTCCCAAGGCAAAACTATGCTGCGTCCACTACGACAGTTTTTTCACGGAATACGACGGAGCATGGGACAGGTCTTTCCTGTATAAAAAGGATTCATGCCCGTCACTTTCAGCCGAAATCTACAACTACATGGGAGAAGAAGGAATTGGTTCGTGCCTCTTCGCATCATGGAAACCATCCGAAAAAGTTTTTCCCGACGAATACACCGAAGTCTGGAGCGAAATCAAGTCCGCCGTAATCAAGGGCCGCAATGTTCTTGCAACCATGGCATATTTTTCAAAACGCTGGACCAAAAATTCCATAAGATTCTGTCTTCTTTCGCGCAAAAACGCATACATACAGAAAGGTTCCGCCCCGGTTGTTGTCTGCGCAAGCGGCCCAAGCCTAAAATCATCAATACCCATGCTGATTGAAAACAGAAAATCATTTTTCCTGATTGCAGTCTCATCCGCCGTAAGACCATTGCTTGAAAACAAAATAATCCCGGACCTCATTCTTTCAACCGACGGAGGCTACTGGGCAAAACAGCATCTCTCGTTCGCGATGGAAAACGACTACGACATCCCCCTGGCATTGCCACCCGAGGCCGCATGTTATGGAAAAGAATTTTCACAGACCGTGGTTCCACTTTCCTATGGCGACGGATGCGGAGAAGATTTGTTGAAGGAATGTGGCTACCCAATGACACGCGCAATGAGAAACGGAACCGTGAGCGGAACAGCAGCAAGACTTGCCCTGGACATAACAAGCGGAAATGTTTTTTTCTGTGGACTGGACCTTTCTCCGTCAAGAGGATTCACGCACACTCAACCAAACGAACTTGAAGCAACAAACTCAATAAAGGATTTCAGACTTGCGACAAGGGAAACCCGCCTCGTCCCAAGTGGATTCCAGTCTCCCGCGCTTGACACATACCGGGACTGGTTTTCGTCAGCGGATTTTGGTGGACGGCTATTCAGGCTGAGCAACGGATATTCCTACTCCAATTCCCTTGGAAAAACAAAGGACGTTGACTGGGACTTCTTCAAAAAATCAAACACGGGAAAATTGCCAAAACCCAACCTTGTGTTCACCGAAAACAAAATCGGAACAGAGGAAAGAAAAGGTTTTGTCATGGGCGTAATCAAAAAACACCTGCACGACGAGGAATGGATAAAAAACATATTTCCGTCTGAATACATCGCCATGGAGCGCGCAAAGGGAACGCAGATGGAAAATGACTGTGCCCAGAAAATCAACGGGAAGATTCAGTCATTCAGTCTTGATATTGAAAAATATTTGGGGAGCGGCAAATGAAACTTTACTCGGGAACTGTGGTTTCAAAGACAGGCGAACTTGTTCCGGTCTTTTTTGACGGAAAACCCATGCACTCAAAATACAATCCAGCAAACGAGGGCGCATCATTCGCAAAACAGTCCACCGGTGGATTCATTGTCGTGGCGGGGATTGGCGGTGGATTCCATATCGAAGCCCTTCTTTCATCCATCGACGGGGATTCTTTTGTCCTTGCGCTTGAGTCCGACCGCGAGAGTCTTGATTTCTGCCGTGGTCTTCCAAAAATCAAGGAACTGGAGAAATCAGAAAAAATCGCGCTATGCTCCACAGAAAACTTTTGTTCCGAACTTGAGCGTCTCTATTTTCCGGCGGCGTACACCTCATTTTCATTCATACCGCACAGGGCATGGGAGGACCACGCACAGACCGTATGCTCCGGGCTAAAAAAAATGGTCCAGGAAAAAATTGATTCGCTGTCAGCAGACTTTTCGGTGCAGTCACATTTTGGAAAAATCTGGCAGAGGAATATTCTTGTCAACACAAGATTTTTGGACGAAACATTTCCAGACAGAATCAATCCAGAAAAAACAGCCGCCATTGTTGCAGCCGGTCCAAGCCTTGACAGGAGCATTGAAAAAATAATCCAAAATCCGGACGGATACACAGTTTTCTCAACCGACACGGCCTACGGTGTGCTGATTTCGCATGGTGTCATCCCGGACTATGTTGTTTCAATCGACGGGCAGGCAGTTTCTTCAAGCCATTTTTTTATTGACGACGGCATGGATAAAAAATCAACGACATTTGTGTTCGACCTTTGCGCAAATCCATCCGCAGTGCAAATTGCCATGGAACGTGGATTCAGGACCATATTCATCAAAAGCCACCACCCGCTCTGTTCCGCCGTTACCGGAAATTTTGGGCCACCATCTGTTGAAAGCGGTTCGGGCACTGTCACAATAGCCGCATGTGATTTGGCAAGACAGCTCGGAGCAAAAAAAATCCGTGTGTTCGGGGCGGACTTTTCATACAGCGGCGGAAAACCATATTGCCGGGGAACATATCTGGACACAAATTTCACCAGCACATCGACAAGGCTCTCAAATCTGGAAACAAAGCACAGCGCACTGATGTTCAGGACCGAGCTTTATGAAGCTGACGCGGAAAGTCTTTTTGGCGACAGACTGATTAACCCCATGACAAGCCCGGTCATGCAGAGTTTTAAGGAAACATTTCTACTCTGGTGCGAAAAATATGGGTACAAATTCACTGGCGACGCACTCGAAAATCAACATAACAACTGTTATGTAAATGAAAAACCCGGGGAACAAAAATTATCTCAATGGATTGGCCGATTGGAGCCGATATTTAAAGAAGGCGGCTTGACCGTACCGGCTTCTGTGCTGACAAAAAACACAGATATGTATCCACTTTTTCCGTATGCAGCTTGGCTCAGAGCTAGGACAGAATACAACAAAGTTTCTTTTTTTGAGCTTCTGAAACTTGCATACTCTCAATTAAGACGGTATACTTGCGTTTATGAAAAGTAAAAAGAGTTTTTTCTTCGGGATTGCGATACTTGTTATATATATAATCACAGTTCTTTCATACATACTGGCACTTTTTGCGGAATACAAAAACGGTCCATCCCGTGCGGAATTTAGATTCACGGAGCTTGTGCGTGAGACAAACCAGAATCTAAAGATAAACAGTCCACACTCGGAGGCCTTCGCAAACACATTTCTGCGCTCGGTGGGTTCCGTATCGGACATTGCGGGAATACAGCTGGTCTCGGACGGGGACCTGATTCTGTCAATCCCAAAGAATCTCCCGGAAAACACAGGCCACACATCCGCGTTGATTACAACAAGGAGCAGCAATCTTGTGGCATCGGACGGTTCCAGCGTTACTTTGACCGCCGCAATCTATCTATTGAAGCCAAGCTCCATAAAGACAAAGGGCATAATGGCTTTCGTTGTGATTCTTGCCGCGACATTGTGCTGCGTGGGCTACCTGATTATAAGCTACATACTCGGGAAAAGCCCGGACAAAAATGATGAGGAAAAAAAGGAGCCTGAGACCAAGGAAACTGATTCCGAACCGAAAGATTCTGCGAAAGACAAAAATCAGGACCTCTCGGATGTTGATGTTGATGTTGATTTTTCGGACACAGGTCTTGACGAGCCAAAATTTGACGAACCAACCGAGCCGGAGTTTGAAGAACCAAAATTTGATGCGCCAACCGAGCCAAAATTTGATGAACCGAAATTTGAAGAACCGGACCCGGAACCAAGCGACGATGATTTTTCATCATCCGGTTACGATGACGACGATGCTTCAATAATGCCGCTCCAGATTGCGAGCAACATAACACAGGAAGAATACCAGGCACTGACAAAGGACCTTCTCCCGGAGGAAGACACAAATCCAATGGAGACATCTCTCAGTCTTCCGTCAATGCCCGAAACAAAAAGGACCCTCTCGCCGGAGGAAATGGTTTTGAAGCCGCTCCCGCCACTTGAGACAAAAAAGGAAGTTGAAGAAAGTCCTCGCCCAGAAAAAAGAAAGACTGTTCCGGAAGGTCTTTTCTCTTCCATAACAGGATTCTGCTGGGAAGAATACATGCTTCCGCGTCTGGACTCCGAGCTTATGAGGGCCGCATCATCGGACCAGGACCTTGCCCTTTTGACACTCTCGATACCAAAATTCAATTGGGACTCAGAATCTGGAAAGGCCGTATGCAAGCTGATTCAGGACACATTCAGATTCCGCGACATGATTTTTGAGTACGGCGACTCCGGATGCACAATAATCGTACAGGGACTCTCCAGCAAGCAGGTCAAGGACAAGGCCGAAAATCTGCACACGGACATAATCTCTGGATTCGCAAAAAGACATGAATACCACATAGTCTCGATAGGAATCGCAAACCGCGCACTCAGATTGATTTCCGGCTCCCGCCTTGCAAATGAGTCGGTCCAGGCACTTCTAAGGGCGCAATCGGACACGGACTCACCCATCGTCGAATTCAAGATTGACTTTGAAAAATACAAGAGCTTTATCGCCGGCGAGGGAACAAGAATGGAACTTGCAGAAAAGAGGATTGGAAACTGGTAGACAGAATCTTCTAGGACCTGTATTTTTCCTTTATGGCCCTCTCGACCACCGGGGGGACCATCGCGCTTATGTCGCCACCGTAGCGTGCCAGTTCCTTGATGGAGCTTGACCTAATCAAAAAATACCGCTGCTCGGTTGGAACAAAAAGCGTCTCCACCTGTTGATTCAGCGAACGGTTAATCAGCGAGAGGTCAAATTCGTAGGAAAAGTCGTTTGTGTTGCGTATTCCCCTCAAAAGAACCTTCGCACCGACCTTTGCGCAGTAGTCGCTTATCAAAGTCTTGCAGATGTGTACGCTGACATTTTTGTAAACGGATGTCAAATCGTTGAGCATATTGAATCTTTCTTCATCGGAAAAAAGATATTTCTTGTCGGGGTTGACCGAAATCACCACGTCAATCTCATCAAAAAGACGGCTGCACCGCTCTATTATGTTCAGATGCCCGAATGTGGGCGGATCGAATGACCCTGGAAAAACTGCTAGCATGGAAACATTGTATCAGATTTTCCAGAGTTTGAAAACAATTAGGGAACCGCTCTTAGACTATCCTTATTCTTTCCCTGTCTGGTTCCTGTTCAAAGCTCAGAAGCCCCACCAAGGCCACCGCTGCCCCTGAAAGATGTCCGTCCGGTTCCATTGATGGAATGCGCTTGTCGTAGGAGCCGTTGATGTTCCAGCACGGAATGTTTCCAAAAGTGTCAAGATTTAAAAATCCAATGTCCTTGTGGTAGACAGAAAAACACTTTTTCTTGGTAAAGCTCAGGCATCTTTTGTCTGTGATTACAGTAAACTCCTTGCCCTTGGAGAAAATCCCCTGGTCGTAATACAACAAGATTCTTTCGCCGCCTTCAAGTTCTGAATCCAGACGCGACCTAACGGCATCAAGAAGTTTGTCATTGATTCCCACCGCGGCAACATCATTTCCATTCAAAAGGCTCCTCCTGATGTACGACTCAACTTTTTCCGCGGAACCAATTTCGTTCATGCAATGCTTGAGCGATTCTATACAGCTGGCTATGGTCCCACCTTTTTCAATCCAAGGAGCAAAATCAACTTCCACACTAAAAATTTCGTTGAAAAGTCCCTGGTTTAAGATTTTCTCACGCTCGCTCTCATCCAAATCGAACTTGGTTTCGCAGTATGGACAGACCATCATCGTCCTTGATTTTGAAAGCTCCAATATTCCACCACAATTTGGACACCTGTTATTCATGCCATGCTCCTTTTTTACAATATGCTCGCTTTTCCTCTAAGCTAATCCCATTTTTTTAATATTGTATATATTTTCCCAATAGAATCACTATCCATTGGGGTAGTTTTTTAGAAAATCCGCTTTCGGATTATTCGGTGTTTCCCTTGATTAAGACGGGTAAGATTTTTATAATAGGAGTCAACTTTGAAAACGCAAGGTATGAGGTGTTTTTATGATTTGGCTTATTGGTTGCAACGGTATGCTTGGCTCCGAGCTTGGCAAGATTTTTACACAGAAAAACATTCCATGGGTTGGAAGCGACCGTGAAGTTGACATAACAAATCCGGAGGAACTTGACTCGTTTGGCCAGTCACATGACCAGTCCGCAAACAGAACGGGATACACAACATCAAAGAAAATTGTTCCCGGAAAGATTACATGCGTGGTCAACTGCGCTGCATACACGGACATAAACGCTGCTGAAGAAAATCCAGAGGAAGCCGCCGCTGTCAACAACGATGGTGCGCTCAATGTGGCAAGGACAACAAGAAAGATTGGCGCAAAGCTGATACACATTTCAACAAACTGTGTCTTCGATGGAAACGCCGGACAGCCATATTCTGAGGAAAGCCCCAAGCTGCCTTCATCGGTCTACGGAAAGACAAAACTTGACGGAGAGAATGCAATCCAGAAGGAGATGACCCAATACTACATACTGCGCACATCATGGCTCTACGGTCCAAGCGGAAACAACTTTGTCAAATCAGTAATCCGCGAATCCATGTCAAAGGAATCGGTAAAGGTCCCGAACGACATGGTTGGAACGCCGACATCGGTTGAGGATTTCGCATCGGTCATTGTAAAAATCCTGGAGGCATCCCAGAACGCGACAAGCCTTTTTGGAAAAAATTCCGCACTACCCTATGGTGTATACAACTATGCCGACCAGGGAGTCACAACCAAATTTGAGTTTGCAAAAAAGATTGTGGAGCTTGCAAAAAAATACAAAAAGATTAGCTCCTTCTGCAAACTGGACCCGCTTCCGGCAAATGAAATCAATTCGGAAAGGCTTCTGCCGCGCTACTCGGCTCTGGACTGCACAAAATTGACATCCGGGCTGAAAATGAAGGTTCCGACATGGGATGCAAGTCTTGAAAAATTCATAAAGACCTCGCTACAGCCAGGTTCGTTCTAGGCGGAACACAGATGAGAAATCAAAAGGAGCACACACCGGACACACCGGAAAAAATGTCCCACCAGGCAGAGGTTTTCGCCAACAGACTGACAAAACAGTACAGGCATCTCAGAAAATGGGCCAGAAACAACAGAATCTCATGCTACAGGCTCTACGACAGGGACATTCCCGAAGTTCCCCTTGCGTGCGACCTTTACACATTTCTCCCGGATGACATTGGAGACAAGCTTTCCGCGATACTTTTTCTGAACGAACAGAACGCGTCAATCAGCAGGAACGACCAGTCATCATCAGCAACCCTCGCCGGAATACAGTCGCGCACCTACCTGCACATGTATCTCTACGAACGCCCCTACGACAAACCCGAGGACGAAGAAAAAAAGTGGCTGGACGCAATGGCAGAAAAGGCATCCTCAGTTCTTGGAATTGACCGTGGCCACGTAATAATAAAGACAAGAAGAAGACAGTCCGGGACGGAGGAAAGCAGGACCAGCCAGTACGAAAAAATCCAGAGCGAAAAAACAGTCACAGGCATTGTGTTCGAGCAGGGACAGATTTTCCATGTGAATCTTTCGGACTACATAGACACTGGGCTTTTCTTTGACCACAGGCCTCTGAGGGAAATGGTGCGTTCAAGCTGCGCGGGAAAGTCCGTCCTGAACCTTTTTTGCTACACAAGCTCGTTTTCGGTATACGCCGCTGAGGGACGTGCAAAAAAAATTGAAAGTGTGGACCTGAGCCGCACATACATCGAGTGGGGACAAAAAAACATGGCCCTGAACGATTTTACCGACCAGGAGCGCTATACGTTCACCAGGGACGATGTTTCGGCCTTCCTCGACAAAAAGATTGCCTCAAAAACAGATTTTTACGACATAATCATTCTGGACCCGCCAACATTCAGCAATTCCAAAAAAACGGAGTCAACGCTGGACCTGAACCGGGACTGGATTACCCTGGTAACAAAATGCCTCTCGCTTTTGACGGAAAAGGGAGTGCTTTACTTCAGCACAAACAGCCGCAGGCTCTCGTTCAATGGGGACCTTCTGCCCAAAACCCCGGACGGAAATCCATACAGATTTGAGGATATAACTGAAAAAACCATCCCCGAAGACTACAGGAACGCAAAAATCCATCGGGTCTGGAAAATCGAAAGATAGGAATTTGTTTTTTAACTTTCACTTCCAAATTACATCAAGAAGTCTTGCCGGACAATTTTTCATATAGCCTAAACAGCTCAGAAACTATTTCCTGCTCCCCAGTTTTTGGATTGAACCCATACGCAGACATTACGGCTTTGTCATTTTCGTGATGAGCTTTTCGGAGGTCTTGGGGCATAAGTATTTCATCATACAAATCCGCAAGCGATGAGTCCAGATATTTTGCACGTACATCCAAAATGCCTTGCGCAGTTTGCTCAATTTTAGCTTTCTGTTCGACTGTCGGATTGCACCAAACAAAATTGTTATAAACAATGTCTTTTGAATAACGATAGTCACTCTTTAGACGACCGCATACCGCACGCATCCATGCCATGTGAACATTGCTTGTCATAACGCCAAACTCGTAAATCGTTGCATCGGGAACAATCTGTACCGCATCAGAAACGATGGTATCAGCACTCATAAAACCAATAGGAACATAGCGACGATTTTCTGATGAGACACGAGGGACAATTATATAATCAACTCCAATTGGTTGTGTACGCTGTGCAAACAAATGTGGAGTATTCGCAAACTTTCGAATTCCCTCTGCAATACTGTTTTCACGACTCTCTTTGCATTTTTTTACACGTTCATATACAAGCGGACAGTTTTTTATTTCCGCAGGACTTGCACCTTCAAGCCACAGACAGTATCGTTTTTTGTTATGCAAAAACTCTACAGCACCAAGCAGTGGACGAATAAATTTTTTTGCACCAGGGTCTTTTCTAATAAAATCATCATAACAATCTTCCTCAATTATAAGGAATCCACCATCCGCAGGTTTGTTGCCATATACCATCTTGGAGGTATTACACAAAGGTTTGCTTCTGCTATCAACAACAATGTTCGGAGCATCTACAAGATAGGCATTTATGTTTTTTACCTTCTTTTTTGTTTCGTCTTCATCATATATGATTTTATCTTTACGTTCACCCCCTGCGCTAAAACCAATTATCACACAGTGAACATGTGCCATTTGAGAGCTTTCAGAATCCCACACAAAAGTTCTATATGCAAAATCATATTTTATTTTTAAGAATGGAACAAAGCGGGCAACAGTTTCTCCCTGTGTGATTGAATTTGTTGAAACAAATGCACACTGAGTTTTTGTTCCTTGAATCAAATCGCTCGCCTTTTTATACCATGCACAAACATAATCAAGATTTTTTACATCTGAAAAAATGTTTTTCATATCAGTTTTTTGATTATCTGACATAAATGTAAATCCCACAAACGGTGGATTTCCCATAATGTAGTCATATACAATCGGATCCGTTTTTTCAGGGGAAGACTTTTTCTTTTCAACCTTGCCTATCCGAGCGTTCAGTTCTTTAACATGTTTTCCATAATCTGCAGAAAGGGTCGCCCAATCCATGCGCAGAGCATTGCCCTCAACAATAAATGAATTCGTGGCAAGCGGCAGAAAGTCAAGGTTCGCACCAAGTATGCGGGAAGTCTCCTCCATCATCTGGCTTTCGGCAATCCAGAGAGCGGTTTTCGCAACCACTACGGCAAAATCATTAATTTCAATGCCGTAGAACTGGCTGATTTTAACTTGTATTGCAAACTCATCTCCAAACACATCGAGTCCTGTCTGCTGATTTCCAAGCCGAAGCTTTATGCATTCATTTTCCAAGCGTCTGAGACTCAGATAGGTTTCCGTAAGAAAATTTCCGCTGCCACATGCCGGGTCAAGAAATTTCAGCGAGCCTAGTTTTTTCTGGAAAGCGAACAGTTTTTCCGACCTTGACTTTGCGGATGTCATACAGACGATTTCATCAAACTCATCTTTCAGCTCATCCAAAAAAAGCGGGTCAATCACTTTGTGAATGTTCCGAATCGAAGTATAGTGCATTCCACCCTTGCGCCTTGTATCGGGGTTCAATGTAGATTCAAACACCGCTCCAAAAATCGTGGGGCTGATTTCCGACCAGTTGAATGGCGCACACCAGTCAACAATTACATCAACAATTTGCTGGGTGAAATTTGGAATTTCTATCTGCTCATCACGAAACAACCCTCCGTTCACATAGGGAAACGGTTTCAGTTTGCTGTCATACTTGTCGCGGCTCTCCGGCTTTGTGTCCAGAGCTTTAAAAAGTTTTATGATTCCGTCGCGAAGATTTTCTGGTGCAAACGATTTTATGTAATCCTCGAAACTTGTCTTTGTTTCAAAAAGCCCGGCGTCCTCTGCATACAAACAGAAAACAATGCGCACGCAAAGAATATTCAGGGACCTGAACTGCATGTCAGAAAGATTCGAAGTTCCCGGCTGTGGAATATACTCTTTGTAAATTGCGTCATAGAGTTTTCCGACAAGCTCTCCAGCTTTCAAGGAGATTTCTTCTTCGCGCTTGATGCTTTCAGATTTTTTGTCCACCAAAAATTGCAGGCGGTAAAAATCCTTTTCCAAATCCTTCAGGAAAATTTCCTGCGGCTCCTCGTTGGGATTTTCCATATTGCTTTACACCTCACAAACCCAAAACAACGATTCAGCCAAAAAAAAACGGAATCCCGAAAGATTCCGTTGTAGGTCGGGATGACTGGATTCGAACCAGCGACCCTCTGGTCCCAAACCAGATGCGCTACCAGCTGCGCTACGTCCCGATAATTTTGAATGGAGAATGACGGGATCGAACCGCCGACAACCTGGGTGTAAACCAGGTGCTCTCCCAGCTGAGCTAATTCTCCGTCCTATGCGGAATACTAGAGTCGAACTAGTGACCCCCAGCGTGTCATGCTGGTGCTCTAACCAACTGAGCTAATTCCGCAACACGATGGTTGTATGATATACCATTGAAGGATTATGGTCAATAGTGTTTTTAGAATTTTGCAATTTTTTTTGATTTTTTTATTCCAGGACCAACATCTCCCGAAAAATGGAAGTTTTTAGGGGTTCCCACTAGAATTTTTTTTAATCATAATATATAGTTTGTATGTTGCTTTCCGTTATGCCAAAGGGGTCCGCCAGACTTCCCGGGATGCGGAATCAAAAAAAATGTATGGAGTATCTGTTATGACTAGAGTAGAATTAGTAGATGCCATTGCCGGTTCAACCGGAATGACCAAAAAGGACAGCGACGCAGCCGTAAAGGCATTTGTGGACGCAGTAACAGCAGCACTCGTAAAAGGCGACAAAGTGCAGCTCGTTGGCTTTGGAACTTTTTCTGTAGGCGAAAGGAAGGAACGCAAGGGTCTTAACCCAAAGACAAGGGAAGAGATTGTAATTCCTGCATCCAAGGCTCCAAAATTCAGTGCGGGAAAAGCTCTCAAAGACGCTGTGAACAAAAAATAATTCAGCCAGTCTATTTGAATACCGTCTCAATTTGAGGCGGTTTTTTTTAGCTACTCTGTTGAACAATGGTCGGTGGAGCCGGAGCCGGTGGTACGGTTGTTCTTAAGCATCTCCTCCATTGTGTGCCATCCAAGCACCGCGCATTTCACCCGAGCTGGCATGAAACTTATGTTCTTTAACGACGCAGCCTCGTCAAGTTCCTCCAGTGCGGAATCATCGGTGACTTCACCTTTTATCATGCCCATAAAAAGATTTGCAAGCCCAAGCGCCTCGTCCTTTTTCTTTCCGATTATGTCATCAAGCATCATGTCAACGGAAGCCTGGCTGATTGCGCATCCAGAGCCGGTGAACGAGCCATCGACTATCACATCGTTTTCATCAACCTTGAGCTGAAGAAAAATGTCGTCGCCGCAGCTTGGATTTACGCCACGCAGAGTAATGGTAGGGTTTTCCACTTCACCCCTGTGGACAGGATTAAGATTGTGCTCGTTAAGAATTTCCGCGTACAGAGATTTTAAATCCATCTTTTCCCCCCTAGTCTTTAAATCCAGCCCAGCCACGTACCTTCGCAAGTTTTTCGGCAAACTGCTCAACTTCCTGCTCGGTGTTGTAAAAATAGAGGCTCGCCCTTGCGGTGCTTCCGACACCAAGTTTCTGCATCAATGGCTGTGCGCAGTGATGTCCGGCACGAATCGCAATATTTTCCGAATCAAGGATGGATGCAATGTCATGTGGATGCACACCATCTATTGTGAATGTTACAATTCCGCAGTGACGCGCAGGATCGTCGCTTCCAATTATATTTACATGGGGAATGTTTCTCATTTTTTCAATCAAAAGAGTGGCGAGAGCGTTGTCGTTTTTTTCAATCTCGGCAATGCCAATATTTTTAACATAGTCTATGGCGGCGGCAAGACCAACGGCTCCGGAAGCATTCACAGTTCCCGCCTCAAATTTGTGTGGAACCTCGGCATAGGTCGCGCTGTCCCTTGTAACATACTCAATCATCTCACCGCCGCGAAGAAATGGTGGCATCTCCTCAAGCAGATTGATTTTACCAAAAAGGACCCCGATTCCCATTGGACCACAGATTTTATGGCCGGAGAACGCAAGGAAATCAGCTCCAAGCGCGGCAACATCAACAGGGATATGGGGAACACTCTGGGCGGCATCAACAACAACTACCGCACCCTTCCCGCCATTTCCAACCGAATGTGCGTAATCGGCAATCCGGCGGACAGGATTTGTCACACCAAGAACATTGCTCACGTGGGTTATGGACACAATCTTCGTTTTTGGACCAATTTTTGATTTCCACTCCTCCTCGCTGATTGTTCCATCCAGATCAGACTCCAGAAAAACAAGTGCCGCTCCCTTTGTTTCGCAAACCATCTGCCATGGAAGAAGATTTGAATGGTGCTCCATGCATGACACAACAATCTCGTCGCCGGGACCAACATTTGCAAGTCCATAGGTATATGCAACAAGATTCAGACTCTCGGACGCATTCCGGGTAAAAATGATTTCATTGCTCTTTGCGTTCAAAAAATCAGCAACGGTGCGTCTGGAATCCTCGTACATATCGGTGGCCTTGACCGAAAGGGCGTAGAGTCCCCGCAGTGGATTTGCGTTTGCAGTCTCATAAAAATTTTTCACGGCATCAATGACACAGGAAGGTCTCTGGGTTGTTGCGGCGTTGTCAAAATAAATCAAATCCTTTGTCGCGCCCCCGGACAGAAGCGGAAAATCTTTTTTTATTGATTTGGAATCAATCATAGCGAACCCTCCAGATAGTTTTGGATTTTTTCTCTAACATTTTCGTCGGGAACATTTCGTGCCACGGCATTGATTCTGCTTCTAATCATCAGACTGCGGGCAGTCTCCCTGTCGATTCCACGTGTCTCAAAATAAAGAAGCTCGTCCTCGTTCAGCCGACCGATTGTGGAGCCATGCCGGCCGTCAACACTTTCCTCGCCGCAAAGGATTACGGGCATGGATTTGTTTACAGTCTCGCGCCCCAAAAGAAGGATTCCCTCCTGCTCGTCACCGACTGAATCGACACAGCCCTTGACAAAATCTATTGTACCGCGCCACGCCTTTTTGGATTTTCCATCAAGGACTCCATTTGCGACCGAGACGCTTTTTGTTGAGCCGCCTTTGTGCTGCGCAATATAGTTGATGTCAATTCCACGCTCGCCGGTCATAAAATATCCATTCCTGACGGTGGATTCGGCCCCATGCCCATCAAGAACTATGCGGCTTCCTGTGACAGTCTGGGATGCGCCCAAATCAACCTGGGTCAAAGCGAACGATGAGTTTTCAGACAGGACCGCACCCACAGAGTTGTAGTGGACCATGCCTTTTCCCAAAAGGTTTACGGTCGAAACATCCACCTTTGAATTTTCTTCACAGCAGATTCGGATTCTATGTCCAAAAAGTCCGTCGCCATCTCCACCAAGATAGACAAAAACAAGTGAGGCTGTCGTACCGCTTTCCGCATGGACTATTGTTTCCGCCGCCTGATTTTTTGTTCCGTCGGGACTGAATGTGAAAATCAATGGAGGATTTGCAGGGCATCCGTTTTTGACTGTGACAAGGTTCGCATAAATGCCAACAGATTTTGCGGCGCCCTCAACTTTCGAGTCAAAATCATTACCGGCCTGGGTCGCGACATCAACAGGGGGATGGAAATCCGCAAGGGGAATCTTTTTTACCTCAACACAGTTCGACACATTCTCAAGGGTAAAATCGATTCCCGAGTCAATGGAGCCGTCCAGATGGCCATGGTTTATGTGCAGATGGTTCCAGGTAAGCGAGGGAAAAGCATTCACATCGCCGGAAACAGAATTTGTATTGGCAGACTTATTTTCCATCACATAGTTCCTTTCATTTCTAGCTTGATAAGATTGTTCATCTCGACAGCGTACTCAAGGGGAAGCTCCTTGCGCACCGGGTTTGCAAATCCAGATACAATCAGCGACCTTGCCTCGTCCTCCGGCAGTCCCCTGCTCATCAGATAGAAGATTGCCTTGTTCGATATGCGTCCAATCCTTGCCTCGTGTCCAACATCGCAGTCGTCGGTCATTATGTTCATTGCGGGGATTGTGTCCGAACGGCTTTCGGAATCCAGCATCAACGAGTCACAGTTGACGGAAACCTTTGCATGTTCGGCGGATTTGTTTACAACTATGGAGCTGCGGTATGTGTTCAGCCCGCCCGATTTTGATATGGACTTGGAGCTTATGACGCTGGACGTGTGCTTTCCAATGTGTATCATCCTTGCGCCGGTATCAAGGTTCTGTCCCTTCCCGCTGAACGTGATTCCGGTGAACTCGCTGATTGAACGGTCCCCCTTCAGTATGGTTGTCGGATAGAGGTATGAGATGTGGCTTCCAAAAGAGCCGCTGACCCATTCCATTTTTCCGTTTTCCTCAACCACGGCACGCTTTGAGTTCAGGTTGTACATGTTCTTGGACCAGTTTTCTATTGTGCTGTACCTGAGGTGGGCGTTCTTTTTTACAATCAGCTCGACACAGCCGGCATGAAGATTCGCCACATTGTACTTTGGGGCGGAACATCCTTCTATAAAATGCACGTCCGCACCCTCGTCAACAATAATCAGAGTATGCTCGAACTGCCCCGCACCGGCCGCGTTCAGTCTAAAATAGGACTGGAGCGGAACCGACACCTTGACACCCTTCGGGACATAGACAAAGCTGCCTCCGCTCCAAACCGCACCATGGAGCGCCGCAAACTTGTGGTCCGTCGGTGGAATTATCTTCATAAAATACTCGTGGACCATCTCGCCATATTCACCATGGAGAGCGCTTTCCATATCCGTGTAGACGACACCCTGGCGAGCAACTTCGTCCTTTACGTTGTGGTAGACAACCTCGCTGTCGTACTGCGCACCAACACCGGCAAGACTCTTTCTCTCGGCCTCCGGGATTCCAAGTTTTTCAAAAGTGTCCTTTATGTCCTGCGGCACATCCTCCCAGCGGGCAGCCATTTCGGTCTTGGGCTTGACATAGTGGACAATCTTCTGCACATCAAGGTCGTGTATGTCCGGTCCCCAGTCAGGCTCCTTCATGCCGTTGAAAATTTCAAGCGACCTGAACCTTAAATCGCGCACCCAGTCCGGGTCGTTTTTTTCTTCGCTGATTCTTCTGACAACTTCCTCGTCAAGACCCTTGCGAACTTTGTAGAAGTCCGTGTCGCTTTCGTCGTAGCGGAAATCATAGAGGGATGTGTCGTCCATATCATTTATGGCTGTCCTTTCATCTGACATCGCGCTTTCCTCCAAGTTCGGCAGTCTTTACGCTTTCCATCGCAGCCTTTGCCGCCGCCAGAAGAGCAGCCTTTCTTTCCTCTTCCTTTATTTCGTCCGGAATGAACGGGTCGAATCCATTTTTATTGATTTCATCAACCAGGGAGCCGTCCCCCTCCTTTACAATCCTTCCCTTGACAATCACATGGGTCCTGTCAACATGGAGGCTTTCAAGAATCCTTGTCGAGTGGGTTATAATCAGAAGCGCACCGTTGTTTTTTTTGCGGAACTCCTCCACGCCCCGGCTGACGGTACGGACCGCATCAACATCCAGGCCGGAATCGGTTTCATCGAGTATGGCGAACTTGGGTTTCAGCATCAAAAGCTGGAGGATTTCGGACTTCTTTTTTTCTCCGCCGGAAAATCCAACGTTCAAATCGCGGGCAGCATAGGAATGGTCCATGCTCAGGATGTCCATGGCGGCCTCCAGTTCCTTTCTGAATGCCATGAGCTTTACCCTTTCTCCAGTCACCTGCTGAACGCTTGTCCTGATAAATGATTCCAACGAGATTCCCGGAACTTCAAGCGGGTCCTGAAAAGAAAGAAACATTCCAGCCTTGGCCCTTTTGTCCGTGCCATCCTCGGTAATGTCCTTTCCGTCAAAAATTATTTTTCCCTCGGTCAGTCTGTACTCGGGGCTTGCCATCAGAACGTTTCCGAGAGTCGATTTTCCAGCTCCGTTTGGTCCCATAAGAACATGGGTTTCGCCCGCCGCTATGTTCAGCGAAATATTGTGAAGCAGCTGCCTCCCCTCTACACCGGCACAGATATTTTGAATTTCAAGAAGATTCTCTGACATTGTAACACTCCTGGGAATATCGGGTAACGCCCCGCAAACGGAATGTCCTTTACCTACAATTTTAATAGGCTTATAGACACCCCGTTGCATAAGTGTAGCATAAATTTTAAATTAAGGGAAGAACCATAGTAAGCAATGACTAACCAATTTTCACCCCTAGTTCTCCGGCATGACATCGATGAAGTAGGTCTGCATAATCCCCTTGCCCTTGACCTCCTGCTCCACCGGCTCACCGTATTTGAAAAGGTCCCTGGTCTCATTGTAGACGCTTTCGGTAACATGTATTTTACCTGGCAACCCGGTGGATTCCATGCGGCTTGCGACATTGACCGTGTCACCCCAGATGTCGTAGATGAACTTGGTCTTTCCAATCACCCCGGCAACAAGATTTCCTGTGTTGATTCCGATTCTCATCTTCAGCTTTATGGGGCTTGAAGAGTTGAAATCCTCCAGCTCGCCAAAGAACTTCAGCGCAAGGTCAACCATTTTTCTGGAGTTCTCCTCCTCGCTGTCACCAGTCACACCGGAGGCCGCCATGTACGAGTCACCTATGGTCTTAATCTTCTCGATTCCGGACGCGCCCACCTGCATGTCGAACCTTGTGAAAAGGGTGTTCAGGATTATGACAATCTCCTCCGCCGAAAGACCGTCCGAAAGTTTTGTGAATCCGACTATGTCCGCGAAAAGCACGGAAACATTGGAATACTTGTTCGCTATGATTTCGCCCGGACGTTCGGTTAGCTCCCGCGCTATGTGTTTCGGGAGGATGTTCAGCAAAAGCCTCTCCGCCTGCTCGTTCGCCCGCTCCAAGTCGTGGTTGGCAATCTCCAGTTTTTCGGCCTGGGTCTGCAGCTCTATGGTCTGCTGGTGGAGCTCCTTTGTCTGCGCCTCAACCTCGTCCTCCAGCTTTTTCTGGTAGACCCTCATCTGCCGGTAGCGCGACAGGATTATAAGGAAAACAACCATTATGACAGTCAGGACAATCAGGGCCCAGAACCACCAGAGCTGCCAGATGAAAGGCTTTTTGACTATCACCATTGGCTCGGCGATTTCTCCCACCATCTCGTCGGAATTCAGGACCTGCACCGTAAAATAGTACGTCCCCGGCTTAAGGTTTGTGTAGGACACCTCACGGAGCATGGACCATGGCGAAAACTCGTCCTCGAATCCCTCAAGCCTGTAGCGGAAACGGAGCTGGTCCGGCGAAACGAAGCTCAGTCCAGTGAATTTTATGCTCAGACGCTTTACGCGCGGGGCAACCTCGACCTTCTGTCCGTAATACTCGAACGCCTCCGAGTCCAGGGAGTATCTGTCGAACTGCACTGGGGGGACCGTCTTGTTGGTCATCCTGAACGGGTCGTAGATTGCGAATCCGTCCGTAAGCGTGAACCAGGTCCTTCCCGAAGAGTCGCTCATTGAAAGCGATGTCGATGTAACTCCGTTTGAACTGAGTCCATCGGATTTTCCGTATGACTTGGAGTTTATGTAACTGACGCTGCCGTCCATCAATTTGTCAAGCTCAGTGCGCCTGATTGATGAGATCCCGATGTTGCTCGTGAGCCACACCGTACCGGTGTTGTCGTAGACCATCTGGAAGATTCCGTCCGTCTCAAGGCCGTTCTCCATTCCAATCGACATGAATTTTCCGTTCCTGAGCATGCTGACCCCGGTTCCCGTCATAATCCACAGCTCGTCGGTCCTGTCCAGCTGCATTATCTTGAAAACAACGTCGCCCGCAAGACCGTCGCTCTTTGTGTAGATTTTGTCAATCTTGCCGTTCACAAGCGAAAAGACTCCACCGCCGTCGGTTCCGCACCAGATTGTTCCGTCCTGGTCCTGGTAGATGCACATTATGTAGTCGTTCGGGATTCCGCTCTGCCTGTTGATTATCTCTATCGAATTGTCCGCCGGGTCGATTATGTTCAGTCCGTTGGTCGTTCCGGAGTAGATTTTTTTGTCCCTCGACATTATGGAGACCCTTGTTCTCTCGCCCGAAAGACCGGACTCCTCGTTCCAGAAGCGGATTCCACCTTTGCCCATGAGAATCTGTCCGTACTTCTCGTATGCGTTCACAAGAAGGGAGCCGTCATTCGCAAGCGCCACGTGCCTGATTCGGATGTTCGCGCAGAATTCAGTGAAGTCGTTGTCAACAAAAGTGCCGGTGGATGGGTCGTAGCAATAGAGACCGTTGTCCGCGCCAAGCCACACCACTTTTTTTCCGACATCCTCGCAGATTGCGTTCACGGCCGTATCCATCTGGACGGTATTGAATTTTCCCGGGGAAAGTTTTTTCAGTCCGCCCCTGTCCGTGCCGAACCACATGTTTCCCTCGGCATCCTCAAGGATTGCGTTAACGTTGTTGCTCGTGGACTCACCAAGCTGCTCGTAGGACTTCATAACCCCGTCGCGGAAGACAGTCACTCCTGTGTCCCTCGCGAACCAGACCCCGCCCTTGCTGTCGGTGACAATATCGCTTACGACCGTACCAAGCTGGGACCCGAAACCGATGTCGTAAAGAATCTCCTCGGTTCCCTTTTTGTATATGGCGTAGTGCGGTCCAACACCGAACCAGAATCCACCGCTGCTGTCCTGGGTGACACAATAGACTGTGGGGTTCTTAATTTTCTCGATGCCCGTGTAACGCTCGAACCTTCCGTTTCCGTAAAAATAGATTCCGTCCGGCTCCGCAGTGGTGGCCCAGATTCTGCCAACGGTGTCGCAGTAAAGCTGAACCACCGTCAAATCGGACGCGCCATAGCTTTCCAGCCCCGAAGGCCTCTCCACGGTCCCGTATGTCGTTATATACGCAATTCCGTTGGCCGTTCCCACCCAGATGTTTCCGTCCCTGTCCTCGGTTATGGAACGGACGGAGTTGTTGGGAAGACCGTCGGCCACAGAATAGGAAGCTACCTCCCCGTTCTGGTATATGCACAGGACACCCTCGTCGTTCGCTCCGACCCAGATGTTTCCCCTGGAGTCCTCGTATATGGAGCGCGCGGAACGGAAAACGTACTTGTCGTCCATCATGTGGCTTATAAGGTTGAACTCTATTCCATCAAAACGGACAAGCCCCTCGTAGGTCCCGATATATATGTAGCCGTTCCTGCTCTGTATAAGGTCGGTGACTGTGTTTCCCGGAAGACCGTCCGATGCCGTCCAGACTGTGCAGACATATCCACCAAGAGACGCACCCTGCACGGCGGAACTGTCCACCTCCTGCGAAAATGAGAGCGCGAAAACAGAAAGGACGGACATTGCCACCGCCAAAACCTTTTTTGAAAACCTCATAGCATCTTCCTCACGAAGAACAATTGTAGCACACCATCCACGAGTTGTCGATATTTTGACCGAGATTCGGAACATTGACCATTTTTCTTTTTTGAGATAAACTATATGCATTGCTTTGCCCCATGTCGGGCTTTTTTTGTTTTTTGAGCAGATTATGGAAGCCGAAAAATTTGACACGCCATTCAAGGGCCGCAGCCTTTTGAACTGGATAGACTGGACACCGGATGAAATCCTGCAGATACTGGACTACGCATTTCTCGTCAAAAAACAGTCCCACGCGGGAGAGGTCCACCAGCGTTTTCTTGGAAAGACAATCGCACTGATTTTTGAAAAGCGTTCCACCAGGACAAGGTCGTCATTCGAGACAGCGTTCGGTGAGGAGGGAGGCCACCCAGTCTTCATGTCCACCGCCGACATACAGCTTGGCGAAAAGGAAAGCGTCGAGGACACGGCAAGGGTCCTGGGCAGGATGTTCAGCGCAATAGAGTTCCGCGGGTTCAAGCAGGAGCACGTGGAGCTTCTGGCAAAATACTCAGGAGTCCCGGTAATCAACGGTCTGACGGACGACTTCCACCCGACACAGGTTCTTGCGGACGTTATGACGCTGAAGGAGCATTTCGGAAGGCTCAAGGGGCTGAAACTCTGCTTCTGCGGCGATGGAAGATTCAACATGGCCAGGTCCCTCATGCTGATTTGCTCAAAGCTTGGAATAGATTTCGCACTGTACGCGCCAAAGGAACTCCAGCCCGACAGCAGGATTGTCGAAATCTGCGAGCCCTTCGCAAAAAAATCGGGTGCGCGCATCACCATTTCCGATGAAAAGTCTGTGGTCGAAGGTGCGGACTGCCTCTATACGGATGTATGGATTTCAATGGGAGAGGACACATCAAAGGAAGAAAGGTGCAGACTCCTCCAGCCTTACCAGGTAAACGCCGAACTCATGCGCTCAACAGGAAAGGACACGGTTTTCCTCCACTGTCTTCCTGCGGTAAAGGGACAGGAAGTTACCGCGGATGTATTCGAGGGCAGCTCAAGTCTTGTCTGGGACGAGGCGGAGAACAGGAAGCACACCATAAAGGCAATCATGCTCGCCCTGATAAAATAGGGTGCCCCGGGGCTTTCGGAAAAAAAGGAACGGAACTTTAGAAAAACCGAAAAAAAATCTGTTGCAAAATGGAGATTTTGAATTTATACTGTTATTGATTGCGGGCCGGAAACAAAAAAATCTGTCCCGGAAATCAAAAAACAACGACAAGGAAGGTCTTTTATGAAAAAGATAATTACGGCAATCATTCTCGCGGCCTGCATGGCCATTCCAGCTTTGGCGCAGTCAAATTCCGACTCGTCAAAACCAATCTGGGACCATGGTGACAATGTGTCGGAATATATCTACTACACAACGCCAATCTACAGCATAATGCAGACGGCGGACGCCTACGTGGTTTTCTACCAGAAGCAGAACCTTAGCGTGGACACCGCTGTCATTCCAAAGACATGGCAGGTTGCCGGGGAAAACAAGAAGCTCTACTTCCGCAACAAGACTCCGGGGCTTGACTCATACATCACCGTGTTCTACAAGGGCGGGGATTTCCACCATGTCGTCATCACGGCGAACCCGGACACCAGGGATCCTATCTGGACAATCGCTCCGGCTGGCGCAAGCTCCAAAATTAGCACAGATGGAATCGAGACTCTGGACATCAAGTTCTAGGACGGCCAAAAAAATCCGTACCCGGACATGAAAAACACAAGAGGCTGGCCGTGGATTTTCTACTCGCCGGCCTTTTTGGTTTTATGGTCCGCCCCACCGAAACAGAACAATCTCACGCTTGGAAAAGGAACAATGCTCTTAATAACTGACGAACATATCGAATCCCTAAAAAAATTTATCTCCGCCCACGAGACGTTCATAATCGCCGGACACAAGGAACCGGACGGGGACTGCATATCATGCAGCATTGGAATGTCGTTCATCCTGAGGCATCTCGGGAAACGCTGTACGCTGCTGAACATAGGACCGTTCAAGAGAACCGAGAGCAGACCCTTTGAAAGCTATTTCAAGACAGACCTTTCGTCCGTCACAAAATCCGAGAGGGCGACATCAGGGCTCATAATGGTGGACTGCTCCGAATACTCCAGGATTGGCGACATAGGCGACGAGCTAAAGGGCATGGACACGTTCATTGTGGACCACCACAGGACAGCGAGCGTAAGCGGGAACCAGCACATAATAGACCCGACCGCACCGGCAGCGGCATGCATAGTCCTACAGATTTTTGAGAAGATTGTGGGAAAGCCTTCCAAGGATGAGGCGCACGTCCTGTTCTTCGGAATGGCAACCGACACAGGTTTCTTCCATTATTTGAACGAAAATGACTCAGAGGTTTTCAGGTCCGCGGCAAGACTGACCGACGCAGGTGTGAATCCACGGGAAATCTACCAGGAGATGTCCGGAGGAAAACCATGGACCACAAGGAAGCTTCTGTCCATCCTTCTTGAAAGGGCGCAGCGTTACTGCAACGGAAAGCTGGTCGTTACCTACGAGGAACAGGCGGACACAAGAAAATATGGACAGGAGGGACGCGACTCTGATGCACTCTATTCGCTGATGCTTGCGACGGAGGGTGTCGAGGCAGTCCTTTTTATGCGGCAGGAAAGCGACAGGACATGCACCGCGGGATTCAGGTCCCTGAGGGACTGCGACGTAAGCGCGATTGCATCAAAGTTCGGTGGAGGCGGACACAAGAACGCGGCAGGGGCAAGCATGGAGGGACAGATTGACATTCTCCTTCCGCAGATTGTGCGGGAATTCGAGAAAGTCCTTAACAGGGATGGTGGCGATGTTTTTTGAAACCACCTATTGCAAATTCTTTGATTTTTAACTACCCTATTGCTGTTGGTTTCAAGTTTTTTTGTATCCGACAGTAACAAATTTATGTGAAATATGTTTTTTCCAGCGAGGGACCCAAAAATTTCGCATGGGATTCCCCAAAAATTATTTCGCTGTCCGAATTTTACTGCGGACTTTATGGAGGCTCTTTTATGAACAGAAAACATTTCACCATTCTCGCCGCCCTGGCAATATTCTCAATGGCTGCCGTATCGGCACAGAACGCCACGGTCGAATCGGTATGCAAATCTCTGACGGCACACAAGGTGACTACGGGAAATTTCACGCAGGAAAAAAAGATTGCCAACGCAAAACGCTCCCTCAAATCAAGCGGGACCTTCCTTTTCAGCAGCACGCTTGTAATCTGGGACACAGAGAAACCGGTCGCGTCCTCTCTTATTGTCACAAACGACAAAATCATCCAGAAGTCTCCAAACGGAAAGACATCTGTTCTCAGCGGTAGCGACAACGAGGCATTCAAGGGTGTGTCACAGAGCGTAACGGCACTTTTCAGCGGCGACAAGTCAGCTCTCGAACGGAATTTCACAATCAACTTCTCCAGCACCGCTACCACATGGAAAATGGTTCTGACACCAAAGGACAAGACTGTGGCATCTGCCATGAAGACCATAACGGTTTCCGGGACCGGAAATGCAAAATCATCAGTTTTCACGAACCTTGCCGTAGAGCAGCTTGACGGTGGGACGATAAACTACGCATTCACGGACCACAAATACAAAGAGGAGTTGTCGGATGCTGAAAAAGCACTTATCAAAACTGCAAAATAGACATTTTGCAATCTTTTGCGCAATCTTCCATATAATCATTATAGGGGCGTTTGCGCTATCTCTTGCATTGGGTCGCAGCCTTACAATAGACGGCGACCTTTTCAACATGCTTCCTTCCTCCACGCTCGGAAAAATCATGGGCGTGGCTGACGAAAGAATCACGGCAAGTGTTTCGCAATCAGTCTACATACTCATATCCCACGAGGATTTCGACAAGGCAAAGGAAGTAGCCGACGAAGTTTACAGCAAACTCAAGGACAATAAATTTTTCCAGACGCTCTCACTCTACAACGGAATGGAAACGCTGAACGAGATTGAGAATTTCGTGCATCCATACAGGTGGAACCTGCTTGACGAGGATACAGTCGCCCAGCTTTCAACCCCTGATGGCGCCCAGGATTTTGCAAACAACGCACTCGCGACAGCCGGTGGATTCTATACACTCACTTCGCTCCAGAATCTTGAGACCGACCCGTTTCTGCTTGACGAGCAGGCAACAATGACATACATAGCCGCGGTTCAGAACGCCGGGGCCACAATGACGACAAAGGATGGCGTACTTGCTTCGGAAAAGGACGGCAGGTGGTACATCTTCATGAGCGGAATTCTGACCAAGGAAGGCTCCGCCATAGCAAGCAGCGACAACGGTGTGACATCAATATACAGCGTGTGCAATCCACTTGAAAAGGACGGCATCCGTTTCGCATATTCAGGCGTCCCCTTCAACAGCCACAAGACCTCAAACAACGCCGTGCGGGAGATGGGCGTAGTCTCCGTCATATCTATTGCGTTCATAATAATTCTTCTACTGATTGTGTTCAGGGGGGCAACACCACTCGTTGCATCCCTCCTCTCAATCGCGGTGTCCATGGCGACAGGATTTGCGGCGACGCATCTCATTTTTTCCAATGTGCACGTGCTCAGCATGCTGCTAGGAACATCGCTTATCGGTTCCTGCATAGACTACAGCCTGCATTTCTTTATGAACTGGAAGGGAAACCAGCTTCTGAATTCCGGTGCAGAAATCAGGAGACACATACGGAAAGGCCTTGTCCTGTCCCTTCTTTCAACAATAATCTGCTATGTGATGCTACTCTTCACACCGTTCACCCTGCTGAAACAGCTTGGAGTGTTCTCGTCAGTCGGAATATTCAGTTCCTTCTTGACAGTGAGCTGTCTGTACCCCCTTATCAAGGTTCCGTCGGAAAACAAAAGGACCATACCGCTTCTTAAACTGTACCACAGCTCCCCCCTCAAGAAGAGCCACCTCACACGCAGCATTGCGACGGTAGCCAGCTTTGTTGTCCTAATACTGATTCTGGTCATAAACCATGACAAGGCAAAAATCCATAACGACATGTGGGAGCTCTCAAAAATGGAGGGCAGGATTCTGGATGACTACAACACCATGCAGGATGTCACCCACTACAACCCGTCGGGATGGTTCATAATCAGCGGTGACAGCGAGGACGAGGTTCTGAAAAACGAGGAGCTTGTCTGCAAAACTCTCGACGAGTACGGACAGGGAAGACCTGGCTTTGGGTATCTTGCGACATCCCAGTTCATACCGTCTCGTGAAAAGCAGGAAAAATCCATAAGCGCGAGCCGCAACCTTGTTCCGTTGATTTCCGACCAGCTTGACATGCTGGGAATAGAGCCGGAGTACGAGGAAACAATAAGGAAGGAACTTGACGAGGCCCAGTCGAACATACTGATGCCGGGTGCGGATCTTCCGGAAGCCATATCCACACTGATTTCACCGCTGTGGCTCGGTGTCATAGACGGAAAGCACTATTCGGTGGTCATGCCGGTTCTGCTGCAGGAATCCGTGCCGTACAGGGAAATCGCCGGAAACAACGAGAACCTCTATTTCGAGGACAAGATGGACGACCTGGCGAAGGGGCTTGACAAGCTTACCAGACTGATTTTCATACTCTTCTCAATCGCGTATGTCATAATAGTCGTGGTCCTGAAATTCTTCTACACATGGCGGCAGACCATCAAGATTGCGCGAATACCGCTCATGAGCATACTCGCAATAATCGACGTGTTCATAATATCCGGGAACCCGATTGAATTCTTCTGTGTCACAGGAATGATTCTGGTGTTCGGTCTCGGCCTTGACTACATGATTTACATGATAGAAAACATGACCCGGACAACATCGGACAACAAGCATCTGGACCACACAAAGCTGGAGCCATTCAGCGTCATAGTTTCATTTGTGACAACGGCCGTTTCGTTCGGCGCACTTGCGTTCAGCTCCTTCGTGCCTGTCCATGCCATCGGTCTTTCAATTTGCACCGGAATAATTGCGGCGTACATTGGAACAGTGTTCTAGTCGGGGGATAAAATGAAAAAGGCAGCAAACAAAATCCGTGCATTCGTTCTGGCATTGTCCACAACCGTGGCTGTGTCGGTTCTGTGCTCATGCGCATCAACAGGCAGCACGGTGTCCACGGCAAAAAAGCTTTCGTCTGTATACGTCACAAACACGAACAAAATAAAGGTCCTTATGCCGGAATACATGGGCGGGGAAATCGATTCGCTCTATATTTTTTCGGCTGATTTCGGGAGCCAGAGTCTTTCGGCGCTGTCATACTTTTTTTCGGACCAAACGGAAATGAGCCTGACACTTCTGAGCGACTTTGGACCGGACATTGGACACCTGAACTACGACGGAACCACTGTGGACTTTGTTCTTCCTGTCAAGGCCCCAATCAAGGGGGAATACATTGTTGCTGACCTGCAGAACATCTTCTACCCCGCCGATTGTCTTTCCGAAAACTACAGCGCAGCGGGGCTGGTCTTTGAATCAACAAGCATGGAAGACGGAAGTGAAGTACGAACCATTTCATCAAAAAACAAGCCGGTAGAAAAAATCACGATAAAGTATTCCGATGACAAAATTCCGAATGAGGTCGTCCTTGAAAACACGCTCCGTGGCTACAGCTACACTCTGGAGATGGCCGAGGAGTAGATTGCGTTCGTGCAATTGTTTTAAAATATTTGCACCAAAACTTTAATTATATCTTGACAAGATTGGTCAAATGTAATATCATATAATCACTTCGGTAAGAAGTTGGGCTATTAGCTCAGTCGGTAGAGCAACGCCCTTTTAAGGCGTGGGTCTGCAGTTCGAATCTGCAATAGCTCATTGAAAGAACTCCATTTCGGGGTTCTTTTTTTTTGCCCAACCAATTTGTTTTTTCGTGCGACAGGGTGGTTATTTCACAAAAAATTGGGACCCCACATTGATTGCGAGGTCCCGGTGTAATTGCCAGCAACATGGTGTCAGTCGAACGAGATTCCTATGGTCGCGCCAACAGAATCTGTCCATCCAATGCCCTGGAAGTAGCGTCTGGCATAAAATCCGCCAATAGAAAACTTGTCAAAAATGAAGTCGCAACCAAGCTTGCCCTCGAAGAAGAATCCACGCGGAAGACTATCGGACGCCCCCTTTGCTCCAGATGACATGTAGTAGCCAATTCCAGCCTGGAGGAACGGACGCGCCATGTAGAACGTGTAGCTTCCGCCCACAAAGAAATCCACTCCACCAAGAACAGTTGTGTCGGGATTGTAGGACGGAGAGTTTTTATCCATAAAGATGGTCCCGAAAAGTCCCAGCCCGCCGTAAATGTTTTTTCCTCCAAAGCAGATGTCCAGTCCAAAATCGGCACCACCAAACAGTGGTCCCAGGCTCGGTCCAACATTGAAATAGATTCCCGGCCCCTTGGACTCCTGGTCGTAGTCATTTATTCTTGAGTTGATTGTAAAGTTCACGGACCTTGAGACTCCACCGCCCTTAAGAGTCGCCGTGTATGTCCCATCATGCAGAGGCTCGCCGTTCAGCTTTCCATCCCAATATGCGGAGCCTGTCCAGGTGTCAAAGTAAACGTCTATGGAACCCACGTTAATGCCGGAGCTGTCGGAAATGTCAATCCAGCCGGACTCAGGACCGTTTACCGACCAGAGGAAGCGGATTTCGTTGTGGACATGCTTGTTGTTCGGGTTGAACTCCCTAACGCTCGTCGAGAAGGACGATATACGGAAAGGAGCCACATCCATAAACTCGTCAACCACCGTATACCTGTCCCGCTCTATATAGACAGTGTCAGTAAGTTCCTGGTACCCAAACGCGGACAAAACGATTGTGTATGTTCCCTCGTCTATCTCGTACTCGTTTTTGGAGATTTCCTTACCGTTGATTTTGACTGTCGCATCCGCTGGGCTGGTCCTCACGCTAAGGTAGCCGGAAATTTTTTCAAGATAGAAGTCCTTCGTGGAAATGTATCCACCGGTGAGACGGATGTTCTCTGTTTTTGTCTGGTAGTGGGTCTTGGAGATGCGGACTGTGTGCGGCCCCGGCTCCAAATCCCTTATGGTCGTTGGGGAGGTCCCCTTTCGCTCGCCGTCGATATAGACATCGGCCCCGGGAACATTTGAGCGCACCTCAAGACCTGCTGTCTTCATCGTAAATGTGGCGGACTTGGATTCACCGTCGGATATGTGGAACGGAAAGGTCTCGTCATCAAAATTGCCCTTAGCGGCCCTAAGAAGATGGTAGCCAGAAGGAATGTCGCTTATGACAAGTGGTGCTGTCCCCTTGTAAACACCGTCCAGATAGATTCCGACACCATTCACATTTGTAACTCGGACACTTATCTGCGAAATCTTCATGCTCAGGTTTACACTTGCGGTCTCACCGGCAGCAACATAGACAGAAGCGGTCTCGTCCTTGCAGTTGCGCTTGGACACCCTTACACTGTGGGTCCCCTCCCTGACATTCTGAATCGTTAGCGGAGTATACCCCTTGAACGTGCCATCCAGATATACAGAAGCACCACTAACGTTGCCTGTCTTTACCGAAAGAGAACCGGTTGTGGCGGCCCTCCTCAGGTTTGCGTAGATGCGCTCCACATGTCCATCGGAAAGAATGCGGCAGTCCCTGTGCGTCTCGGTTATATACCCGGATGCCCTGACCTCAATATCGTACCAGGTTCCCGTGCTGACCTCAACGCGGCATGGAGTGTAGCCGGCAAACCTACCGTTGAGCGAGACTGTCGCCCCCCGGACGTTGGAATCGACATCATAATATGCGACCCCGGAATAAGCGAATGCCGGAGTTCCAAGCGAGAATATGAAAAAAAGAACGCGGAGCAAGGAAAACATGGCCCCGAAACATTTTGCACGTCTCAATCAACTCCCCCTTTGCCCCGGCAGTCCAGCTAATCGGAATAAGATTCTGCTACGGCCTGGGCCTTAAACCTATTGTCATACAGTGTCACAAGACTTTCGTCGAGCCACCCCTGCTCAAACCAGTACCAAATTACGGTATGCTCGGTCTTACCGGCCCCGGTTGTGACGTACCTGTTCCCAAGAACCTGCATTATCTCACCGCGCCTGGCATGTGCGACAACCGGACTCTCAAACGATGGGTCCTTCCTGAACGCCGCATAGGGCTCGTGGACCAAAGCCCAGTCCACACTTGGGGAAAGCTCCCGCGAATTGGAGTCTGAAATGTCAATCATCTTGGTCCTGCCGCATGACACAAGCGAAAAAGCCGCAAGAACAACGAGGATTGCAAATCCACCAAACCTTTTCATCATCTGCCACCGCCAAGAACAAATTTTTTTACATCGGGATAAACCAAGAGGTCGCTGTCAACAAAATCCAGAGAGGCAATCTCCTCAATGTCGGCCCACCTGTATTCGGTATGCTCGGTCAGTCTGTACTTGAAAAAAATTCCACGGTGAGGAACCTTCACAGCGTACGCATGCAGAAGATTCTCGCCATTGTGCTCAAAAACCGCCTTGGAAATCATGGCTCCTGGTCTGACCTTGATTCCAAACTCCTCGCCGAACTCACGAACTATGGCCTGGGAGTCGGTCTCACCCTCCTCAACCTTGCCGCCCGGAAATTCCCAGCGTCCACCCATCTGTCCAACAGGATTTCTGTGCGCAATCAGCACCTTCCTTCCATGTACTGCTATTCCTGCAATCGATGTCTTTGGCATAACACTTTACCCCCGTATAAGGTTACAGGATTATAATCTTCGGCAGAATGAAATGCAGCAGGGCCGTTATGAAACATAGAACGCCGATATACTTTCTGGAATTGATGAAGATTGCCTTAAGCCTGTCGTCCAGCTCAAAATCAGGTGCGGAGGTCGTTATGGCGTAGAACTCCAGAAGAATTGACGCGCCGCCCATCAGACCCGCGAAAGAAGGAAGAAGGTCCCCAAGAATCACAATGCCGCCGTAGGGTGAAAACAGTTTGACAAATCCAACAAGGATGGAAATCAGCCCCACCAAAAAACGGACGCTCCTGCCGTTCAGTCCCTTGAAATCCCTGCGCTTTTTGGCCGGAACCGTCTCCTGCGGTTTTTCATCGGAACCAGATTCCAAAACGTCCGGGACCGACTTAAGCTCGCCATCGGCCTTGGTCAAATCAAGTCCGTAGACAAGAATGAGTCCGGCAAAAATATTCATTACAATCGATAGACAATAAAACTGTACCATAAATGCATCCTTATAGCTTCATTCTACCACATAAAAAAAAATTTTGGTAGATGGTTGGAACGACTATTTTGCAACAACATTGCAGACAAGCTCCCGCGTCACACCGTCACAGGATGCGGAGGCCCTTATCTTTTCCACGCTGTAGTTCGGGAAAATCAATCTGCAAATCTCCTGCTCGCCGGAATCCTTGAAATCGAAAACCACATTCTGGGTAGCCACATCGTCCCCGTCGCTGTCCACTGATGTCACCGCAAATTCGACAGTCTTTGGACCAACCCCGTCACGGTACTCCCTCGTCCCAAGCCTGTGCATTTCGATTGAGACATACACTTCGTCGCCAAAGGAAAATGAGGAGAGGCTGCACGACACCCCGCTTACGGAGCCCTCGTTGTTTTTTCTGCCAAAAAGGCTCACGCAGAGGACCACGGCGAACGTTATAATCATTGTAAAAAAAATGGCGCGGTTCATTTTTGTGCTGACAAGGACCCGGAAGATTCCCTTTTTTGGTGCGGTCTTTCCTGTCGCAAGGTCGCTGTAGATTTTCTTTTCGTACTTCCTGAACTCGCCGTCCTTGTGGTGGAAGACTATTGGCTCCTCGCCGTCGGCATATCCATCTGAAGGTCCAAGTGAAAAATTTGATTCGGAATCGTCCATGTCACTCCCCCGTCTAGCGTTTTAGTATGGACTGAATCAGCGAGTCCGTGCGCCACCAGACTATGTACACCTTGTCGGATTTCGCCTCCAGCTCCGAAAGCACCCCGGTGTTGCTCAGGTTGAACGAATAGAACAAAGTGTTCCTGTGGTCCGCCTTGATTCTGCGGTTCAGCACAATCTGTCCGTTGTTCTGAATCATCTGAAGCTCAAAACCGTCGTCGGTCACCGCCATGAAAAAATACCATCCGCTGTCGCTCACGCCAAGAAAGTCATAGGGGATATTGTATTTTGTGTCAGAAAACTCTCCCGCAGCCTGCTCAACATGTGGCAGGATTTCAAGGGGCTTTCCATAAAGGCCGCTCTCCACGTTCAGCGCGTACAGCAGTGTCCTGTCGTACTTGATTCCGGACTGCATCTTGCTGGACTCGTCTATGTCGGGAACGGAATAGTCTACATTTATATAGAGCTTTCTTGATGAATAGTCCGGGACGACGTTTCCAATCTCCATGTAGAACTCGTCACCCTCTTCGTATGGCGAGGGAACATTTTTCTTTTCTATTAAGACAGTGAAAAGCATGTATCCGTTTTCGGCAAACCAGTAGACCCTCGGTCCGTCGCCGGTTATGCAGACCACAACAAGCTCGCAGTCGTTCGTGACATAAATCTTTTTCACCAGTGGAAATGGCGTTCCGCCCGGTCCCTGCTGTCCAAGGTAGCCCAAGAAATTTCCGTCGGCATCAAAGCGGAGGACAACCTGGTTCACATACTCACCAATCTCCTCGTCAAACTCCTGTCTTTCCACAGGCAGCTTGTCAACTATGTAGAGATTTTTTTTGGAATCTATGGTGACATCGCTGGTGTTGTTGAAGGGATAGGATATTGCGCGCCTTGTTGCGTTCAGCTCCTCCCCGTTTTCCGTTGCGAACGACGGGACAGGGTTCATATCCTCGGAATAGTAGAGCGTAAGAAGGTCCCCGTAGGAGTTAAGCTCCATGACCTTGCCCGACTCGCTGTTGGCGATATAGAAAAAACCGTCGCGCATGGCGATGCTGGTCGTTATGTTTCCCACCTTGGTGTAATCAAAAAGGTTTATCTCGTCCTCGAAGCTCCCATACTCAAGAGTGAACACCTGCTGCTCATCAAGAGCCGTGGAAGAACCGGTGCAGGACGAAAAAAACATGGCCGGCAATCCCGCTGCCAACAAAATACGACCTAATTTACTCATAAAAGATAGAATAAAGAATAAAGTTTATATTGTCAATTAACAGAAAATTCAATATTATTCTACTAATAAAATGTGGGTTATTTTTATCTGCAATCAATTTCAGGAGGAACGGTCTTAAATCAATGGGACCGTCTCGATTCACTTATGTTTGACAAAATACTAACATTCATTTTTGGCTCGCAGAACGACCGCGACGTGAAGGCACTGAAGCCGGTCATAGCGAAGGTTGAGGCAAAGGAAAGCTGGGCACAGTCCTTCAAGGATGAGGAATTCCCCCAGCAGACACAGATTCTCAAGGACCGTCTTGCAAAGGGAGAGACACTTGACGACATACTCCCGGAAGCATTTGCTCTGGCAAGGGAAGCTGCAAACCGTGTTCTTGGCGAAAGGGCCTACCCGGTACAGCTGATGGGTTCTCTGGTTCTCCACACAGGTAGAATCACGGAGATGAAGACCGGTGAAGGAAAGACGCTCATGTGCGTTGCTGCGGCGTACCTCAACTCTCTTTCGGGAAAGGGAGTCCACATCGTCACTGTCAACGACTATCTTGCGGAGCGCGACTCACAGTGGATGGGCCGTGTCTACAAGTTCCTTGGCCAGACCGTCGGATGCATCCTCAGCAACATGGACAACGAGGCAAGGAAGGCCGCATACGACTGCGACATCACCTATGGAACCAACAACGAGCTTGGATTCGACTATCTCCGCGACAACATGCAGATTGACATCAAGAGAAAGGTCCAGAGGGGCTTCAACTTCTGCATCGTGGACGAGATTGACTCAATCCTCATCGACGAGGCCAGGACCCCGCTGATTATTTCTGGACAGGGAGAGGACGACACCTTCAAGTACCACGAGGTTGACAAGTATGTTGACATGTTCACCGAGGTCGAGAAGGACCCAAAGACAAACGACTACCCGGACGAGGTTGACATGACACCGGAGGAGCGTGAGGCGCTTCCAGGCGAATACAAGGTTGACGAAAAGAGCAAGAGGATTTCGTTCACAAACAGGGGTATGAACAAAATCAACGACATACTGCACCAGCACAACCTGATTACGGCGGACTCCACGGTTTTTGACGAGCAGAACTTCGAGTACGTGCACTACTTCACACAGGCCATACGCGCACATGTTCTCTACCATCCGGACGTGGACTATGTTGTAAAGGACGGACAGGTCCAGATTGTTGACGAGTTCACCGGACGCATACTTGAGGGGCGCCGCTACGGAGACGGACTCCACCAGGCGATTGAGGCAAAGGAGCATCTCAAGATTGCACAGAGGAACAGGACTCTCGCGACAATCACATTCCAGAATTTCTTCAGGATGTATGACAAGCTCTCCGGAATGACCGGTACGGCGGCAACAGAGGCGGTGGAGTTCAGCAAAATCTACAAGCTGGATGTCGTCGCGATTCCTACAAACAAGCCAGTCGCAAGAAAGGATGAAAACGACGAGGTGTATCTCAACGAAAGCGACAAGTGGGATGCCATCGTCAATGAAATAGACCAGGTACACAAAAAGGGACAGCCGGTTCTTGTCGGTACGGTCTCGGTTGAAAAGTCGGAGCATCTTTCCGCACTCCTCACAAGGCGTGGAATCAGGCACGAGGTTCTCAACGCAAAGAACCATGCCCGCGAGGCAACAATCATTGCGGAAGCAGGCGCAAAGGGCGCGGTGACTGTCGCAACAAACATGGCAGGACGCGGTACGGACATCAAGCTTGGCGGAAGTCCCGAAATGAGGGCAAGAAAGAGAGCCGGAACCGAGGCAACGCAGGAACAGTTTGATGCCGCGCTGAAAATTGAAAAGGAGCAGTGGCTTAAGGACTACGAGGAAGTAAAGAGCCTTGGTGGACTTTATGTCATTGGTTCCGAAAGACATGAGAGCCGCCGCATCGACAACCAGCTCCGTGGACGCTCTGGACGACAGGGAGACCCGGGACGCAGCAAATTCTACATATCAATGGACGACGATTTGATGAGGCTCTTCGGTGGAGAGCGCATGAAGAGAATCATGTCCTCGGTCGGAATGAAGCCGGGTGAGCCGATAGACCATCCGTGGCTCAACAAGTCCATCGAGAAGGCACAGAAGAAGGTCGAGGAAAGGAACTTTGAAATAAGAAAGAACCTTCTTGACTACGACGACGTTCTTAACCAGCAGAGAAACTTCATCTACCAGCAGAGGGATGAAATCCTTGAGGACGAGGACCTCAGCACCCGTGTAATCAACAACGCAAAGGACAGCGTTGCGGAGCTCTTTGAGGAATACAGGCACACAAAGAAGTCCGGATCGGCGCAGAGCGCGCTTGTTGACCGAATCCACGAGCTTTTTGGGCAGACGCCATCCTTTGACCAGCTGACAGAGGAAAGCATCAACGCAATCCTCCAGAACGACATCACGCAGAAGGAGCTTCTTGTCGGAAAGCCGAACTTCAACATGTTCATCCGCTACCAGTACATCCAGATGATTGACAAAAAATGGCTCGACCAGCTGGAATACCTTGACGGACTCCGCGAAGCAGTACACCTCCGCTCTTATGGAAGCAAGAACCCTCTCACCGAGTACAAGAACGACGGATTCGACCAGTTCGATGTCATGCTGGAGTCTATCCGCAAGGCTGTCGAAAGCAGAATCTTCAAGGTGAAAATCCAGCTGCAGCAGGGAGGCTCGGAAGTCAGGAGACCACCGCAGCAGAGGATGCAGATGAACGCACAGCACGAGGAAGCCCAGTCCGCAATCGCACCTCAGCAGCAGGCACAGCAGGCATTCAACGCAAGGCAGGCACAGCAGGGAGCGGCAAACACGGGAATGAAATCCGGACGGCAGGGACAGTCGGTTACGGTCATGCGCACACTGCCAAAGGTTGGAAGAAACGACCCATGTCCATGCGGAAGTGGAAAAAAATACAAGCAGTGCCACGGAAGAAATTCCTGATTGACCAGGCCATATAAACCAGTTCAATACAGGCACACAGGACTATAAAAAATGAATCCCAGGATTTTGTTGGTCCTGGGATTTTTTATTTGTTCAGTAGATTTGTTTTATTTTTTCAAACCCTAGTTGTTTTTCTTTCCGGGGCTTCCAAATCTTGAAAGCGGCCAGATTCTGAGACTAGCCTTTCCAAGAATCTTGCTGCGGTTGACATATTGGGGGGCAAGGTTCGTGTAGTATGTCACCGAATACTTGTCTCCAGAATAAAGAGGCTCCAGAGTCTGCTCGTAGGAGTGGCGCATGTCGGATGAGTTGTACCGGTTGTCGCCCATCATAAAATAGCAGTTCTCGGGTATGTACGAGGGATTTCCGGAGCTGTCGTTCGCCGGGAAAAGCCCCATGTTCCGCTGGTCCATCCTCACGACATAGTTCACAAGACGCTTGAGGACTTCGACCTGCTCATCAAGGTAGGTATCAGAACTAAGCTGGAGACCGTCCGCATTGTTTGAAAGAAGCTCCCCGCTGCGCACCATGATTCTTCCAAGTGTCAGCTTGAACATCAAGTTGAGACGGAAGCGGGAATCAGTATAGAGGTCCCCTCCCACAAGGGATGAGCCAACCACGCTGCCCTTCTCCGTATATCTGTTCAGGTCCCCGAGACCGCTGTACCAGTCGTTCATAAAATGGTTGAACCAGTCCGCGCCGCCATCCATTGTCAGAAGACGTGAAATTGTTCTCGACGACAAAGACTGCAGCCCGTAAACCATAAGGTCATCGGTGGATATGAAATTTTCCCCGGACGCACCCTCCGCACCCATGGCGACCTTTGCGAAGCGGTTGGAAAGGGACATGCACTCAAGTTTCGCGGACTCCAAATCAAGGTTGCGCCTCTCCTCCTCAACCTGCAATGTATCGTTGTAGGCCTCCTGGCTTATCGGGAAATACTTAACCTTCTGCTTTGTAGCCGCGGGAAGAGCGTTAAGGTTCCACACAGCCCAGCCATTGTCCGAAGAAATCTGCCTGAACTCCGAATTTGCGGTCCTTGCGTACAGATTTCCATCCATCAGCATCAGCTGCTCGCCGGGAAGACCGACCACACGTTTAACAAGCGGGTCCGCCTTCTGGTTTCCGTACTCGTCCGTGTTTGTTTTCACAAATGTCAGGGTCAGCATGTACACAAACTGGGACATGAAAGTTTTGACTTCATTTTTCCTGTCGTCCGAATAGTGCGGATTTCTGAAAACAACAATGTCGCCACGGTCATAGTTCTGGATATACGGAAGCCCCACGTCGCTCAGAGGAAATTTTGGACCGGAAAGAGTCTTTCCAACGGCCACACGGTCCCCAATCAGGAAAGTGGACACCATTGACTCGGAGGGAATCTCGTACAGCTGGAAAACAAATATGTTGAGAAGGACAATCGTGAACACGGCCTGGACAAGAGCGTCAACCCACTCAGCGGCCTCAATGCCCACCCTCTTGATTCCATGGTAGACCTTCTTTGGATGCTCCTCCATATACGCAGCCCACTCCGGACATACCTTGCCGAACCTTTTTTCAGAAAGGAAGAAAAGTATCACGAAGGACAGAATCATTATCGCCACCCAGACAAGGGCCGCAGCCAAATCCAGTGGATACGGGCATCCCTTTTCGCCGGCGCGCTGAATCACGAACGCGGATATGAACACAAAAGGCTCGTACTGGAAAAAACGCCTCACCATGCCCAGATGCCTGAATTCCTTTTTCCTTAGCAGCAGGATGACTGTCACATAAAAAAGTGCCGCAGTGAAGAGAATTGCGAGCGGAAACGCCAGAACGGAAATGTCCCTGTGGAAAGACACGCACAGAAACGAGAACACGGCCGCGAGAGCCAGATTGATGTATATAAAGACTTTTAGCTTTCTCATAAAATCAAATATAGCAAAAAAATCAACAATATACTATAGTTTTTTTGTTATAAGCAAACTTGTAAAAAATTTTTAAAGAAAAATTCAGGGGGACGGTATGGAACAGGTTTTAAATACAAAGGCGGCAAGGGACATGGTTGACAACGACCTTTCGCTCTACAGGATTCTTCTGGAGTCCTACATCAACGACAAGATTCTGGACGGCGAAAAACTTGTGTCGCTGGAAAAACAGGAGGACACCACCGAGGCGGCGAAATATGTCCACTACTTCAAGGGAGCGGCAAGGCAGCTTGGTGCGGAGATTCTTGCTCGCGAGGGTCAGGCCCTGGAGGATGTTCTGCGAAAAAAGGCGGACGGAAATCTGGATGCCCTGAACAAAAACTTTATTGATGCCTACGTCACTGCGGTCGAGGCGATGAAGGTGGAGCTTGCGTCGTTGCCAGAGGAATGAAGATACGGGGAGCCACTGAAAAAGCGTGAAAAATTGTTTCCCACGGCCCCCACAAAGTCCTCAAAATCAACACGGCTCTGGACCGCGGCCTCCCTGTAGACCAGCTCTATGTCGGTGGATTTGGTAAAAGATTCAGGTCCCAGAGTCTGGAATGGCGCATCCGTCTCAAGGAGGATTCTGTCAAGCGGCAGACTTTTGATGCACTCCCTGTTTCTCACGCTACCGCGAATAAGATTTTTTCCAAAAGAAAAATAGGCGTTCACCCCCCTGTCCAATATGGCCCTGGATTCGACCGGACCGAACGGAAAAGAGTGGAACATCACGGCGGGAACATGCGAAAGCTCCGCAATGCTCGAGTAAATCATGTCCATGGCCTTCCTGTTGTGGATCACGACCGGAAAACCGTATTCAATGGCAAGGTCCAGGCATTTTTTCCACACTTTTTCCTGGGCAGACCTGTTTTTTCTGTCGTCCGGCGAAAAAAAATCAAAGCCAATCTCCCCGACAGCGGCAATCCGTCGAGCGGAGAGCAAATTTTCCAGATACGGAACCAGTTTTTCATCAGGATTCTGTGGGTGGATTCCAAACGCAGGTAGAATTTGTCTGTTTCTTTGGCAGATTTTCTCCATTATCTCAAATTCTTCGGGGTCCAGGGCGCATGAGCAGCCACGGATTTGTCCAAAATCAACGGGCGAATCCCCCGCAGCCTTTGCAAGCTCCACCAAATGAAAGTGCGAATCAAAAAAATCCATAGGAATCTCCATCACGGCGGTCCATTTTTGCGCTAACACTAAACTCGCGCCGTCCATGTTCCGAAAATAATACCAGAGTTTGGGTGGCGTAAAGCTGTCCGCTCATAAAAGGTTATAGAAAAATTTAGTAAAATCCAAGGTAAAAGTCAAAATTGACCGGATTTTTCCAAGTTTTTCAGGTCCGCCAATTCGGTGAACAATCTTAAAGGAGCTGACTATGGGAATCTACGCAGTAAAGGGAACTAGTGGTCGCGTTAGCTACATGAAAGTCATAAAGCAGATTGAGGACGGATATGTAGTGCGAATCGTAAGGGACGAGGACGGATATACGGATGTGAAAACCTCATTCATATCGACCGCCCTTTTTGACAGCTGCATACGCACCGGGTATATCGAAAAAATCGACGTACCCGAGGAAAAACTAGCAGCAAACGCATGACTGCCTAAGTAAATCAATCGCGGCATTGAATCTGGCTTCCCCATCTTTTACACGGGGGAGCCAATTTATTTTAACGCCCTTCCTCTCCATTCCACGGAACCACGTCTCCTGTCTTTTCGCGAACTGGCAGATTGCGTGGTAGAGATTTTCCACCATCTCATCCCTTTTTTCAATCTTGCCCTCCAGATAGAGACTGACGTACCTGTATTCAAGTCCCAGCTTTTCAAGACGCTCCCATGAGTATCCGCTGTCGTGCAGTCCCTGGATTTCCTCAACCATGCCGCCGTCAAGACGCTCCAGAAGCCTACGCCTTATGTTCGACCTGACATCATCGCGGTCAAGGGTTGTCCCAATCACAAAGGCATTCACGTCGGGCCGCTTTTCAAGTTTCGCCCTGGCAACGGCACACTCTTCGCTCCGCATGAACATTGCAATCTCAATGGCACGGAGAACCCTGTCGCGCAAAATGAGGTCGCTCCTGTTGTGCAGGTCCGGCTTCAAATCAAGAAGCATGGCATCAAGCTCCTCCAGACTTTTTGATTCAAGGCTTTTCCTAAGCTCGACATTTTCAGGCACCGGAACAAAATCGTAGGCACGCAGGATCGAATCAATATACATGCCCGTTCCGCCCACAACAAAAGTCATCCTCTCCTGCGAGACATTTGAATTCATCAATGCGTAGAACCGCTGCTGGAAATCGAACACATTGAACTCTGTGTCAAGGGTCGCGACATCAATCAGGTGGTAAGGAACAGTGAACGTGGACTCGCTCCCGTCCGAATTTTTTTCCACAACGGTATAGTCCGCCAAATCCTTTCCGCTGCCTATGTCAAGACCACGGTAGACCTGCCTGCTGTCGGCTGAAACGATGTCCCAACCGAACCGTCTTGCAAGCCTGACACCGAGAGCGGTTTTTCCTACAGCCGTGGGACCAAGCAGAACCACGCAGTTAATTTTTTTGTCCATTCAACATTCCGTCTACAGTACACGGCAGATTGCGCACTTCAGGTATTCGCTCTTCGGATATCCAAGAAGCAATGGATGGTCGGGACCGGCTCCACGTTTTTCAATCACCTGGATTTTTTTGTGGCTGTCCATCGCGGCGTGAGTCAACATGGAATAGAAGGTGGTCTCATCAAAATACGCGGAGCATGAGCATGTGACAAGGATTCCGCCCTCATTCAAAAGCCTCATGGCGCGCAGGTTGATTTCCTTGTATCCACCGTAGGCCTTCTGGATTAGCTTCGCGCTCTTTGTGAAAGCCGGCGGGTCCAGAACGATTACATCAAAAGTCTCACCGTCCGCCTCATATTTTTTGAGCAGGTCAAAAACATCCATGCAGAGGGTCTTCATCTTTCCATCCGCACCGTTCAGCTCAATGTTTCTCCTGACAAGCTCCACCGCATCCGGCGATATGTCCACGCTGACAACCTCCTTTGCTCCACCGGCAACGGCGTTAAGACCAAACGCACCCGAATGTGTGAATGTGTCCAGAACCTTTTTTCCGTGGCAATACTTTTTGATTGCGGCCCGGTTGAACTTCTGGTCAAGAAAATATCCGGTCTTCTGTCCATGCGCAATGTCAACGACAATCTTTATTCCATTTTCAACTATGGTAACAGCGTCGGGGCCAGATTTGTAAATCCATCCGGTCTTAAGCTCAAGACCCTCCTTCTCCCTGACGGCGGCATCGCTTCTTTCGTAGATTCCATCACACTTGACCGATGACGTAAGCGCGGAAACAATCTCCTCCCTGAATTTTTCACAGGCAAGAGCAAGGAACTGGACCACGAGATAGGTCTTTCCGTTTTCCGCTACATATTTTTCAACAACAAGGCCAGGAACGAAGTCAGCCTCGCCATAGACAAGACGGCAGCTGTCCTCCGCAGAAAAATTGATTCCACGCACCGACACTGCCCTGAAAATTGTTTTGCGCCAGTATTCGGCGGGGTCGGCCATTATGACATCCGCATGTTCCTTTCCGATAAAGCGTATAATGATTTTGGACTTCCTGTTGAACACTCCAGTGCCAAGAAAATTTCCCTTCCCGGTGTAGACCTCAACCACATCGCCGTCCGAAACCTTGGCCTCATTAAGACCGGTTGTCTTTACACCGCTTCCGTCATCCGCATACCATTTTACTGATAAAATCTCGTTGTCATAGACCCATGGAAACCCCTGAAGGATTTCATACTCTTCCTTTGCCTTTAAAATTACATGTGTGTACTGATTCATGTTTCGACTATATTCCATAAACAAAAGTTTCGCAAGCCTTGGACATCCAGTCCACCCGCCGCACAAAAAAAAATCTACATCCTTGAAATGAATGGCAAAAGCTATTAGAATCGTTGCATGGGCGAAACTATTTTTACTTTTTCATATCCGGAGAATTCGGGATTCGGTTCTTCCGAAATACATTTCCATTCAGGCTCCCCGGATTTGGGCGGTCTGTTCAGTGCGGAAAGCGACCATCCGCGTCTTTTTGTAAGCGACACCACCATCGCATCCCTTCCGTCAATGAAAGACTTTATCGGCTCCTTTGTTCCTGAGAAAAATGATTCTGAAAATCTGGACACAAGGATTCGCGGAAACGACATTCTCCTGATTCTTGGTCCTGGAGAAAAATTCAAGACACTCGAAAGCGTCACGCAGATTGACGTGGCAGCCCTGGCCCACAACTTCAACCGCAACTGTGAGTTCGTTGGAATCGGCGGCGGGGTGATTTGCGACATGACAGCTTTTGCCGCATCAATCTACAAGCGCGGGGTGGACGTGAGTTTTGTTCCAACAACGCTGCTTGCCATGGTCGATGCGTCCGTCGGCGGAAAATCCGGATGCGACATCAAGGGATTCAAAAACATGATTGGCTCTTTCTGGCCCGCAAAAAAACTGCACGTCTGGTCGGATTTTGTCCTGTCCCTTCCAGAGAACGAATTCATTTCGGGGCTTGGCGAGGCTTTAAAAACGGCACTTCTTTTTTCGCCGGAAATGTGGAGGACACTCGCGGAAAACAGTGAAAGTGTTCTTTCAAGGGATTCCGCACTTTTGCAAAATATAATAGAAGAATGTGTAAAGGCAAAGGCACTGGTGGTTGAGGAAGATTTCAGGGAGCGCGGAAAACGTTCGTTCCTTAACCTTGGACACACCTTCGGCCATGCGCTTGAATCTGTCGCGGGACTTGGAACCATAACGCACGGAGAGGCAGTTGTCTGGGGAATCGGACGCTCGCTCGACCTTGCGGCAAACCTTTCCCTCTGCAAAAAAGACTATGCGGACGGAACAAAAAAAGTCCTTGCGATGTACGGATATGACATGAACGCATCCCCCAAAATTCTTTCCGGTTTCAATGGCGACACAAGCCGCGCCCTGATTGACGCAATGAAAAAGGACAAAAAAAATCTGTCAAGCGCAATCCGCGTGGTCATGCAGAAGGGACTCTGCGACACTGTTGTACAGGAAGTTTCGGACAAAGAAATAGAGGCGGTCCTAAGATGATTTCAACCGAGCATTATTTTGACTGGGCAGCGACCTCCCCGTGCGACGGGCAGATTTTAAGGGCGGCACTGGAGGAATCAATAGAACACTGGGGAAATCCCTCGAGCATACACGAGGCTGGTGTTGACGCAAAAAAGGCCCTTGAAAAATACAGGAAGACCGTTGCCACATCTCTCGGTGTTGATTCAAAAACAATTTTCTTCACGTCGGGCGGAACGGAAAGCGACCACATTCCCCTGCTCTCCATGCTGTCCAAACCCGGAAAAGGAAGCGTCGTCGTAAGCGCAATAGAGCATCCCGCGCTGAGGGAAATGTCCAGGATGATTCAGAACTGCGGATGGAAAACCATAACGGTGGCTCCAGACAAAAACGGTTTCATCCAGCCGGATTCAATCGCTTCGGCAATACAGGACGACACAGCTATGGTAACTGTCATGGCTGTAAACAACGAGACAGGCGCAATACAGGCGGTCAAGGAAATATCGGATGCCATAAAAAATTCCCGCGCAGGAAAAAGGAGGCCTCTCTTCCATGTTGACTGCGTTCAGGCAGCAGGAAAGATTCCGCTAAAACTTTCGGACTGGGGTGTTGATTCGGCGGCATTCAGCGCACACAAAATCGGAGGCCCAAGGGGAATCGGGGTGCTGTATCTTTCAAGGCAGATTGACTCATTTTTAAGGGGCGGCGGTCAGGAAGGCGGCATCAGAAGCGGAACGGAAAATCTTTTTGGGGCGGCAGCGGTCTCGATGTGCATGGAAAAATATCTGATAAGGAGCTCCAATCCGGAAAGCGAGAAGCGGTTCGACACGCAAAAAAAATGGACCGAATCTTTCATAAAGGCAATCTCCGAAATCAAGGGATGCACGCTGATTCCAAACTGCCGAAGCTCGGATGATTTCGCAGAAAAATTTTCGCCATGGGTGGTCCAGGCCGCTTTCAAGGGGATTCCGGGACAGGTCATGGAAAGAGCCTTGAGTACGGAAGGATTCTACATATCAACAGGAAGTGCGTGTTCATCGGGAAGACATTCAAGACCGGTTTTGGACAGCATGAACATTTCTCCCGGCGAAAAAGAGTCCGCGGTGAGATTCAGCTTTGGATGGGGGACGACGGAAAGCGCCATGCAGGAACTTGTCGCCCGGATTAAAAAGATTGTCGGCCAGTTCAATGGCTAGAGAGGTAGATAGATTATGAGATGTCCATCATGCGGAAGCCTTGACGACAAGGTGATTGAATCCCGCTCAATGGTAAACGGAGAGAGCATAAGACGCAGACGCGAATGTAACCAGTGCCACTACCGTTTCACAAGCTACGAGCGCATTGAAGAAAAACCATTCATGGTAGTGAAAAAGGACGGAAGACGCGAGCCTTTTGACCAGGAAAAACTTGCAAGGGGAATTGAGCGCGCACTTGAAAAGCGTCCAATATCCACCTCCATGGTTGACCAGATTGTGACGGAGATTGAGGACGAGGCATACACACAGGGAAAAATGTCACGCGAAATCTCGACATCAGATCTTGGCGAAATTGTCTTGAGACGGCTGAACGATGTTGACAAGGTGGCATACATAAGATTCGCATCGGTCTACAAGCATTTCAGCAACCTTGCCGAGTTCATTACCGAAGTGCAGAAGCTGGAAGAAAACGAAGAGCCAAAAAAGTGAGGCATATATATAGAAAGCAGATTTTGTGAAAACTATTTGTTTCTATATTTCTCATAAACTATTTCATATAGACACTCCAAGTCAATAAGGTCACATCCCTTCCTTATGTAATTGATGTAGTCCTCTATTTCGCCGTTGCAATAATAGTAGCAGGCAAGCTGCCAACATGCGTTGCCATCTCCGCTTTCGGCAAGTTCGAAAAGATTGTCCAATTTTTCATCTGTAAGATTGAATGGTCCCGGATTCCATTCCTGCAGGGAAAATTTTATAAGTGCCACGGTTCCATGTGCACCCTCTGGTTTCTTTGACTCGATTTTTCCCTTTTTCAACCCTGCACAAAAAAATGGGCTTGCACATAAAACTAACATAATTCCAATGACTATCTTTTTGTTCATTTTTCCTCCATCTAGCATCGCGACAAAGAAAATTAATTCATAGGCAAGGACAGCAAAAAGCTTTCCATAACTTCGTAATCCGCTGCAATGCTTGGGTCGCTTCCCGGATATCCAAGCCCACCATAAAAAGCGAAGAAGGACTGCTCGTTTTTATTTATGACATAAAAAATCATCAGCGCGCCGTCCTTTACACCACGGGAGTTGAAATATGCTGAATTGTTCAGTTTCTCCGGAAAATCCATTTTTGATTTGAATCTTTTTTTCGTCATTTTACCGAATTCCCAGCTATAAAATTTATCATTGTCAAAATCATAAATTTCAAAACCATACCAATCTAGCCCACCGCCATACGAACCATAGTTTGATATGCTCTCAAGGACTATTATATGCTCCCCGAATTTCTTTGCATTTTTCTCCCAAAACTTTATGAATCTGTCGGTATCACGATTTTCCAAGACAGCCTCTATCTTTTCAGCCTCTTCCAAAGTCCTAAGTTTTGCAATCGGTGCATTTATGATAAAATCAAGCTGCTGGTTGGATTGCGCATACAAAGAATGTGCAAAAGAGCAGCAAATCAACAGCAATAATATTTTTATTCTTTTCAGGTATCTTGCACCGTTGGGATTTTGAGACGACAGTTTCCCATGATACGGAAAATCCCGTTTTAAAATTTCCTCCCCAGATGATGGTTCGTTAAAAAACAAAAATGAGTAGCGGATAAGGAAGATGAACAAGTCGGCAATGGCATCCTGTTGTGTGTTCTGCTCCTGTGTGATTAGGAGCATGGTGGTGAGAGAATGTCTGTTACTCAGGTTCATTGCTTCGTTGCACATATTTTTCTGAATAATTACTTCTTTCCATCCGTAGTCTTGTCATACAGTATGAACCATTTGTCCGCGAGGATATTTGTTTTCATGCACTGAATATACTCATCAAAACTTTTGATTTCGCTTATGTGCTTGTCGATTACGCAAATTGAAAAAGCTAGCTTGGGAACCGCCAAAATATCTTCTTTTGAGAAATTGTTTTTTGGAATCTTTGATTTGTAACTTATTCTTATTTTATATCTATATTTTATTTTTTTATTGGTCTTCAGTTCAATACATTCAGACTCATTCCAATATGGTTCATGTGCTGCGACAATTCCATTTTCCCTATAATTTGCATCATTATTAGGAACCACAAGAAAAGTGTCATCGACAGCTCTTAAAGATCCCTTGGCTCCTTTCGGATAAAAATACAACGTTGTCTCGCTGTTATTTTTTATTGTGACATCAAAAATCAGGTAGTCATCAGTAATCTTATTCAGTTTATATGATACTTCAACTGATTCCTCGCAATATAATGATGCAGTAAAAATAAACATCATTAGAAAAAGAAGTTTTTTTATCTTGCTGTGTGACATGGGTCTGCCTCCCTTTTTCCCAAGAATTCTTAAGGTATTAAGAATCTGTATATGGATTATTTTCGAGAATCGCTTTTATTTCATTTTTTTTCTTTTCTCTGAACTCATCAGAAATTAAAGCCATTAATTCTATTTCCTTAGTAAATAATGACCGACGAAAATCTTCATTTGGTTTTCTATTTTTAGCGGCAAAATCAATTGCTTTATTTGTAATGATTTCATCTAAAATATTATATAAAAAATCTGAATAATTCTTATAATATTTTATGCTCTTTTCTGCCTCTCGTATTCCAATATATTTTATAAAATAATAACCATCTCTATAATAAACTACAGTTAAATTTGATAATGAGCGTTCTTCTGGTATAGCTATATAATCCAGAATAGATTCATTAGGAAATACCCTTTTGAAGTCTGTATTTAGTTTTTTCAGCAATTCCTTATTTTCGTTCATTTTATTCTACTATCTTTTCCAAGTATCCTTGTTTTATTAATTCATTTATCGGCATCGGAAGTTGATATTGTATACCTCCTCCTGAAGATCCACCCCAAGGTGCCACAATAGATTGTCTGACATTTGGTATATCTTTTAATATTTTAAACTCACTATATATATTAGAATCTGTCCAAGGGGGAAGAGATAATTTTGATGCAGATGCCCCCGTTTGTGTAACAAAGTTGCTTGAAGGCCCTATATTGCCATACCGTCCTATGGTTTTTCCTGTTTTTAGTGAAGTTATTTTTTCTGAACCTATTACAGCTCCATTATTTGGAGGATAATTTGGAGTTCCATCTGAATTAAGCCAGGATTCTGTAATACTACTCAATTCTGCACCAGCATTTTGAACGGCATACATTTTTGAAAGCAGTCCAAGTTCAGATCCAAATATCGATACAAGGAAAAATAACCTGTCAATATTTTTTTCACTGTTGGAAAAATATTTCTCGCCTGACCGTGATAGGGTAATCAGTCTTCCATCCATCGTCCTGATTAACTTATCACCAGTTCCATCAGCATTGTATGCTCCTCCTCCCAAAATGTTTCGATAGAAAAATCTTGTTAGCTCGTCATCAATTTTCTGTGCGAAAGTTTTTTCATGACCTTGCTGAATATAAACTCCTGTATCTTCTCTCCCGTCCGGGTCTATGTAGCGTACCGGGTTGTTCCCCGCGTAGTGGTACAAATCGCCATTGATGTGATTATAGATGCCTCCCATGCCGGGCAAATTACCCGCATTTTCCGAGTTTCCTTTGCCA
>CACZPR010000023.1 GCA_902783155.1 uncultured Spirochaetaceae bacterium
GGGGTATTAAACCCGACTGCAATACCATATGAGAACACCATACCGTGCCACAAGGTGGCGTATTGCTCTGCGGCGGGGTTGGTGATTCTGCCCTTGCTTTTTTTGGAGGTCCTGAAAGATTTTATCAAAAGGAAAGCCGAAAACAGGATGACAAGCAGATAGGCAATGTCAAGGAATATGTGGATTAAAACATATTCTGCGTGATTGACTTTTTTTGGCTCTGCGCCTTTCAAAATCGAGAGGCTGTCCCAGAATGCGTTGTCCATCAGCTCGTTCATGCCGAACTCATCGTTTCCGTTTACCATAAAGCATACGGCCAAATTTTTTTCCGGAAGGATGAACATGTAGGAAATATAGTTTTCAACCTGTCCGCCGTGGAAAACAATTTTCATTCCATCGTGCTCCATGTAGTTCCATCCTCGTCCATAGAAAGCGTTGTCTGAGCCAATCGGAACATTCTCATACCACATCGAGTCTATCGTTTCCTTTTTTACAATCCGTTCCCCCTGTTCGGTAATTCCACCGTTCAGGTACATCCTGAGATATTTTGCGTGGTCGTTCGGGGTCAGGTTCATAAATCCGGCAGGCTCATGGAACCAGGATTTTTCGTTTGGATAGTCCGCGTCTCCAGTCACAAAAATTCCAAAAAAATTTCTGTTTCCAAGAAGAAGGTTTTTGTCGCCTTTCATTTTTTTTGCATCGGCCTGTGACTTTGACATCCCGATTGGAGTGAAAATATTCTCCTGGACATATTCCGCAAAACTTTTTCCGGAAACTTTTTCAACAATCTTTCCAAGCAAATCATAGTTCACGTTCGCGTACTCGTACTTGCCATAGGAGCCTGTGATTTTTGCGTTGTGCAGTTTGGCGTGGGTGTTAAATCCGCTTGTGTGGTTCAAAAGTGAAAGGACGCTGACCTTTTTTGGAAAACTGTATTCTGAGAGGTAAACGGAAATGTCGTTGTCAAGATTTATAAGTCCCATTTCAACAAGACGCATCACGCTGAGGGCTGTATAGGATTTGCTTATCGAACCGACAAAAAAATTTTGGTCCATGCTCCTGCACTGTCCAAATGTTTTTGAGAAAATGGTTTTCTCGGAATCCGTTATAAAAAATGCCATGCCGGGAATGTGGTACGCCTCTGTTATTTCGTCCAGGTAACTGTCGAAGCGTGAAATCTGTTCATCGGAAATTTGTGCAGTCCCATCGGCAAAACAGAATGTGACCAGCGGAATCAAAAAAAGCAAAACGAAAATTTTTTTCAATTTATCTATCTCCTTTAAGGGATGCTATATTTTTATTATAAAATATTCAAGATTAGGCCATTAAGGTTAACACTGGGCAATCGACATTCGTATTATTCATTGTTTCCTCGGAAAACAATTTTCTGGCTCCGTAAACGCTCCTCATTTTGATAGAAAAAAAATCCAGTGTATGTTATAATTTTTTTGGAGGACAGAAATGAACGAAGTCATCAGGGCGATAAAAGAAAGAAGGAGCGTCAGAAAATACAAGGACGGCCTTCCACCAAAGTCGGATATCGAGCAGATTGTTGAGGCGGGACTTTTTGCCGCGAACGGAATGGGAAAGCAGGAGACCGCTATTGTTGCGGTGACGGACAAGGCTCTTCGCGACAGAATCAGCGAGATGAACAGAAAGATTGGCGGCTGGGACGAAGGTTTTGATCCCTTCTATGGCGCGCCGGTGATTTTGCTTGTGCTTGCGAAAAAGGACTGGAGGAACCGTGTTTATGACGGAAGCCTTGTTCTTGGAAACATGATGCTCGCCGCACATTCTCTTGGACTTGGAAGCATCTGGATTCACCGTGCGAAGGAGGAGCTGGAGAGTGACGAGGGAAAAAAGATTCTTTCGGAGCTTGGCATTGCGGACGAGTGGGAGGGAATCGGACACTGCGCTGTCGGATATGTTGATGGAGATTTGCCTGTCGCGGCTCCACGCAAGGCTGGTCGTGTGTTCTGGGCGGAGTAGTTTTTCATGGACATTGAGATTAGGGACGCGCTTGAATCGGATGCGGATGTTTTGCTTGAAATCTATTCGCACTACATCAGAAACACTGCGGTGACATTTGAGATTGACGTTCCAAGTGTAGCCGAGTTTTCTGGGCGGATTTCCAGAACGAAAAAAAAGTTTCCATATATATGTGCCGTCCGTGGCGACAGGATTTTGGGCTACGCCTATGCAGGTCCATTTATCGAGAGGTGCGCGTGCAGGTTTTCGGTGGAGCTTTCCATATACGTCAATCCAAATGAACGTGGATGCGGTGTCGGTAGATTGCTGTACGAGACATTGGAGAGGCGGCTGGAGGAAATCGGGATTAAAAACATGTATGCGCACATAGCGGTTCCGACCTGCGCGGAGGACGAGTATCTTTCGTTCGACAGCAAAAAGTTTCATGAGCGCATGGGATTTGTGACTGTCGGAAAATTTACGGACTGCGCGAACAAGTTTGGCCGCTGGTACAGTTTGGTCTGCATGGAAAAAATGCTGGGAACCAAGGACGGGGAATGTTAAAGAACATATTGACAATATCCGTTTGTTTTACAATAATATAGCCATCTAAGGCAGAGACGCTGTGGAAAAAATTTCTACGGCGTCTTTTTTTGTTTTAAAATTTGAGAGGCACGGTATGGCAAAGCCAACAGGATTTTTGGATTACGGAAGAATGGACAACGGCAGCGTTCCACCGATGGAGCGGATTTTGAATTTCAGGGAATTCCATCCCAAGCTGGACGAAAAGGCAAGGAGGGAGCAGGCCGCCAGATGTATGAACTGTGGAGTTCCAATGTGCCAGAGCGCAATCAGGCTGGGCGGAATGGTGACTGGATGTCCCCTTCACAATTATATTCCCGAATGGAACGATGCGCTTTTCAACGGACAGTTCGACATGGCGGCGTGGAGACTTTTGAAGACCTCCAATTTCCCGGAGTTCACGGGGCGTGTCTGTCCTGCCCTGTGCGAGAAGGCCTGCAACTGTGGAAGCCCCGTCGTTGGAAAGGATGCCGTGACCGTGCATGACAACGAGCTTTTTATTATCGAGAAGGCTTTTGAGACTGGCTACATGAAACCCCAGGTTCCTGAGCGTAGGAGCGGAAAAAAAGTGGCCGTGATTGGTGCGGGACCAAGCGGACTTGCGGTTGCGGACACTCTTAACAGGCGCGGACATTCGGTGACGGTTTTTGAGCGGGAGGACAGGGCCGGTGGACTTTTGATGTACGGAATCCCGAACATGAAGCTTGACAAAAAAATTGTTGAGCGCCGCATAGAGTTGATGAAAAAAGAAGGAGTCGAGTTTGTTTTCAATGCCGATGTCGGACATGAGTTTTTCGCCGGACGCATTCTGGAGGGGTACGATGCCGTGGCCCTCTGCTGTGGAGCAAAAAAAGCCAGACCCCTTTCGGCTGCGGGAATGGAAAAAATCTCCAGGGAAAAAAAGGGTGCTGACGGTGGAATAATGTTCGCCGTTGATTTTTTGACGGCCGTTACAAAATGTGTGGTCCAGACAAACAGTGCGCTTGAAAAAATTGGAACGGAAAGCACGAACGAGCAGATTGCCGCAACCCTTTTTGAAAAATATGGAATAGATGTGCGCGGAAAGGATGTCGTGATTGTTGGTGGCGGCGACACAGGTAACGACTGTACCGGCTCCGTAATCCGTCTTGGCTGTAAATCTGTGACGCAGATTGAGATGATGCCATGTCCACCGACCGGACGCGCGAAAAACAATCCATGGCCGCAGTGGCCAAGGGTCCTGAAGACCGACTATGGTGCCGAGGAGTCCATCGCAAAATTTGGACACGACCCAAGAATATACGAGACGACAATAAAGGAAGTGTATTCGGAAAACGGAAGGGTGTGTGGAGCGAAAACTGTTCAGGTCGCTTTCGAGATGGTTGACGGACAGAGGAAGCTGGTTGAAAAATCCGGGACCGAAAAAAATATTCCGTGCGACCTGGTGCTTGTTGCCGCCGGATTTACTGGATGCGAGGAGTATACTGCGGAAGCGTTTGGAACAAAACTTGGTCCCCGTGGAACAGTCGCCTCCTTTGGTGATGCCACGCCGGAACTTGCAAGTCCCAACGGCTACAGGACTTCCGTTGAAAAAGTTTTTACCGCCGGGGACATGCACAGAGGACAGTCCCTTGTTGTCTGGGCGATTGCCGAGGGCCGTGAGTGTGCCGCCGCGATTGATGCCTATCTTACCGGGACAAAAAATTTTTAGTGCGGATTTTGCGAGGCGAATATGGGTTTTCATGACGAGTGTGGCGTTGTAGGAATTTATGGCGCGGAAAATTCTGCGAGGCTTGCGTACTTTGGTCTTGCGGCTTTGCAGCACAGGGGGCAGGAGAGCGCGGGAATTGCGGTCAGCGATGGAAAGAAAATAAATCTGCGGAAGGACCTGGGACTTGTCAGCGAGGTTTTTGATTCGTCCCATTTTGAAAACCTGAATGGCTCCATTGCGCTTGGCCATGTCCGTTATGCGACAGCCGGTGGACGCACGATTGAAAACGCCCAGCCTTTTTTGAACACGTTCAAGTTTGGAACAATCGCTCTGGCGCACAACGGTCAGCTTGTGAACCACGGCGAGATTAGGACAAGGCTTGAGGATTTGGGAAGCACGTTTTCCTCTACGAGCGACTCCGAGGTCATCCTGAAACTGATTGTAAGGAAACTTGTCGACGGAAAGAAAAATGATACGGATTCACTTTGTTCGGACGGACTGGAGAAGGCTGTGGTCGATGCGGCCGGCGAAATCAAAGGTTCGTTCTCGCTCTGCATTATGACGGAGGACTGCCTGATTGGTGTAAGGGACCCGAACGGAATAAGGCCCCTGTGTCTGGGAAGGATTGTGCCAAAGGAAAACTGTCCTGGGGTCTTAGGGGGAGACCCCCTAGGCGAAGGGGGTGCGGTGAAGGACGCGGGCGGACTGAACCCAGGGGGAAGGCTTTCCCCCACCTATATTATTGCAAGCGAATCATGTGCGATTGACGCGGTGAACGGTGAGTTTGTGCGCGACATTGAGCCGGGTGAGATTGTTGTTATTAAAAACGGCGAGCTCAGGACTTACAGCTGCGAGAAAAAAAACAAGGCGACATGTGTTTTTGAGTACGTCTATTTTGCGAGGCCCGACTCGGTGATTGACGGAATTGCGGTGCAGGATGCGAGATACAGGATGGGCGAGGTGCTTGCGAGGGAATCTTCGGTGGACGCTGACGTTGTTGTTGGGGTACCCGATAGCGGTATAGGTGCGGCTCTAGGTTATTCGAGGGCGACAGGCATTCCCTATGTGACCGGGATTGTGAAAAATAAATACATCGGACGGACTTTCATTGCCCCGACCCAGAGCGAAAGGGAGAGCATGGTCTTTGTCAAGCTGAATGCGCTCAAGACTGATTTGGACGGAAAGCGTGTTGTCGTGATTGACGATTCAATTGTGCGTGGGACCACCAGCAGACGGCTTGTTCAGATTTTGCGGCGTGCGGGTGCGAGGGAGGTTCATTTCCGGGTGAGTTCTCCGCCTGTAAAATTTCCGTGCCACCTTGGAATTGACACACCAAGCAAGAGCGAGTTGATTTCAAGTACGCATGAGCTTGAGGAAATCAGGAAGGAGATTGGTGCGGACTCCCTTGCGTTTATATCGATTGACGGAATGATGTCGGCGCTGAGGATGTGTCGGGCCGAGTCGGATGGATTCTGCGGAGGATGTTTTTGCGGGAGGTATCCGGTTTAGCTGGAGCGGGAAATAATTTTTCGGTGGCACTAGCACAAATAATTTTTTTTTGATATAATGCTTTCTCAATATGAAAACTGAACGGATTAAAGGTATGCAGATTCTCACTTTTATTTGTTCGGGGGTTCATTTTTTATTTTGAATTTCAATGGCGGATTCTTTTTTAAGGATTCGCCTTTTTTTATAAGATTTCAATCAAGGGTTTTAAGAAGGAGTTAAATATATGAAGAGAACGGACAGCCGGTGTGCAGGCACACCTTCCCGAGTTCCTTCGGAACTCGTAAAAACATCTAGGCAAGGAGACGTGAATGAAACGTACAGATATAAATAAGGTATTAATAATTGGTTCGGGACCGATTGTTATTGGGCAGGCCTGCGAATTTGACTATTCGGGGACCCAGGCTTGCAAGGCTCTGCGTGAAAACGGATACAAGATTGTGCTTGTGAACTCGAATCCGGCTACCATTATGACCGACCCGGTTATGGCGGACGCTACCTATATCGAGCCGCTGAATGTCGAGCGTCTTTCTCAGATTATTGAAAAGGAACGTCCTGATGCTCTGCTTCCGAATCTTGGTGGACAGACCGGTTTGAACATGGCCATGGAGCTGAACAAGGCTGGCGTTCTTGACAAATACGGTGTGCAGGTTATCGGCGTGAACCTTGATGCGATTGAGCGTGGTGAGGACCGTGAGATTTTCAAGGAGACCATGAAGGGGCTTGGAATTGACACTCCTCGTTCCGGAATCTGCCACACGGTTGAGGGTGCGGAAAAGATTGCCGAGGAAATTGGATTCCCGCTGGTTGTCCGTCCTGCTTATACGATGGGAGGCCAGGGTGGCGGTTTCTGCTACAATGTTGAGGAGCTTCGCACTATCGTTATGAACGGTCTGGATCTGTCCATGACGCACCAGTGTTTGATAGAAGAAAGTATTCTTGGATGGGAGGAGCTTGAGGTTGAGGTTGTCCGCGACGCAAAGAACCAGATGATTGCAATCTGTTTTATCGAGAACATCGATGCGGTCGGCGTTCACACTGGAGACTCTTTCTGTTCCGCTCCGTTTATGACGATTGACAAGGCTCTGGAAGAAAAGCTCAAGACCATGGCTTTCAAGATTGTCGAGTCCATCGGCGTTATCGGCGGTACGAACGTTCAGTTTGCCCACAATCCTAAGACCGGGCGCGTCGTAATCATTGAAATCAATCCGCGTACTTCACGCTCTTCTGCTTTGGCTTCCAAGGCAACAGGTTTCCCTATCGCTTTGATTTCCGCAAAACTTGCTTCCGGCATGACGCTTGACGAGATTCCATACTGGCGTGACGGGACTCTTGAAAAATATACTCCGGGCGGTGCTCCTGACGGCGACTATGTTGTATTGAAATTCGCTCGCTGGGCTTTTGAAAAATTCCGTGGCGTTGAGGACTCTCTCGGTACTTCCATGAAGGCTGTCGGCGAGGTCATGTCAATCGGTAAGACTTTCAAGGAGACTTTCCAGAAGGCTATCCGCGGTTTGGAAAACGGACGCAGCGGTCTGGGATTTGCAAAGGATTTCAACCGCAAGTCTGCCGATGAACTTTGCGAGATGCTCAGGACTGCTTCAAGCGAAAGATATTTCCAGTTGTACGAAGCTATCCGTAAGGGTGTGCCTCTTGAAAAACTCCACGACATCACATACGTAAAAATGTACTTCCTTGAGCAGATGAAGGAGCTTGTTGATTTGGAAGAGGAGATGCTCAAGAATCCTGGACGTGTTCCTGCCGACGAACTTTTGATTAAGGCAAAGAAGGACGGATTCAGCGACAAGTATCTTTCAAAGATTCTGAAGGTGAGCGAAAAGTCCATCCGCGACAGAAGGAAGGAATTGGGGGTTCACGAGGCTTGGCTTGCGGTTCCGGTCAGCGGCGTGAAAAATGCGAACTACTATTATTCAACATACAATGCCGAGGACAAATCCACCGCAACGGACAACAAGAAGAAGATTATGATTTTGGGCGGCGGTCCGAACAGAATCGGTCAGGGAATCGAGTTTGACTACTGCTGCTGTCATGCGGCAATGCAGTTGAAAGAGCTGGGCTACGAGACAATCATCGTAAACTGCAACCCTGAAACGGTTTCTACCGATTACGACACTTCCGACAAGCTGTACTTCGAGCCTGTTACGACCGAGGATGTCCTTCAGATTTACGAAAAGGAAAAGCCGTTCGGAGTTATCGTTCAGTTCGGTGGACAGACTCCGCTCAACATTGCACGCGAGCTTCAGGAAAACGGCGTGAACATTCTGGGAACTTCAATTGATTCAATCGACATTGCGGAGGACCGCGACCTCTTCCGTCACATGATGGAAAAACTCAACATTCCGATGCCTGAAAGTGGAATGGCCATTGACTTCAACGAGGCAAAGGCATGTGCCGACAAGATTGGCTACCCGATTATGATTCGTCCGTCGTTCGTTCTCGGTGGACGCGGAATGGAAGTAATCTATGACGAGGCAACATTGAAGGAGTATGTTGAGAAGGCTGTTGGCGTTACACCGGACAGACCTCTTCTGATTGACCGCTTCCTGAAGAATGCGCTTGAGTGTGAAGCCGATGCACTTGCTGATTCAACTCATGTTTATATCCCGGCCGTAATGGAGCACGTGGAGCTTGCAGGAATCCACTCCGGTGATTCAGCATGTGTCATTCCGCCTGTTTCGATTCCGCAGAACAATCTGGACACAATCAAGGAATACACAAAGAAGATTGCAGAAAACCTTCACGTCTGCGGATTGATGAACATGCAGTACGCAATTGAGGATGGAAAGGTCTATGTGATTGAGGCAAACCCCCGCGCCAGCCGGACGGTTCCGCTTGTATCAAAAGTCTGCGACACACAGATGGCTCGCCTTGCAACAAGAATGATGCTGGGTGAATCGCTTGAGTCTCTTGGACTTAAGGACAAGGTTATTCCATATTATGGCGCAAAGGAGGCTGTTCTTCCGTGGGCAAGGTTCCCTGGAGTTGACCCGGTTCTTGGACCTGAGATGCGTTCAACGGGTGAGGTCCTTGGTCTTGCGCAGAACTTCCCGCTCGCATTCTACAAGGCACAGGAAGCTGCTGGCTCGGAACTTCCCCACGCACCGGCCGCATGGGAAAACAAGAAGGTTCTTATTTCTCTTAGCAACAAGGACGGACAGAAGGAAGAGGTCCTTACAATCGGTAAGACACTGAAAGACCTGGGCTTCACTCTTGTTGCAACCGAAGGAACCGCCGAGTTCTACAACGAAAACGGAATCAAGTGCGATGTAGTGAACAAACTTGGAGCAGGCCGCCCTGATGTTGTTGACATGATTATGAACAAGGAAGTGTGCCTCGTAATCAATACGCCGAAAGCCAAGAGAAACTACGCCGAGGACAGAAAGACAATCCGCAAGGCATGCTTGAAGTACAAGGTCTCCTACATCACGACTTTGGCCGGAGCACTCGCCGCAGTCAAAGGAATCGAAGCCGTCAAGAATGGAAATGGCGGTGAGGGAGGTGTTAAGTCTCTTCAGGAGTATCATAGCTTGATTAAATAAGGCGTTCCGCTGAACTTTTTGGTATAAAATAAACAGACCCTGTTCTTTTTTTGGGAGCGGGGTCTGTTTTTGTTCGTGCGTCGGGCTTGGTGATTTTTACGACGGAAAACCAATGTCGGTGTTGTCGTTAAGATATTTTATTCTAAGGCTTTTAAGTTTTAATCCGTTTGCAGAACACTGAAGGCGACCTATGCAGAATCTGTGGGGAATAATCATTGTCCGTCTTATTTCCATATCCTTTCCACCGCTTCCATGGAATGTAAAACTTGCGACCGGAATTCCCTGGTACAAAAGTGTGCATGGGAGCTGCGCAAGTTCACCAAGCTCGGAGCTTCCCGTCAAAATAATTTCATAGGTTCCAAGCTTACGGACATCCCACGCAAGAATATAATTGCTTCCCGCTTTTGATTCCTGATATGTCAAATCAAAATCGCTGTCCCCCTCTATGATTTTGAATTCCACGTCCTCAAGATTTACATCGTCCGCATCTTTTGGTCTGTTGATTATTTCAACTTCAGTTCCTGTTCCAATCAGTCGCCTCATTGCTTCGCTGTGCATTGCGTTCGTGCAGATGTTTATTGCGCTGCGCTGAAGTTCCGCCCGTGTTAGCTTGTTTTCTGAAAGGGCCTCCAGTGTGTTGTCGCCGTTTTCATTTTTTGCGCCGTTTGGACAGACCATGTACAAATCATTTTGAGCGCGAACCATTGCCGCAAAATCATTTTTGCTTCGCACACCGTTTTCTTCTATTATATTTGCCCACCAGTCCGTCATTACAATTCCGTTGAACCCCCAGTCGTTGCGAAGAATTGTGGTGCACAAATCATAACATCCAGCGGTGTAATGTCCATTGACTTTTCCGTATGTCGTCATAACTGAATCGGAAAATCCTGACTTTACTGCAATTTCAAATCCCTTAAGATAGATTTCGCGCAATGCCCTTTCGGAAATTATCGAGTCCTGCCTGTGCCTGCTGATTTCCTGGTTGTTTCCGCAAAAGTGTTTTATCGTTCCGGTCACTCCGGCTTTTTTGAGACCGCAAATCATGGCCGTTCCAATCATTCCTGTAAGATACGGGTCCTCGGAAAAATACTCAAAGTTGCGTCCGTTCAGGGGATGGCGGTGGATGTTCATTCCCGGTCCCAGCAGATTGTCAACCTTGTTTGAAATCATTTCGTACCCCGTAAGCGTGTACAGTTCCGTAACAAGATTTCTGTTGAATGTGCTTGCAAGGAGAGTTCCGTTTGGAAGAGCGAAAGCCTTCATGCCGCAGTCAAGCCTCATTCCGGAAGGTCCGTCGTCGCAACAGACAGCGGGTATTCCGAAAGTTTCCCGGAGATTTGGGGACACACCTCCATAGGCGGAAGCGGTTCCTGCCGTAACAAGAGAGCTGCTCATTCCTTCGCCTCGGATTATGCACGACAAATCATCATCGGAAAACTGTGCGACAAAATCTTCCATTGTGGATTTTTTTTCAAGCACGTCCTTTAATTTTATTCCGGAAGATGCCGTCTGCTTGATTTCGTTTGGAATATTTTCGTTTCTTCTTTCAACCATGGAGACAGTTCTTGTCGGTGTTTTTTCCATAACAAGTTTTCCGTCCGCGTTGTGGAATCTTTCAAAATCTTTTAACGGAGCAAAGGCTTCCCCGCATTTTTTTGTCACAACGGTTTTGTCCAGACAGAAATTTAAAACAGCTTCCGCGCTTCTTACGTCCGTCCCGGCAAAAACTGTGTAATCTCCTTCCTCCAAAACAAAGCATGACTTGTTTCCTGTTGCCCCGCTGTCATCGTAGGACGCAAATCTTTCAAAAGGAATTTTGAATTCGAGATTCTGTGTTTCGCCGGGGGCAAGAAGATTTGTCTTTTCAAAATCCGCAAGGACTCTTTCCGCTTTTCCAAGTTTTCCGTTCGGAGCTTTTACATAAATCTGAATTGTTTCTTTTGATTTTGCGTTTCCAATATTTTTCACGTTCACGCTTACCGAAACAGTTTGCGATTCTTTATCTGCGTCTGCGGATTTTATACCGAAAGAAAATTTTGAATACGAAAGGCCAAATCCAAAGGGGTAGAGGACTTTTTCTTTTGCGAATGTCTCGAAATATCTGTAGCCTACAAAAATATCTTCTGCATAGATATTTTCATCAAGGCTTCCAAAATTTTTGTCGGAAGGATAGTCGGAAATTTTTTTCGCGATTGTGTCCGTAAGTTTTCCGCTTGGAGGAATCTCTCCTGCCAAAACTTTTGCAGTTCCAAGTCCGCCCATCATTCCGCCCTGCCAGACATACATCACGGCATCGGGAGCAAATTCATCAACAAACGACATGTCGATTATGTTTCCCACGTTCAGAAGCACGATAAATTTTTTGAACCCTGCGCGGATTTTTTTAAGCATGTCTTTTTCCACGTCAGTCAGAAGATACGACCCCTCTGTATTGCTGTTGTCCTTGTCCTCTCCGGCTGTGCGCCCTATAATTGCGATTGCGACATCGGAAACGGATGATGCGTCGGAAACAATTCTTTCCGTCAAAGGCATTTCGTCCTGCGACCAACGTTCCTGTCCCCAGCCAAGACCTTCGTCGTAAGGATTTTTTTCTTCCCACGCGTCATATATTTTTTCAAGAGTCACGTTCAATTGCAAGGACCTAGTTTCCTTTATGCCGTCGATTATCGAATAGACTTTTGAGACATTCACTTTTCCGCCGGAGCCTGTTCCGCTCTTGTAATAGTGCTTTTGAATCCGTCCGAAGACCGAGACCCTTGTTCCGTTTTTCAGCGGCAGCACATTGTTTTTATTTTCAAGCAGAACGCACCCCTCGGCAATTGCATTGATGGCGGTCTCCTCATATTTTTTCCAGTCCAGAATTGTTTTCATAAAAATCTCCACAGCTTTCATTTATTTTGATTCTATAAATTATATCGTTTTTGTTCTAGGGTTTTTCCTTCAGGATGTTTTCTTTATAGAAAAAATTTGATATGATACCCAGGCGTTTTAGATTGGAGATTATATGACTTTGGACGGTTCAATTCTTTTGTGGATTCAGGAAAACATGCGCTGCGGTTTTTTGTCGGCAATTCTGATTCCGTATACAAACAGCGGAAACTATGCAATTCCGTGGCTCTGTTTGATTTTGGTCCTGCTTTTTTTTAAGAAGACCCGCCGGGCTGCGCTCTTTACACTTGCCGCGCTTGTTTTGGGAATTGTCCTCAACGATGTGATAATCAAGCACATAATATGCCGTCCAAGACCTTTTGAAACAATCCCGGAGCTGATTCCGATTGTAAAAAAGCCGACAAGTTTTTCGTGTCCGTCAGGTCATTCCGCAACCGCATTTGCAGCTGCGCTCACAGTTTTCCTATGCACAAAAAAATGGATTGGAATTCCCGCTCTGGTTTTTGCTGTGGTCATGGCTTTTTCTCGGATGTATGTCGGAGTGCATTATCCCACCGACGTAATTTTTGGAATTGCGGTCGGCTGTGTGTCGGCGGTTTTGGTTTCGGTTTTTGGAAACAAGATTTTCAAAAAGAAAGAAGCGAATTAGGGAACCGGGATTTTTATTTTTTCATATATGCGATGACACTGTTGATTTGGTCCAGAAATTTTTCGCCAAACTTTTTTTCAAAAAACGCGCTTCCAATTGTGAATGCCCACGGAGAAATTTTTTTGATTTCATCAAGACGCTCATAACTGTCAACGCTTCCCGCAATACATGTCGGCGCGTCAATATTTTTTACGAAAGTTTCATTCAGAAGATTGGGATTCCCGGTATACCTATATCCAAGAAGGTCAATTCCGTAGGCTCCTTTTTTGATATAGCTCTCTGCGTCTGAAATCATTTTTTCAATTGAGCCGTCCAAAATTGAAGGCCGCCCGCTAACATCTCCGACAAACGGCATGTATTTCAGATTGTGCGAAAGACAGAATTCGTTTATTGAATCAAAAAAAACTGTTCCCATAAGTATGTCGCATCCACATTCGGCGGCAAGTCTGGCTCCAGCAAGTCCACCGTCTTCTGAATACGAAACAACCTCAAGCGCGCCTGTCTTTTTATTTTTTTTCATAATGGAAAACAGTTCCACCATTTTTTCGGGCGGAAGTGATTTTTCCTTTATGCCCCAAAAGTCAGCGTCAGAATCCTTGCATGAGGAAAAAATCTCCTGTGCATTGTCAACAGTCAAATCGTCGTGCGTAAGCATTACAATCAGTTCGGGAATCCGGCTCAATTTTTTTCTCCTCAAACAATTTGTTCCGCTGGAATCTGGGCATAGTCGAACATGACTTCGGAATGGTTGTTCCAGTTCAGCTCCCGTTTTAAAAGTTCGTTCGTCCTGCGGTCGTAGGTTTCCTTGTAGATTTTTGATACGCGGAAATATTTTTCTCCCTCCTTATGGAAGTGGTGGCCTTCTTCCGCAATCTTATATGTCCACGGAAACTCTTTTTCGCTCCTCAGTTCTCCGTAAAGATTTTCACTGTCGCACCAGAGCAAAAGCTGCACTTTCTGGTCAGTATCGTTTCTGAATCTGAAATCGACATTGTTGTAGCTGACAGATGTTCCCGCGCTGTAGGGAATCCGTTTTCCATGGTCGGGTGCGAGCGCGTCCGAATGGTGGTGGATTTCCGTTACGGTCAAAGGACTGTAGAGCGCAAGTATGTGGATTGTGTTTCCAAGATTGCACAGCCCTCCACCAAAACCCGCGATAAGTTTTTTATGCTCAATGACTCGGCCCTCTTTGAATCCGTTTTTTCTGGACGGTTTTCCGACAAGACTCCAGAACGAAAAAGTTTCTCCCGGATGGATTACAAGACCGTTCATTTTTCTGCACGCAAGATTTATGTTGTCCGCCTTGTTCTCCTGCAGCACCGGGTCAATGCCTTTTCCTTTTTTTATGAGGGCGTTGTGCCAGCTTGAAACGAGGTTTGGAAGTCTGTCCTGCGAAATCTCTTTTGCGAATCTTTCCTTGGTAAAAAAATTTTTCAGGTGGCGGAGGACGGTTTCCTTCCTGCATGAAATCCAATAGAAAAACGGATTCATCTCGCAGAAAAGAATCCTTCGTTTTGTGTTTGAACCGGTCTTTTCATTTTGCATCGTACAGATTTTTCCAATCCTGTTCTGATATTTTGAACGTGAATAGATTTTCAGAATCAGATTTTCAAGCCGCCTTCGCGCACCAATTTTTTTTGTCGAACCGTAGCCCACATATTTTACAAGAATGTTCGGGATGCCGGATTTGTTTGCACCTACAATATCAATTGTAATCTGGTCGCCGATGTAGACGACGTTTTCTTTTTTTAGCCCAAGCATTTCCACCGCGCGGATATAATTTTTCGTATCCGGTTTTTCCGCCTCAGAAATATGGAGCGAGCTGATATTTTTTTTGAAAGACAGAACCCGCTCCTCGCTGTTGTTTGAAAGAAGCAGTGTCTTGAATCCTGTCGCATGGATTTTTTCAAAAAGCGAATCAACATCTGGATTTGATTCTGCCCCATGTGGAACAAGAGTGTTGTCTATGTCAAAAATTATTCCGCGGAAACCCTTGTCAAAAAGTTTCTGATAGTCAATCGAAAAAGGGGAATCCAGATACTCATAAGGAAAATAATTTTTTAGCAAAACAGGTCTCCTAGTCTGCGGATGTAAACTCTTTACCAAATTATATTTTTATGGTGCAGGATTGTCAATTCGGGGGAAAGATTGCGAGGTTTGCCACAGTTAAATGGGCATTGTCACCCTGGTTCACGCAGCAATTAGTTTTTTGATGATAGCAATTGTCCAATTTTTGTGTTATACTTGGACAGTAGTGAAGAATCCTATAGGATGAATTTTTATGAAAGAAGATGTGTTTGTAAGTTTGCCGCCATATGAAAAAATAAAATCATATAAGATGTTAAAATATGGTGATTTCAAGAAAAACTATCTTTTATACATATCATGTTTTCAATTAGGCGAGCATTTGAAAACGATACAGAAAAGAATAGTGAAAAATTTTGAAAATGGGATATGTCTTGAAGAATCATTTCAAATGCTTGAAGAGATATGCGGATTTAGCAACAAGAATATATTTAATTTAGGAACTCTCTTTGATATGTTTTCAAAAATTGATTATTTAAAATATGAGAAAAAGATATTTTATATCTTTTATCTTCAATTATATTCGAGAAAATTTAATAAAAAGCACAAATATGCGAAAGCCTATGAGTTATACGAAAAATTAAATTTATTTCAATTTGATAAAGATGATTTTGAAAAACTCAGATTAAATGAAAAATCTCTGGAATATATTTTCTACAAATCTCTTGTGTATTACTCTGCAAAACAAAATATAGAACGGTTTTTCAGAGTTGGTAATCTTATTTCCGTACTTGATAAAGATACTTTATCAGAATTAAAAACAGATTTAGATTGTAGCTGTGAGGAATTTTATAAACTTACAGAAGCCGCTGAAAACATATCCGCTGAATCAGTTCCTTGATGCAGATCAGAAAAAAAATTCTTCTTTATGGTTTATGGTGGTGGTAAAAATGAGAAAAATTATTTCTTTGATTGTCATGTTAAGTTGCTGTGGAATTATTTTTGCGGAAGGGGAGCAAGGTTTAAGCCAAAGCAATGAAGCTGTTGTAATGGAAGAAGCTGTTGAGGTGTCGTCCAAACTAAAAAAGATTGGTAATGACACTCTTTTTATAATTATTAACGATGATGCCGAGTATGGAAAGAGTTTTGTTTCAGTGCATGAACCGTATTGGAAAGAAAGTGCCTGCATGGAATTAAAACCCGGTAGAATATTATCCCTAACTCCTGCCTCCCTATGTGCAAAGCCCTTTGTTTTGTGTATAATGTGCTGAGTATTGGAGGAGAACATGAAACTGCTGATTGTTGTCGATATGCAGAACGATTTTATTGACGGCTCCCTTGGGATTCTTGAAGCTGTCGCGATTGTGCCGAAGGTTGCGGAGAAGATTAAGAAATACCGTGACGAAAACTGTCCTGTAGTTTTTACACGGGACACGCACGGCGAGAATTATCTGAAAACCATGGAGGGAAAAAATCTTCCGGTTGTGCACTGCGTGAAGGGCAGCGAGGGATGGAAGATTTCAAGTCAGCTTGAGGTTGGCGAATCCAAGATTTTTGACAAACCGACTTTCGGTTCCCTTGCTCTTGCAAAATATGTTTCCGGTCTTGAGAATCTGGAGGAGATTGAGATTGTCGGAGTCTGTACGGACATCTGCGTAATCAGCAACGCAATTCTTTTGAAGGCTGCGGTCCCGGAGGTTAAAATCACTGTGGACAGTTCGTGCTGCGCGGGTGTCACTCCACGTTCACATGAAAATGCACTGGCCGCGATGAAGATGTGCCAGATAAACATAATCTAGATGCTGCGTGGTTTGTGATGAAAAAACTTTGTGATGGTGCATACTATCTGCAGGGCGACATAAATGTTGGGGTGATTGCATTTGATGTTGCGGGGACAAGCCATCTGTATCTTGTTGATTCGGGTGCGGAGCCTGAGTCGGGGGATGCCCTTTGGAACGAGCTGGAAAATTTTTTTGGCAGCGGTTTTGTCGTTGATGCGATAATAAACACGCATGGACATTCCGACCATGTTGGCCTAAACCATTACGTCCAGGAAAAAACGGGATGCAGAATCTACATCTCCAGAACAGAGTCGGTGATTGTTAGAAATCTTTCGGCAAGCATAGAGCGAATCTGGGGCGCAAACTGCATCCACCAGCTGAAAAAATGGTATACCCTTAGGGAGTCTTTTTCTCCAACGGATATTTGTGCGGCGGGGGATTCGATTTCTTTGGAAGGTGGAGCGAAGATTGACTTGATTCCGCTGTACGGTCATTCCGCGGAGCAGCTTGGGATTGTCTACACAAGTGCGGCAGGAAAGAAGGTCGTGTTCGCTGGAGACGCATTTCTTGGAATCGACGAGCTTGACAAGTGCAAGATTTCCTTCCAGGAGTCACCGCTTGAGGCCATGGAGACCATGGAGATGCTCCTTGATTTTGGCGCGGACTATTTTGTCCAATCGCACGGCACTGTCGCGAAGGATGCGCAGCAGGCGAAAACTATTGTCAAAAAAAATCTGGACACGCTGAAAAAACTTTCGGACCTTGTCCTTGAGCTGATTGCGAAAAAAAAGTGGACGGTCGAGGAGATTGTGTCCAAGGCGATGAAACGTTTCAAAATTCCGCAGAGGCCTGTAAGTTACGCGCTGATTTTTTCGACCACAAAGAGTCTGCTTTCGGAACTGTACGAGGCGGGCCGGATTGGAATCAACCTGAAGAAGGGCAGGTTCTACTGGACAAAAAAGCTGGCGGTGAAAAAATAGCTCCCATATATGGTGTGGCTGGTTGGACTTTTTTTATCCGGACACTATTTTGGTTTATAAAATGTTTAGAATTGGCATCTTGTTTTTTTCTAAATACATGTTATATTTGAACCATACAAAATAATTTAAAAACAATTACAAAATAATTTATAAAAGTTTTTCAATTTCAAAATACCCATTACTAAACACTGATTCTGGATTAGAATTCTAATCCAGTTTTTTTTTTTCGGGAATTTCAGGATTGGTGGACAAATAAACTTAGCTAAAAATCGGAAAGTGGTTTATAATTGACGCATGAGGGTTAAGACAAAAATTATTGTATCGAACATTGTCATGGTCTGCATACCGATTGTGCTGACGCTTGTGTTCTGGACTGCCTATTCGCTTTCGACGGATTTTGAGGAGTCGGGTCCAATAAAATTTAAGAACATATACAGCCAGTATAAGAAACGTTTTTCGGACATCGACTGGACAGACATGCGGGCCGCATTTTCAAACGAGAAGGTTGAGAAGGGTGTGGCGGAGCTTTACGACTCGGGGGTTAGATTCAAAATATATTCCGGGGACGACGTGTTTTTTACAAACCTGGAGAGCGGGGACGAGGACTACTTCCGCACGCACATAAAAAATCAGGAGTCGATGGACGAGTGCTTCATCAGCCAGGAGGGAAAGTACATATTTTTTGATATGGAAGAAAAATCCGAGCAGCCGTACAACATTTTTGTAATCCACGACTCGGGCACAGCAAATCCAAAGCTCCGGAAGACCTTTGTTCCAATCTACATGATTCCAAGCACGTCGATGACTGTTTTTGTCACCGTGCTGATTTTGGCCATAATCATTGGCGAGATGGCGGTGACGGTCTGGCTTGGAAACGCGGTCCTTGTTCCTCTGGAGATTTTCAGAAGGGGCACCGGGGAGATTGCGAACGGAAATTTAAGCCACAGCGTCAGGTACGACAGCCGGGACGAGTTCTATGATGTGGTCGCCGACTTGGACAGGATGCGAATTTCGCTTAAGGATTCGGAAAGAAAGCAGATGGGCTACGAGGAGAACAGGCGGCGCATCCTGCTTGGAATTTCACACGACCTGCGTTCTCCGCTGACATCAATCAAGGGCTATGCCTGTGGACTCAGGGACGGGATTGCCAGGACGGATGAAAAAAAACTCAGCTACTATGACGCGATTCTTGTCCGCACGAACGACATGGAGAGCATGGTGAACAGGCTTTACGAGCTTCTCCGCTTTGACATAGACATAACGATGATGAGGTTCGAGCGTAAAAGTCTGAACACATTTATAGAAAAATTTTTTGATGCGAAAAAAAGTTTCCTTGAGGAGAACAGGGTAAAATTTTCGCTGGACCTTCGCGATGAGATTGTTATGGACCTTGATGAGTTTGAGATGGAGCGCGTGTTTGTGAACATGATTGAAAATTCTGTCAAGTACAGGACGTCGGACTCATCCGTGCTTACGGTGGACCTTTGCAAAAACGGCGGCAATGCGGAACTGGTTTTCAGGGACAATGGGCCGGGGGTTCCCGATGACTGCCTTGAAAAAATTTTTGAGATTTTCTATCGGATTGACCAGTCCAGGTCTGTGGCCGCGAAGGGCAACGGTCTGGGGCTTGCGATTATAAAAAAGGTTGTTGAGGAACATGGTGGTACTATAAGGGCCTTCAATGACAATGGCCTTGGATTTTTCATAACACTGCCTGTCAAGGCGTAGGAGACTTCGATGAAAAAAATTTTGATTGTTGAGGACGACAACCTTATTGCCGAGCTGGAGCGTGACTACCTTGAGTCGGAATACTTTGCGACAGAAATCTGTGGCGAAGGGACCAAGGTGCTGGAAAAAAATTTCGACGACTACAATCTGATTCTTCTGGATGTCATGCTCCCCGGTACGGACGGTTTTGACCTGTGCAAAAAAATCAGGAGCGTGTCCAATGTTCCGATTATCTTTGTGACGGCGAAGCAGGGCGATGTGGACAAAATCGATGGCCTGGGTCTTGGCGCGGACGACTATATTGTAAAGCCATTCAATCCGTCGGAACTTGTCGCGAGGGTCAAGTGCCATATTGAAATCCACAAGCGTCTTCTTTCGGGGGAGCCTGATTCAAAAAACTCCGGCGATGAGATTGAGTGTGGCGAACTGAGAATTGCGGTTCCGTCGCATCTTGTTTTTGTGCGTGGGAGCGAGGTCGTGCTTAAGAACAAGGAATTTGATTTGCTGCTTTTCCTTACGTCGAATCCGGGGGTGGTTCTTTCAAAGGAGGACATCCTTGAAAACGTGTGGGGCATGGACTCAATCACCGACACCGCGACAGTCATGGTCCACATCAACAGGCTGAGGGAAAAGATTGAGGAGAACCCTTCCCAGCCGAAGCACATTGTCACGGTATGGGGCGTTGGCTACAGGTTTGATTTTTAATGCATGGCCTAGAAATCGACCAGGGTTTTTCCCGGTGGATTCAGACGGTAGATTCTGTCCTTGGAGACGGATACAACGCGGAGGTCCTTTTCCATTTCGGAAATCAGTTTGTCAAGTTCCCTGTCGCTCAGTTCCCTTGGTGATGAAAGCGCGCAGCCGTTTATTATGGAGTATTTGTAAACAACGTCCAGTCCAAAATCAGCGGCGAGGGAATCAATCTGCTCGGACGTGACACCATCGGCAAGGCTCACTATGACCGTCCTGTGCGAATACTCCTCTGCCGTATTTGAATTTCCCTTCAGCTGCTTCGGTGTGCGAAGTGTGTACGAAACCCAGTCCGGGTCCATCTTTTCATCCATATTTTCAATCGATGAAAGCTCCAGCTCAACATATTCATCTGAATCCTGCTCCCGAACTTGGACCGCTTTTCCCGACGCACATGACATGAAAGCTGTTCCCAAAACTATTGACGCGGCGGCTCTTAAAAAGAATTTCTCCATCGCAAATCTCCTTTAATATTCAATAGACAAATTCATTTGCGGCCCGATGGTTACAGGTCGTTCTTGCCCGAGAATTTTTTTGCGGGACGTATAATCAGAGTGAACATCATCATCACCAGGGTCGTAAGCCCAAGGCTGATGGGGTAGACCAGCATGATTGTCTCGAACTTGGGACTTGCCCTGAACACTGTGAAAATCCAGAGGAGCCTTGTTCCGCACACTCCAATCACCGTGCTGATTGCCGGAATCGCCGACACTCCAAATCCACGAAGATAGCCCGAAAAATTTTCCTGCGCGAAACTGAAAATGTATGCGAAGAAGATTAGCTGTAGACGAAGCACTCCGACGGAAATAACCTCCGGATCCTTGTTGAAGATTGCGAGCAGGTATTTTGAGAAAAGCAAAATCAGTCCGCAGGTCGCCATCGTGAAAACCAGACACAGAATCAGGCAGGTCCTCAGAATTTTTTTGCATCTCTCGTTCTGCCTTGCTCCGAAATTCTGTCCGACAAAAGTTGTGCATGCCTGTCCGAAAGAGTTCATCATGTAGAATGAGAATATCTCAAGATTGAACGCCGCCGCCGATGCAGCCATGACCGTTGCACCCAGACTGTTGATTGCCGACTGCACCACGATGTTCGAGAGGGAAAAGACCATGCCCTGTAGTCCCGATGGCACTCCGATTTTCAGCATCTTGCCGAGCACTTCCAAATCGATTTTCAGTTTGGAGAAGCTCACCTTGATTTTGTCGTCGCTCTTCAGAAGAAAAACAAAGAGCATCGCCGAGCTGATTAGATTTGAAATCACCGTGGCGAGAGCAACACCGTCAACAGTCATCTTCAGCACAAGAACAAAGAACAGGTTCAGTATTACGTTTACCACGCCGGAAATCAGAAGGGCGACAAGCGGCAGCCTTGTGTTTCCCCGGCTCCTGAAAATTGCGGACTCGAAGTTGTAAAGAAAAATCACCGGAAGACCCATTACGTAAATCCGAAGATAGAGCAGGGCCATTTCCGAAACGTCATCCGGGACTCCCATAACGGAGACAATTGGTTTTGCGAGGGCTTCACCGATTCCCGCAATCAGCACTCCACCAATCAGGGAAACAAGAATCGAGGTGTGGACCGTCTTTTCAATTCGGGCATCATTTTTCTGTCCGCTTGCGTGGGCTATGACAACGTTTGCCCCGAGCGATATTCCCACAAAGAGATTCACGAGAAGCCCTATGACCGGACTGTTGGAGCCTACCGCAGCCATGGCCTCCTTTCCCGCGAACTGTCCGACAACGGCAATGTCCGCAGCGTTGAATACCTGCTGAAGAATTCCTGTGAGAGCAAGGGGAAGTGCGTATTTTATTATGTTCGGAACCAACGGCCCGTCAAGCATGTTGATTTTGGAGTTCTGGTTTAAAGTCATCTTACCCATAGTGTGATACAATATAGTGGAAAATAAAAAAAACTTCCATACACACGTTTTTTTGGGAATGTGGCAGATTTCTTTACACCGTCCAGATTTTGTATTATAATAGTAGAAAATATTCTAGGAAATCTGCAAAAAAGTTTAATCCGTCCGTATGGTTTTTGCATCAAGGAGATAAGCATGAAGAAGCTGATTGCCGTATTGATTTTGGGACTCTCGCTTGCGGCCACTGTTTGCGCTCAGGACAGCACAGGCAGAATGACCGAGTACAAGCTGGAGAACGCTCTCATTGGATTTGGCTATGGCTCCAGGCTTCAGGGCGACATGGAGTCGGCAAACTGGCTTCTTGTCAGCGACATAACAGGTCTTTCGCTTATAACTGTCGGAGGAGTGGGGCTTGGTCTTACAGGCTTGGTCTATGAATACATGCAGGCATACTACGGCGATGTCTCCAAGGGTGACTTCTGGATTACCGGCTCCGTACTTGGAGTTGGCGCGGTCATTTTCATAACGGGAAGAATTTTTGGCATAATCCTGCCGGAAAAATTTGTTGTCACGGAAAATGCAGACCTTTCGCTGGAGTCGTGCGAAGGTGACATTGCGGTGGCGTTCAAGCTGCGTTTTTAGGGGGCGGATATGAAAATCAAAGTGATTTTTTTTGCGGCCATTTCCATTCTGTTTTCTGGCTGCTGTGTTTATATTGATTCAACAAACAGGGAGACCGAATTCCGCAAGGCCTTTTTTGTCGAGTGGAATGATTCCGTCGGAGAAGCAATCATGGACAGAAGCTACGCCGAGGGGGACTACCATCTTTTCAATATTTTTCTTCCGGCAGACCGAAATCCTGTCACAAATCCAAAGAGCCGGCACCTGATTATGTTTACGCATGGCGGTGGATGGACACAGGGCAACAGGAACGACGGAAACCTTTACTGCAAATACTTTACCTCGAAGGGCTATGTCACCGCAACGATAGACTACACGCTTTCCGACGGTTCGCATGACCCGACAATATCGAGCATAAATGAGGAGCTTAAGCAGGCTGTGTCCGCAATCAAAAATGTGTCGGCAGCAAATGGATGCCCGCTGGATGACATGGCGACATTCGGTTTTTCAGCCGGTGGATGCCAGAGCCTTCTGTATGCGTTCAAGGAAAAGACAAGCCTGCTTCCCGTTAAATTTGTTTTGGACTGGTCCGGACCAACCTCATTCAATCCCGACGACTGGACTGCCCAGGCTGGTACCTATCCACCGTTATGCGAGATGGTTGGACTTGATGGAACCAACGAAGGAAAGGCAAGGCTCGTAAAAAAATTCAGTGGCCACCCATGCACTGCGGAGGATGTTGCCAACGGAACCGCAAATCAATGGTGGAATGAAATCTCTCCGCTGCATTATGTCGATAGTTCGCCGCTTATTCCACCTGTGCTTGTGTGTTTTGGAAGCTACGACAGGATTGTTCCGACCAGACACCAGAGACTTTTGATTGAGAAGCTCCAGAATCTAAAAAATCAAAATGCGGCGTATCGCTACGATGTTATTGAATTCAAAAACTCTGGACACGCGCTCTGCTGTGACGATGACAAGGTGAACGAATTCAAGACGCTCGCTGACTGGTATTGCAAAAACTATTTCTAGTCTTGCGGGGAAAAAATGGCTTCACTGCTTCTTGTGGTCATATATTTAATTTTCATAAGTCTTGGTCTTCCAGATTCGCTGCTTGGATCCGGCTGGCCAAAAATGCAGACCGTTTTTTCGGTCCCCTCGTCCTATGCGGGATATGTGTCGATGACAATATCGTTTATGACAATAATATCCGCGCTGCTGAGTCCACGGCTGATCAGAAGGTTCCACACAAAATGGATTGTGATTGTGTCAATCTCCCTCACAATTTTCGGGCTGCTCGGATTTTCGTTTTCACCGGCGTACTGGGCGCTTTTCATTTTCGCCATACCCTATGGACTTGGAGCCGGGTCAATCGATGCGTCCGTTAACCATTATGTGGCGAACCATTACAACCTGTCCGTCATGAATTTCCTGCACTGCTTTTATGGTGTGGGCGCGGTCATAAGTCCGTGCATAATGTCGCTTGCGCTGAGGATTGCCAGATGGAACGAGGGCTACAGGTGGACTGCGGCCATACAGATGGGAATTCTCTTTGTGTGCATACTGTCGCTCCCGCTATGGAAAAAAAGTGAAAAAAAATCTGGAGAGGAAAATGAGAATGTCGCCGGAATAAGGGAGACTGTAAAAGTTCCCGGTGTCATCCTTACTTTGGTCGCGTTCTTTTCCTACTGCGCGGGCGAGGCGGTTTGCTTCATCTGGACACCGAGCTATTTTGCGGGAACAAGGCCATGGCTTCCCGGCGATACGGTGGCTTCGTTCGGTTCACTGATTTTTGGTGGACTCATGCTTGGAAGATTCGTTTCCGGATTTGTCTCAAAAAAAATCGGCGACCGCTGGTTGATTCGCATCGGCATTCTGGTGGAGCTTTCGGGCATACTCACGGTTTTCTTTTCACCAACGACAGGCTACATTCCTGCGGCAATAGGATTTGTAATCATCGGCACTGGAATGGGACCAATCTATCCTGCGGTGCAGCATCTGGCTCCAGTCAACTTTGGAAAAAAATACAGCGCGTCCGTCATTGGACTGCAGATGGCATCGGCATACGTTGGAAGCACTTTCATGCCAATGCTCTTCGGACATCTACAGCAGGCGGTCGGAATAAAAATCATGCCGGTGTATCTGATTGTGTTTATGACGCTGAACATCTGTCTCCTGGAGATTGCGTATCGCAGAGTCAAAAAATAATTGCTGCATCCCAGGGCTTCGGCATGGAAATCAAAGTATCTATGCGGAACGGATTCTGGTGAGTTAAAAATGTCGAGTCCAACAAAATTAGTTAAGAACAGGCTCCCAGCGTGTGTCCGTCCCGA
>CACZPR010000024.1 GCA_902783155.1 uncultured Spirochaetaceae bacterium
CCTGAGGAATGCACCAAGCTCCCTGTCGCTCACATCTGCGTACGCACTTGCATTATAGATTATTTTTTCTGCGTTGTCATCAAGATTGAGCATGTCTGATTCCGCGCATGTGGTTCTGAATGTGTATTTCGGAAGTCCAAGATTGAACGGGTCTGTGGTGCAGATGAAGATTATGATTGTCCTGGGGAGGTCTTCGTAGTCAGCTCCCTTCAAGAGTGAGTCTGCATCTATAAGACTCTGGTAGAACCTCATCCGTTTTCCGAGCGCATTGTAATGTTTGTTCTGCAGTTCAATGTCGTAGACTGCATCTCTGTTTTTCACGTAAACGTCCAGGCGGATTCCATGGGTTTCATATCCGGGCTTAAGGCTTTTCTGGAGTTCCGGATATTCGATGTCTTCAATTTCAAGTCCAGTCAGACGCTCCAACACGCCTATGCAGATTTCCTTGGATTTCATCACTTCACCAAACATGTAGTCATCTATGAACGTCAATTCATCAATCGGCTTCAATTTTCACCTCACATATTATATAATATGCCGTGGAAATCAGGATTGTAAAAAAATTGCACATTTTTTTGAAAATCTTTTGTTTTTCTTTAGTGGCATACCGCCATGTTGTATGGAGATTTTTTGTTGTAAAGATTTTTAGGCTCGGTTTCAAGTTTCGCAGATAAAAAAGGGTGAACAAGCGGATTTGTGCTTCGGCTACGCTCAGCAACCGGGAAATCAATCACAGCAATATTGAGAAACCAAAGATTTGGGCATTGTTTTTTGAGAAATCTTTTGTTTTTCTTTAGTGGCATACCGCCATGTTGTTCTGGGGTTTGTTTTAATTTGCTTCGCGGTCTCTTTTTTTCCGCTCATGGCATATCGCCACGTAATTCGGCGCATTTATTTTCTTTTGTTCTGCGGACTTTTGTTCTTCACTCATGGCATATCGCCATGCCATTCGGCACATTTGTTTTTTTTTGCTTCGCGAATTTATTTTAACTCATGCACTCCACTGGCGGCCCGCTTGTTGTTTTTGCACATTAAATGTTTACTGCTTTCGCAAGTCTCTTGTTGTTCATGCACACCGGGCGCGCCCCCGATTGCCGAGTTGCAAAAGATTGCGAAGCAAAGAATGTCCAAGGCGCAGAATAAAATGGCGATATGCCACCACCGGGCAACAACAGACCGCGAAGCAAATAACCTCCAGTGCGCAGAATAAAATGGCAATATGCCACAGCCGGGCAACAAGAGACTGCAAAGCAAGCAACAGCCAATGCGCAGACCAAAATGGCGTTCCGCCACTGCCGAACAACAACAGACCGCGAAGCAAACAACATCCAGTGCGCAGAATAAAATGGCGATATGCCACAGCCGGGCAACAAGAGACTGCAAAGCAAGCAACATCCAATGAGCGGAATCAAATGGCGATACGCCCCTACTGGGCAACAACAGACCGCGAAGCAAACAACATCCAATGCGCAGAGCGAAAAGGCGTTCCGCCACCACCGAACAACAAAAGACCGCGAAGCAAACAACCTCCAATGCGCAAACCAAAATGGAGTTCCGCCCCACCCGAACAACAAGAGATTTACTCCCCTACAGACCGCACGACACGGAAGCCAAACCAGCACTCGTTATAGGACTGAACATAGGTACTGCGGGCAAAAACACGACACGACAAGGGGTTATTTCCATTACTTTCATCGCATCCCCAGCACCCGCCACGAACAACACGCACTGAACCAGAGGACGGACCTGTAGGATTTGTCTGGGAAGAAGATGGATAGGCACCATACCAGTCCCAGCACCATTCAAAAACGTTTCCGCTCATGTCATATATTCCCAGTTCATTTGGGCTTTTTGACTTGACCTCAGAAGTTGCGTTTTCATAACATGCCACATCATTAATATCATTGCTTCCGCTATAGTCATAGCCGTGGCTCTTGTTTCCACCTCTAGCGGCATACTCCCATTCAGCTTCGGTCGGAAGCCTGTAACCGTTTGCGGAAAAATCACATGTGACAGTCCACCTCATACCATCCGTATCCGTTCGAGAAGTGTTGTTTGGGTCTGGAGTATTTTCATCTATAGTGTAACAAGGGGTAAGACCTTCTGCCACACTTCTGAGATTACAATACTCTACTGCATAATACCATCTCACTTGCCATGCCGGTCTATTTCCAGTGGATGCGTAAAGATCTCTCGTATTATATTCTCTGTACTCGTCCCATGTCACCTCATGGTCGCACATCAAGAAACTGCTGACAGTCACGCTATGGACAGGTCCATTGTCCGGCCCTCCCATCTGGAATGTTCCGCCCTCGACATAAGCAAAGTTTTCTGGGGTTTGCATCCAATTTGGGGAAAGCGTCAAATTTTCGTTTATCGCTGTGTTAAAATCAAATTTTGATCCATCGGCTTTATTCCAACCTGTGAACACAAAACCATCCTTTGTTGGGCGGGAAGGTTTTGTCACCGTTGCTCCAAACTCAACGGTCTGTGAAGCAATCACATTTCCATCGTCATCCATAAACTTAACGACTGGACATTTCCTAAGTTCCACAGTGGCGGCGGTAGTCTCGTCCGCGACAATCTCCACATCCACGCTGCCCATGTATTCGATGGAGCCGTCCAATCTGTAGGCCCGGCATGTAATCTTCCATGGTCCCACGGGAATGTTTTCCATTACGACCACGGTTCCACTGCCCACAGTTTTTGTGTACACCCGCTTTCCCCTGGCCAAGTTTATTTTGTAAGTATAATTTTCACTTCCAGACTCATTCGGTGTCCTGAATATGCTCCGTCCTCGGTTTGCATAAAGGATTCCTGTGTCCTGCCATGAGTCCGCATCATAGGCTCTGATTATAATTCCATCGTCCGGGGATTCAAAAAGCCCTCCGTCACATGAGAAAAAAGAAAATGTGAATATGCTTAAAATCAAAAGAAAAATGGCTTTGAACGTCTTATTCAGCGATGTGGGGGGGGGGTACAAGAGTATAGCTACTTTTAAAATCCATAAAATACCTCGCAATGGTCAGATGATTATTTTTATAAAGTATAATAACAAAATAAAAAAAATCCAGTGAGTTAACTCATGGAAATTAAAAATTTTACAATCCGCAAAATCTGCATTAGAATTAAGGAATGGCAAAGAAATATATCATCGCGCTGGACCAGGGAACAACATCCTCCCGCGCAATCGTTTATGACAAAGACGCACATCCAATCTCATCAAAGCAGCTGGAATTCAAACAGTACTATCCGCATCCGGGCTGGGTCGAACACAATGCGGACGAAATCTTCAAGTCACAGCTAAAGGCACTGGAGACTGTGGCAATCGACGCTGAAATCAAAAAGGACGAGATTGCGGCAATCGGCATAACAAACCAGCGTGAAACCGTCGTTCTCTGGGACAAAAAAACTGGAAAACCAGTCCACCGGGCAATAGTCTGGCAGTGCAGGAGGACAGCGGAGATTTGTGAAAAACTTATTTCCGCCGGCCACGAAAAGATGGTAAAAGAAAAAACGGGACTAAAGATTGACGCATATTTTTCCGGAACAAAAATCAAGTGGCTCCTTGACAATGTTCCGGGTCTAAGGTCACGCGCAAAAAAAGGTGAAATCCTCGCGGGGACAATAGACACATGGCTCATCTGGAAACTTTCGGGCGGCAAGGCACATGTCACCGATGTCACCAACGCAAGCCGCACAATGCTTTTCAACATACACAAGTGCCAGTGGGACGACGACCTTCTGAAACTTCTGGACATTCCAAAATGCATTCTGCCAAAAGTCAAGGACTCCGCATGTATTTATTGCAACACAAGCGCGGCGGTCTGTGGATTTTCCGTTCCAATCGCATCGGCAATCGGGGACCAGCAGTCAGCACTTTTTGGCCAGGGATGCTTCAACCGTGGGGATGCAAAAAACACTTACGGAACCGGCTGCTTCATGTTGATGAACACTGGCGAAAAACCTGTCACGTCCGAAAATCTTTTGACGACAATCGCTCTGGGCTACAAGGGAAAAATCCAGTACGCGCTGGAGGGAAGTGTCTTTGTCGGCGGTGCGGTAATCAAGTGGCTCAGGGACGAGCTTGAACTGATTTCATCCGCACATGAAATTGACGTGCTTGCCGAGTCGGTGCAGGATTCAAACGGTGCATACATTGTTCCTGCGTTTGTTGGCCTTGGAACTCCATACTGGGACATGTATGCGCGTGGAACAATAGTCGGACTGACAAGGGGAGTTAAAAAGGCCCACATCTGCCGGGCGGCACTGGAGGGTATTGCCTACGAAGTCTGCGATGTACTGAACGTGATGGTCAAGGATTCCGGGACCTCCATAAAAACTTTGAACGTTGATGGAGGCGCATGTGTCAGCAACATGATGCTACAGTTCCAGGCAGACATTTTGAACACCCAGGTATGCCGCCCAAAAAACGTCGAGACCACCGCGCTTGGGGCCGCCTATCTTGCGGGACTTGCGACCGGATTCTGGAAAAACAAGGAAGAGATTTTAAAAAAGCGTGAGACCGACAGAACCTTCCAGCCCGAGATGGGAGAAAAAAAACGTGAGCAGCTTTACGAAGGATGGAAAAAAGCAGTTGAACGAAGCAAGGCATGGGAGGAACAAAACTAAGGAAACACTGAATAATGCTTCGTGTATTAATCAGCGGTTCCCTAAAGTCCCCTTGATTTTGCCTCCCGCCAAAGCTCCTCCATTTTTCCGAGCGACGAAGAATCCAGCGGAAGATTTTTTTCCTTCATTTTTTTCTCAACAAAGGAATATCTTCCGCAAAATTTTTTGTCCGCACGTTCAAGCGCGACATCAGGATTCACACCAAGAAGGCGGGCATAGTTTATCACGCTCAAAATCAAATCCCCAACCTCGTCCTCCAGATGGTCCTGAGAATTTTCTTTTTGCGCATCCTGAACCTCGTCCAGTTCCTCGACAATCTTATTTTTTGCGTCATCAATTTCAGGCCACTCGAATCCCTGGGACGCTGCCTTTTTCAAATGTTTGTACGCTTTTGTCATTGGCGGAAATCCATCGGGAACCTGGTCCAAAACGGATTCTGTCTTCCGCCCCTCGACATTGTTTTTGATTTTGTTCCACTGTTCGTTCACCGAATCAATTGTTACCGAAGATTTTGCATCAAGTTTTTTTTCATGTGCGGCGTTGTCCAAAAAAAGCGAAGAATCAAAATCAACATGCGGATGCCGCCTCAAAAGTTTTTCGCTCGCGGAATTATAAATCTGGGCAAGTGAAAAATCGTTTTTCTGCTGGAACATAAATCCAATCATGAGCGCATTAAAAAAAAGGTCGCCAAGTTCTTCCATCGCATTTTCTTTGTCGCATTTTGTCAGAGCATCGACAAGTTCGAAGGCCTCCTCGACAACACATGGACGCATTGATTGCGGGGTCTGTTTTTTGTCCCACGGACATCCGTTTTCTCCGCGCAAAGTTTTTACAATTTCGGAAAGCCGCCTGTATGCAGATTCCTCATCAAAAAATTTTTCTTCGGATTTTTTGTCCTGACTTTTTTCCGCTTCCATTTTATTCCGCCGAAACTTTTTTCTTTCCCCATTCCTTAATCAACGAACTGGCATCTTTTTTTGTAAGGAGTTTTGAAAAAAGATTCGCGCCATGCACAAAGACTTGGCTCAAAATTATTTTTTCATCCGGCGTGAAAGAGCCAAGAACATAGTCGGCAACATTTCCGTCCGCAGGTTTTCCGACACCAAAACGCAGTCTCCAGAAATCGGCAGTCCCCAGAACGGATTTTGCAGAGCGAAGCCCATTGTGTCCACCAAGACCTCCGCTCCATTTCAAGCTGATTGTCCCAATCGGAAGTTCAATTTCATCATGGACCACAAGAATGTCGGAGGATGGAATCTTGAAAAATCTTGCGGCCTCACCGATTGCCTCTCCGCTCAGGTTCATGTAGGTCAGCGGCTTCATAAAATAAACCTTTTTTGGTGCGTCCGCAGGAACTGGAAGCGAACCGTCGTCCCTTGTTTTTATAAGACCAGATTCCGCCATCCATTTTGCAAGCACTTCGTAATCAACAGCGCAAAAATCCGAACGGTATTTCTGGCTCCACGAAATCTTTGAAGAAAACGGAAGGCTGTTTTCAAAAAGCCATGCAACATTGTGGCGGGTCTGTTCATACTCTCGTCCATAGTTTCCCAAAAATGCAACCATCTGTATCATAAATTTTCTCCAATGTAATAAATCAGCATGGACACAACCGCGCCAACATCCTGTCCAATCAAAATGCAAATCAAAGTCGCAACGGTAATCACAAGCGGCTCCACTTCAATTTTTCCTTTGAACAGCGACGCAAACGCGCGGACAACAATTTTTCTTCCGGCAATGATGTAGGCAACAAAATAAAGCACAAGCGATATGGCCTTTGTCACTTCAAAAAAAACACCTTTTCCAGTTCCCGCAATTTTTTCAATGGCAAATGCAAGAAGCGTTATGGCCAAAATAATTCCGCACCTGGTCAAAAAACTTTTCAGCGTGAGGGGCTTGTCCTCTTTTTCAACTCTGATTTTTCCAAACATGTTTTACACTTCCATAATTTTTTTCAAATCCAAAAGGCTGCCACAGATTTTCCATGTCAGTTTTTTAGTTTCATCGTCGGCAGAAATTCTGTCGGGGACCATAACGCATTTCAGACCCGCAGCATTTGCAGATTTTATTCCGCTGGGGCTGTCCTCAACTGCGACACAATTTTTTGCTTCAAGACCAAGTTTGCGGCACGAGGCAAGATAGATTTCCGGATCCGGTTTTGCATTTGAAACCTCGTCGCCAAAAACAATCGCGTCAAAAAAATCCAAAAGCCCGGCCTTAATCAAAAGTTTTTCGGCAAACGCTTTTTCGGATGAAGTCGCAAGTGCCACAGGTATTTTTTTTGATTTCAAAAAATCCAGAACAATTTTTGCACCACATTTTTCAGGCACACCATTTTTGTTCATAAAATCCATCGACCAGTCCGAAGTTCTTTTCCAAAAAAACTCGCCGTCACATGCGTCTCCATATTTTTCGGAAAACATATTCAGCACAACGCTTTTTGAAACGCCAAGACATTTTTTGTGGAGCGAATCAATATCAGAAAGTCCCATCTCTTCGGAAACGACACGCCACGCTTTTTCATAAACGGATTCGCTGTCCAAAAGAACACCGTCCATATCAAAAACGAATCCCGCAATTTTATTTTCAAGGAAAAAATTTTTCATGGGCATTTTTCCTCAATCAAAATTCAAATCAAGCTCCAAATCGGAAGCCAATTTTTCGGCACTCTCAAACAGGATTGATTTTATTCCCAGACTTTTTGCGGCATCAACATTTTCTTTTCTGTCATCAATAAAAACTGTTTCGTGCGGTCCGGCATTTTCGGCAGTCAAAATTATTTTCCAAAAACGTGGGTCCGGCTTTGACACTCCCATAAAATTGGATGCGTAGGTCTGGTCAAAAAAACTATAGTCGCCGCGCTCCAGATGGTTCTGGTAATGGCTGTCGATTGTGTTTGTCCCGCAAACCACACGGTTTTTATTTGACTTTAGGATTTTGATTATTTTGACAGTTTTTTGATTCAACACGGGATGGAAAAGCCAGTGCCACCAGTCCGTTGTTACAGCAATTCCAGAGCGCGCAGAAAAAATGTTCCAGAATTCTTTGACAGTGATTTCGCCATTGGACAGCATTGAAAACAAATCCATCTCGCCATTTTTATAAAACTCAGAACCACGTCCCGCAGGATTTCCTTTTGGGGAGCCGCACCACTTGAAAAAATCATTTTCGTTCGTTCCCAAAATGTCCACGAGTTTTTTGATTTCGCTCGATGTGCTTGTCACCACACCGCCCATGTCAAAAATATAAAGCATCAGTCGCCAATCTCCACGGCCTCAATCAGATCGGAAAATTTTTCAAGTTTCGCAACATAGTCCGACACATTTCCAAATCCGTATGCCGCCCAGATAAATGGAACTCCCGCCTGTCTGCAAGCGTCGCAATCACCCTGGATGTCGCCAACATAGACCGGGGAAGTGAGCTGGTTTCTCTGCACAAGCATCTGGATGTTCTCAGCCTTGCCCTTGCCAGTCCGACCAAAGCACTCAAAATCTTTTACATAATCCTCAAGGCCTGTTTTTTCAAGCATCAACTGGATGTAGCCGTCCTGACAGTTGCTGACGACAAAAAAATTGCTTGCCGCAGAAAGTTCCTTGATTGTCTCAACAACGGTCGGATATGTTATGTCGAGCGTATTATTTTTCAGAGCGACATGCTCCTCGGTGCAGCAGTTGGACAAAAGAATCTCCTTCTGGCTTTTGGAAAGATTTGGCCACAGGTCGTCCGCAATAACATCCATGGTCTTTCCGAACTCACGCTGCAAATCCTGTGCGTTGATTTTTTTTGCGCCGGTCTTTGAGTCGTCAATTGCCTTGTTCCATGCGACGGCAACAATTCCTGTCGTGTTCCAGATTGTTCCGTCAATGTCCAAAATGATTCCGTCGTATTTGCTTGCAGTCCTCATGTTTCAGTGTTCCTTCTATTTTTCAAGAATGAATTCCACGCGCCTGTTTTTCCAGTTTGTGGATGCGTCCTTCCTGTTTGCAATCATCTCAAGACCGCCCTTTCCTTCCGTGCTCAGACGTGACTCGGAAATTTTTCCATTTTCTATAAGCCATTTTTTAACAAAATCCGCACGCCTAAGGGAGAGAGCCTTGAGCAGCACTTCCTCAGGATTGTTTTCCTCCGGTCCATCCCAGTCGTCAACAGGATTTGCGTGTCCAATGACAGTCACACGGTATCCGTTGAATTTGTTCAGAACCTGTGCGACACGTTTCAGCACTCTGATGTTGTTGTCCCTCTGCGCCTCGGTAAGACTGCTTCGTGCAATCACCTTTCCATTGTCATCAAGCTCTCCGGTCAATTTGAAATCAGCATTGTCGCCACGGAAGATAATGGAAGGAACCTGCATCTTGAGGCGGCCATTGTCGTACATCAAAAGAACGTCAACAGGAATTATTCCCCTGTAAACCGATGTCATTCCAAGATTGTCGGTTACTGTGAACTCATAAGGATAATCCTCGGCGGACATTACAATTTCTCCATCATTTCCGCGACCGTCCCAGTTGATTGAAGCACGGAACAGATTTTCCTCGGAGCTGTCGGCAGGCATTGATTTTCCGCTGGTTTTCCAGAACACCTTTGAATTGTTGTGGCTGTCCTTGACGACAAGAGACCACGAACGGACACCCGCCAAAGTTTTTGCGTAGAGCAGCATGTCAAGTTCGTCCTCGTAGCCATCGTTGTCCGGGCTGAAATATTCAAACTCCTCTGGATTTGCGGAAGAAATTACAGAAAGAACCGGTGGAGTCGCCGTAACAACAAATGGGGTTGACATGGACTCGACATGGTTTCCCTTCTGATATTCAATCACAATTTTTGCGTAGAACTTTCCTTCACATGGTTTTCCGTCCGCACCCTTTCCGTTCCAAACAAAATTTTCCGGGACAGTTGAGTTTTCGCCGCCCCTCCAGTTTTTAACGGAAACACCGTCCTTTCCGACAACATCAAATGTCCATTCACTGATTCCATCATTCAGAAGGGTCTTGACGTAAAGGACCTCATCTTCCTTGTATCCATCTCCGTTCGGGGAAATCAGTTCCTCGGCGGCGGTTACGTATGCTCCGGTCGCCCTTGTGTCAACAACTATATTTTTGATTGAATCCTCGCCACGGTTTCCTGCGACATCGACAGAATAGATTTTAAGGGAGTATCTTCCGTCCGCAACAATGTTTCCGTTGGCATCCTTTCCGTCCCATGCAAAATCAGATGCGGAAATCTTTTTTCCTTCGCCCGCGCTCTGGATTATCTCACGGACAATTCTGTTTCCGGCATCAACAATCTCCACGGTCCAAAGTTCCTCCTCGGAAGACTTTTCAACTTTGACAGGGAGGGTCTGTCTTGGGCTTTGCTCCACCGGAAGACCATCGGGCGAGAACAAAGTATATGGAGAAGAAATTTTGATTTCCGGTGGAACTGTGTCCTTCACAAAACTGACAGTCTGTGAGACCGCCGTGGTTCCGCTGTTTGCAAGTGTTGAAATCTGTGCGGAATATTTTCCATCAGGACATTCGCTTCCGTCGTTGGATTTTCCATCCCACTTTATTGATTCAGGAACATCGCCAGTGCCGTCAACAACAAAGGCATCCTTTCCGGACGCATTTTTGATTACAAATCTGTAGGTGGAAATTCCGGTCGCGGCCTTTGCAGATGGATAGAACAGAATTGGCTCCACGGACATTGCCGATGAACTTGCGCTCAAAACAAGCTCCGTGTTTGAAGAGTCCAGAGTGAATGTGGACGATGTTGTTGTTCCCACATTGCCGGCAGCATCCTCGCCCCTGAGTTCGTAAACATAGTCCCCATCAGGAACAAAGCGTCCGTTCATGTCGGTTCCGTTCCATGTAAAGGAGTCCGCAAGTTTTGGACCAAACGCAAAAGTCCTGACAGGCTCGCCATTCGAATTCTTGATTGCGCCGGACCATTTTTTTCCGTCATCAAATGGCGGTTCAGCGGTGGTCTGCTTCTGGGTGAAAGTCAAATCCTTTTTGCCATTGAAAATTTTGTCCGAGACAGAAACAGTTGCGGCAGGGGCCGTTACATCAAGAATAAAGTCCGGGGAAATCGAGACTGGCGGCACATATCCGTTTTTATATTTAGCGGTGAGTATCGCCCGGTAGATTCCGTCCTTCAAAATCTGTCCGTCGCTTCCCTTTCCGTCAAAATAGTTTTCACTCGCACCCTCAGGTCCACCGCTTCGCTCATAACGGATTTTTCCGGTGGAATCAGCGATTGAAAGTTTCCATTCGCTAAGAGTGTTCACGGATGAAGGTGAGACCGGCAGCTTTATGTCAAAATACATCAGGTCCTTTATGCCGTCGCCGTTTGGTGAAAAATATTTTCCGTCCTTGAGCGAAATTCCAATCACAGGTTTTTCGGCGGAGAAAATTATGTTGCTGATTACAGCCTTCTCGGATTTGTTTCCCGCACGGTCGGTCGCAAAAATCTCGTAGTAGTAAACACCGTCCTTGACCATCACTCCATCGTCGGCGGTTCCATCCCAGACAACTTCAGGGTCAGGCGATGAGTTTTCCCATTTGTATGTCCTGACTTTTTTTCCATCCGCACTGTAGATGATTGCGGCGGACCAGAGAACTTCCTCAGAACCCCTCTGTCTGATTTTGATTAAAGGCTTGGACCCTTCGCCAAAAGATTTTTCTTCCTCGGTCATGGACTCCAGACTGATTACAGGCGCTGTGCAATCAACCACAACATAGTATTTTGCGGAAAGGCCAGTGTTGTTGTTGTCATCCGTCGCGCTGAAAATGTAATAGTATTTTCCGTCGGGGGCGACATCTCCTGGAACCAGTCCCAATGCAGCGGCCTCATCACCAAGGCGACCGTTCCACACAACAGAATTTGGAATATCGACACCGCTCTTTGGATGGAAGAGTCTCTTGAAAAAAGAAGCGAATGTAAGTTTTTCCTCATCCTTTCTTTTGTTTCCGATTGTGCGGATTATTTTTCCGTCCTCATTGTAGATTGTGAGCTTCCATTCTTTTATGTAGCGTTTTTCTTTTATCTTCAGCGGAATAACCAGAGTGTCCTGCACACCGTCGTTGTTTGGAGAAATATATTCAGGCGCTCTTTCTGCATAAGTCTGGATTCCTGCAAAAAGGCACAGGGCCGCGAAAATCAACTTTACCTTTTTCATTTCTGTCTCCCTTTAGTGTTTCCTTAGAAAATCTGACCGGCGGATGCCAAATCAGTTGTCATCATCCATAGTAATCTGTTCGCCCCAGAGATAAACTTCGGGAGCCTCGTCGTCCGTCATTCCTATGTACATGGTCGCGCCCACACCGATGTTATGGACCGAGCCGTAAAGATTCTGCCACGATGCGGCGGGTATAAACTCGTTCTGCTCCCTTGACTCCTTTGTGTCTCCGGAAGAAATCACAAGGTGCAGTCCAAGTCCAACTGAAGGCCAGCTTGCTTTTTTTGTTTCCGCAATCTCACGGACATTTGCCTCCCAGCCCAAGGTCAGGTTCACAATCTTGTTGTATGAAATGCCGAACGCCAAATCGAACACAGCATTCTGGAAGGTCGGGAAATATGCGTCCACCGAAAATGCTCCGGTAAATCTGTTCTTGAAGGAACCAAGCGAAAAAATCTCCGCGGCAAAAGAAAGTCTTGGGGTAAAGATTGCAGGATAGGATGTTCCCGAGCTGCTTCCGTTGATTCCGCCAACAGCATAGTCCCCCGAAAGAGGCTTTCCCATGTTCAGAATCGACACGCCAATCCGTGGATTTTTAAGGAATCCCAGGCTCTCGGTCGAATACAAAAATCCAAGGTCCGCTCCAATTATGAAGTCCGCCCCATCGCCAAAGAAATATCCAAAGTAGCCGTTCAGTCCTATGGAAATGCTGTCGGTAATCTCCTTTGAAAGACCAAGATGGATTGTGGTCTGCTTTCCTACATCAAGACAGGGCGCGGAACTGAACACACCCTCGGCTGCCGCAGTGAAGACCATCCACTTGTTCGGGAAAATGGCACCGGCATGGAATCCCCAACCGAAACCCCTGTCGCTGTCCGTGTCAATCAGAAAGGATGCCGCCGCGTTGATTGCGGTCCTCTGTTCAGCTGCCGTCAGGGCTGGATTGTACGCGATGGAACCGGGAACCACGTCGCCAAAGGGTCCTCCACTTGCGGATGCTCCACCGCTTGAAAGAACTGGATTTGAAAGCTTAAAAATATTTTCCCCTGCCAATGGCGGATTGTAGGCAAAAAGCATGGCCGAAGCAAAAAACATGGCGGATGCTGCAAGTATCTTTTTCATAACATAATCTCCATTATCTCCAGCATTAAAACCGAATTTCCCTTAATATACATAAATTCCGTGGATTTGGGAAGTATTGAAAAGATTCTGTTAATTCCGTGACTTGAGCCGATTTTCCACGCGGTCGATTATCCAGTCGGGGGTACTCGCTCCTGCGGTCAACGCAACCTTTTCCATGGCAAAAAAGTCCTCGGGGATTTCTTCGGGGCCCTCAATCAATGCGGTCCGTGGACAGATTTTTTCTGCGGACTCCAGAAGTCTGCGTGTGTTCGCGGAGTTCTTTCCACCCACAACCAGTATGCCGTCCGATTTTCCCTCCAGTGCGGCGAGCGATTTTTGTCTTTCCATTGTTGCCGGGCAGATTGAGTCAAATATTTTTATGGATGGATTTTTTTCGGAAAGCACGGTCCTGATTTCGCTATATTTTTCAAGGCTGAACGTCGTCTGCGCAATCAGCATGGTCTTTTCCGGAAGCACAAGTTTTTTTGCCTCATCCACCGTCTGGACCACCGTAAAGTCGCCGCCAAAACTTGGGTCAAAATATCCTGAAAGTCCCGTCACCTCGCCATGGTTTTTGTCCCCCGCGACAACGACCGAATATCCAAGCCGGCTCCAGTCCATCACACGCTTCTGGCTCTGTCTTACACGTGGACATGTCGCGTCAACAACAAGCGCACCCATTTTTTTGAGAGAGTCCACAACCTTGGGGGCCGCCCCATGCGCACGGATTACAACAGGGCTTCCGTTTTTTACCGCCGAAAGATTTTCCCCATCAACCACGTCCACACCCTTTTCCCTGAGCGAATCCATCACTGCGGGATTGTGAATCAAGGGACCGAGCGTAAAAATGGGGCACGGACTTTCCCTGTGTTCGGATGCAACTTTTTCGGCTGTCTCAACTGCACGGCGGACTCCCATGCAGAATCCCATAACCTCTGCGCGGATAACTTCCATATATTACTCCAGATGTCTCCAAAAAAAATCCACCCCGCCATTGACGAGATGGATTTTTCCTATTCAACCACAGAATCTATCAGACGCTTGGTTCGGCCACACGTGGTCTTGCCTTGCCCTTTCTTTCCTTGTCCGGATTCCAGTTGCGTCTCACCAGAGCGATAAAGCCGGAACTGATGAAGATTGATGAGTAGCATCCAGAAATCAGACCGATTGTCAGAACGATTGCGAAAGTCCTGATGGAGCCGGTCGTGAACACCCACAAAGAAATTGCGGCGAACAATGTCGTCACGGTTGTGATTATTGAACGTCCCAGAGTGTCGTTGAGAGACTTGTTCAGAATGTCAATAAAGTTCTTTGATTCCATGTTCTTGATGTTGAATCTGAGGCGGTCCAGAATAACTACGGTCGCGTTGATTGAGTAACCGAAGATTGTGAGGATTGCCGCCAGAGTTGTCGTGGAGAATTCCAGCTGGAACCATGTGATGAATGCGAACATCACAAGACAGTCGTGGAGAAGAGCGACCACAGCACCAAATGCAAGAGCGGGCTTGAATCGGATTGCGGCGTAGAGCCAAATCAGGAAGATTGTGCCAATCGCCATCCAGATGGAGCTTGTGAGCAATGATGATGACCACTGTGAGCCAACAAAATCCTGTCTGATTACAGGAACATTGTCCGCACCAAATTTTGACTGGAGAGCGGAAAGAATGTTGGACTGCAAATCCTGGCTTGAGGTCTCGTCGTCCTTGTTGACCTTTGCCCTAATCTGGAAACTGCGGTTTGCGTCGGTTCCCATTTCCTTTACAGAAACATCCAGAGCGGAGACTGCCTCGCGAACATCGTCCACGGAAATACTGTCGCCGAATGGAACATAGAGCCTGTATGGTGCTGTGGAAAGACGTGAAGTCACCATGGAATTCACGAAGATTCCATAGGAGTCAACCGAGCCTGAGCCAATCAGCTTTGCGGACACACCCGAAACAGTGTTAAGGGCGTTAACCATGTCGGACACGGTTGGATTCTGTCCAAAGGAAAATGTCCTTGTCTCGTTGTCAACACCCGCACCTGTTATTACCAGGCTGAGGCTTGTGCTGTCCAGCTCCACATTGATTGTGGATGAACCTGTGTATGTGATTTCCGCAGCGGCGGGAGCCACTCTGATTTCCTCAATCAATCCAGGAACAAAGTCAATGCTGAAATTGACTCCGCGGACAAAAAGTCCAACAACACCCGCAATGATTATGGCCAAAGACAAAATGGCACAAGGGAGGAACGCCTTGCTGAATTTGAAATTCTTTTTCATTATTTTACCCCCCAGCCAATGCTGATTCCCTTATGTCCAACAGTTTCTGTTCCAAAGTCAAACATAAGGCGGGAAACGACCAGAGCCGTGAACAAGGTTGAAACTACACCAATTGCAAGGCTGTATGCGAATCCCTGTACCGCGCCGGATCCAAGAGATGACATGAATGCGGCAGCGATGAACGTCGTGATGTTGGAGTCAAGAATTGCCCACAGAGCATTTCCAAATCCAGTGGAGATGGAAGATGCCCTGTCTTTTCCAAGCCGTCTCTCCTCCTTTATACGCTCGAATATGATTACGTTTGCGTCAACCGCCATACCGATTGTAAGAATCATACCGGCGATGGACGGAAGTGTGATTGTGAAATTGAACGCGGAAAGGATGCTGAACATTATGTAGAGGTTCAGAATCTGCGCGACACAGGCGTTCACACCGGCACCGTGGTACCAGAAGAGCATGAACAGCATGATTGCGGCAAGACCAATTGCAATGGCCATGACACCCTGCTTGATTGCCTGCTCGCCAAGTGACGCACCAATTACCTGCTGGTTTTCAACGGTCAGAGGAACATCGAGCCATGCGGTCTGGAGAACTTTCTGGAGATTCTTTGCCTCCTCCTGTCCAAATCCAGTAATGGCAACTGCTCCACCGGTGATTGCGGTCCTGATTGTGGCGTTTGACTTAATGCGGTCGTCGCTTACGATAGCAAGATTCTTTCCAATGTTCGCGGATGTGAAATCAGCAAAAATCTGTGCGCCATCGGCATCAAGACGGAAACTTACCTGCGGCTTTCCGGTTATGTCCTCAGTTCCAACCTCGGCTGACTTAATGTGCTTTCCATCAAGAACGGACTCCTTCTTTACAACAAGGAATCCCTCCCTCTGGTCAAGTCCATAGTCGTCGGTCGAATAGTAGCCAAGAACCTCGCAGTCCTCCGGGATGATTGAAGGGTCAATCAGATTTCCCTGGCTGTCGAAAGTGTTGTTCTTGTTCGCGCTATAGTATGTGCTGAACGAATTTGAGGCCTCGTCATCAACCAGACGGAAATTCAGGATTCCGCGTCCACGGATGATGGAATTAATCTGGTCGGTCTCCGCGCTTCCAGGGATTTCGATATAGATTCTGTCGTCACCCTGCTGGCGGATAGTCGGAGAGCTAAGTCCAAAGCGGTCGATGCGGTTGGTCAGGGTCTCAATTGCCTGCTCCATTGCGCTTACACGGAGAGTGTCCGCGGAGACATTGGAATTTTCGTCCCGCGCCGCAACAACTGCATCCAAATCAGCCTTGACGATGACGTTCATACCACCACTCAGGTCAAGACCAAGCTTCACGGAGTTCTGGTAGTTCTTTTTGTCCGCAAGGATTTTCTCACGGTAGCGTCCCTCAATCAGTGCGAGAATTTCCTCCTCGTCAGAGAAAGACGCAAGTGCATCGCGGAGTGTCATTGGATTTGGAACAGTCTCGCCCATGTCCTTGTAGTTTTTCTTCGCAGCCTTGAGGAGCCATTTCTGGTCATCGGTCAAAACCTGCGAAGAATCGGACTTGACGGCAGCCTTGAGGTCCTTTACATCCTCAGCCGCCTTGTCGCTAGAATAATTTTTGATATTCTCCAGCGAACTCAAAGCAAGAGCCTGGTCTTCTTTTGGTGTCCACGCATACCATTTAAGCGACGGCCACAAGAATCCAAAACAGATTGCAAGAATCGCCAGAATCAGAATGAAACGACTTCTCTTGTTCATTTTTACTTTGCCTCGGAATCCTCAGTCTTCTGGGAGTCCTTATCCTTTATTTCTTCAGTGATTTTGTCTTCCTTTGTCTTTTTGCCGAACCAGCCCTTCTTTTCCGCCGGCTTGGCTTCTTCCGCAGTCGCTGGCTTGTCAACAACAACAGTCGCTATTGCGGTGCGGTTGAACTCAATCTTTGCTCCGTCATCAACCTTCACGATGATTGTGTCTTCCTTTGTTGAAGCCACAGTTCCATGGATTCCACCGATTGTAACAACCTTGTCTCCCTTTTTGAGAGCGGCTATCATCTTCTGGGTCTCCTTCTGCTTTTTGTTCTGGGGACGAATCATAAAGAAATACATGATTACGAGAATCAAAAGCAGTGGAATGAACATTCCAAAACTACCAAACAAGCCTGCGGCTCCACCTGCTGCTTCTGTTCCGGTTGTTGCGCCGGCAGTTCCAGCTCCTGTGCTGAGGAAAAGTGCGATAAGAGACATTTTCTATTCCTTCCTTAATACAATGCTAACCTTTGTTAAAAATCAAGGTCGCTAAGTCCAGGTTCATTCAAATCCGAAAATTCAGACAGAAAAAACCTATGGTGGTCTATATTACCACAAACAGAAAGGTCTTTCAAGGCGAACGATTATTTTCCTACAAGTTTTTCCAATTCTGCAAGTCGGGTCTGGACATCCCGGTCGTTCGGGCGGATTGCGGCAACCTGCTTGAGATAGAACTGGGCCATCTTGTAGTTCTGTATTGAATAGTAGATTCTGTACATGCGGTAGAGCGTGTCCACATTCCTCGCGTTGTACGAAAGGCTCACCCTAAGGCTCTCAAGTTCCGCGTCCGTGTTGGATTCAAGCAGACTCTTCTCATAATATAGAAAACTTTTCATCGAGCTGGACGAGGTTTTTATCAGACTCTCAATCAGCTCCCCGGCATCCTGCTTTTTGTCGGCGGCAATCATGGATTTTATGTAGACCTGGACAACCCGCTCGGAACCTGGATTCTGCCCGTAGAGTCCTGTGGCCGCCTCCCATGCCTCTTCATTTTTCGCAAGACCCAGGCAGGATTCAACATGGCAGCACAGAGTCTCAAGGGAAGCCCCACCCGCCTCAATCATCCTGACACTTGTATCGTAGGCATCGCTGTATTTTCCGGACCTGAGCATCTCCTTGACATAAAGCTCCAGCGCATCCTTGTTGTCCGGCTCCGCCTCAAGGACTGGTCCCACAAGCTCCAGAGCAGTCTTTCCACCAATTTTTGATTCCGAAGCGGAGGCAACCTGTGCAGAAAGAAGCAGCACCTCCAAATCGTCAGGATAGAGCGAAAGCGCGGTGGACATTGTGTCGGAAACGGCGGACAGATTTTTGCTCCAGTTTTTTTGCAGCCATCCACGCAGAACAAGGTAGTCCCTGTGCTTTGAGCCAATTCCCTCGCATGAATCAAGCAGGGCGGAAGCCTTTAGATACTCCCCCTTCGCCACAAGGATTCTGGCACGCAGAAGTATGTAGTCAAGATTCTCCGGGTCAATCTGTAGAATCTTAACCGAATAGTCCATGGCCTCGTCCCATTTCTGGGTCTTCACAAGGCTCCTGCACGAAAGTTCCAGAGAAAGTTTGTCCTCCGGCTTTACTGAAAGAATTTTCTGCGCGTACTGGAGGGTCTTCTGGTAGTTGTTGCTCTCAAAATAGGACCTCATTTTGGCGACAGTTATCTCCAGCGGCTCCGTGTCCATGTTTTTTCCGGCCAGCTTCAGATATTTGAGCGCATTGACGGGCTTCCCCTTTTTCAAATAGAAAAGTCCCATCAGATAGTTAGCGACAACCGAGTCACTTTTGATTTCAAGGCACTTTCTGAGCGACGACCTGATTTTCTCAGAATAGTCCTCCTTTGCCTCGCCGTTGATTAAAACCAGATTCGGAAGCAGCAGGGTAAAAAAATCCTCCTCGCCCGGACTTGTGTCGTACAGCCCGAACTGTGCGGAGTTTATAATCGGAATATAGGGATTGTAGGAATCCGGAGCGGGAACATCGGATGTAAATTTTTCGGACGGCCAGACTATCCCCATAATCGACGAACAGATTTCAAGAAGCACCTTCTCCCTGTCGCTGTAGCTTTCCTTCAGAGGTCTGTGGAGCTTGGAAAACAGCTTCCGGATTGAAGAAGGGGTTCCCATCTGCGCAAGTGCCATGGCATCATCGCTTATTGAGAAAAAATATGTGTTGTTCTTTTTCTGCGGAACCGCAATGCTGACTGTCTCGGAAGTCTCCTTTGTCGTTGGGGGTGTTTTTTCGCTTGATTCGCACGAAACCAGAACCAGAGCCGCAACAAAAATCAACGCAAGGGCGATACCGCCGGACCTATTTTTCAGAATCCTCATCCAGAATCTCATCCTTCTCGTCCTCAAAATAGGGAAAGTCCTTTTTCAGAATCTGCTGGACATAGAACACGGCCACCAGAGCCACACCAAGAACCAAAATCAAAAGCGGAAGCCATCTGGAAACAAAAGTCGTGAGGGAGAATTTGAGGATTCCGGTGGAAAAGAGCCAGAAGAACACTCCCAGCACAAACAGGGTCGCGGAAATGAAAGTGTAGGACGAACGCACACGGCGGAACTTGTAAAGCCCCACCAGAAAAAGGGAGATGCCAGCACTCACCATGGCGTAGGGAACCATCCTGAGCGGCGAAAGCTGGATAATCTCCAGTGTGCTCAGGAGAACGGGGATTCCCAAAAGGAAAATCATAAAGCCAAGGAACACGATGAAGGAATTTCTGAGAAAGCCAAGACCGAAGAAAAGAAAAAGCGCGCCCACCAAAATGACAATGATGGCAGGCCTGAGGTTCGCTGATTCCGCCGTACTGAAATTACATGCGGCAAGGATTATCCCCACCGCAATAAACACAAGCCCGATGGCAAGAATTATGTTCTGCTTTATCTGTTTCGGAGTCTGCGGAACCATCCTGAAATGTCCCTTCCGCTGAGTCTTATTCTCGTCGTCCTTCTTTTCCATGCCAGTTCCTCTATTTCGTTCTGAAAATAGGACATCTCTAAAAACTCATTCTCAATGATTTTTTAGAGATGCCTGCGAGTTTAAAAGCCCGAAATTACAGGCTTTTAAACATCGCGTTTTCAGAGTTACCTCTAAAAACTGAAGTTTCTAGAGGTTTCTTAATAAACAGTCCACCTCCTATAATGATACCATTTTAAAAGCCTACGTTCAACTTTTTTTTGAAAATCTATAGATAATTATGCCACCCAAAAAAATTCATGCTATAATAGAAGTGTTCAATATCCAAAGGAGGTCCCACATGAAGACAAAGAATTTTCTCGCGCTTTTACTGCTCCTGCTGGTCCAGATTTTTATACTCTCATGCAGTTCAGAAACATCGGGCAGAGTCACGCTGGCAATCAGTCCATCGGCATCACGAAATGCTGACAGCGGCTACAACCTTCTTGTCAGGATCTACGACGCGGAGAGTGTGGTCCCGATTCTTACGGAAAACATGAAAATCGGCGGAACCAATTCGACGGTCACATTGGAGAACATACCGAGTGGCAAAAAAATATTTGTGTACACGGCAGCCTCCCTTACGGAACCAACAGGGAATGTTACAGCGTGGTCCGGAAAAAGCTCCACGTTGATTCTCGCCCCCGGGGAGGAAAGCCCTGTTGATATAAATCTGCTTCCATGTACAATGGTGACATTCAATGGCTCAAACATAACAGCCGCAAGCGATAATGGGTATGACGAAACGGCCATAGCTTTGGGGACAGACAATAGAACAAAATTCAGCTGCTGGTATGTCACAGTTCAAATCAAATATGATGACGGAAGAGCAATGTCAAGTACGGCGGCCAATTGTTATAGCATCATGGCAACAAGCAGCACCCAATTTTCTTGGGAAACATACGTGGACAAAAACGTCAGCGGAAGCATAACCTTTAACTGCTATTCCATTACACAGGAGCAGTACCAAATTCTTGGTTTCAAATTCAGCGGGCAGGACCACGATGATGCGGTCAAATCCGTACTGTCAAATCCACCGCTATACACAGGGAGCAGCAATTTCGACACAAAATCAAATGATGCAAACCCAGTTGTGAGGATATCTTTGACAAAGAGGGGCAGCTAGGAAAACATGTTATGTGGATGACCGCAGTGGGGCGCTTTTGGAAAAAAAATGGATAATAATATAATTATTACAATTCAACAGTTATTAATTGGTAGAAATCCAGATTTTGATAAAGCTCAAAAAATAAAGCTTGTTCGTCATAAAGATGACAACGTTAAGTTTAAGACTCCCCGATTCTTACCATGCAATGGTAAAAGAAATAACCGCAAAAGATAACATTTCAATAAAGAGGTTCACGAAATAAATTTATGGCAGTTTTATCAAAAGTGCCTGATACAGAACCTGCTGAGTACGATAAATAAACACATAACACATATAAGGCCCAGCTTGTCAATAAGAATCCTCAAAAAATAATCACTTGGTAAAAAGAGTTAGAAAAAATGGACATTCAAGAACAGTTTAATTTGGTTGCAAAAAGTTATGATGAAAATCGAAAAAAGTTTATATCATGTTTTGATGATTATTACATTTCCAGTACTGATTTTATTGCCAGAACGCTAAAATATGTTCCGAAAGTCATCTATGATCTTGACTCTGGGACTGGTCTGCTTCCTACCTTTTGGTACAGGTACTTTCCAAAATCGGAGTATGTGCTGATAGACATTGCCGAGGAAATGCTGAATGTCGCAAAAAAAAGGTTTGCAGGAATGTGGAGTGCATATATTCAAAAGGAAAATTCGGTGTAATAGTATCGATAAAATAAATTGAATAAATTTGTGTGACAGAACAAAAAACATACCAAAGCTTCAAAGCCGACTAACCGGTCAAGCTGCGCCACAGTTTAAGCAGTTGTTTCGCTACGCCGGACAGTAGGGGCTTGGTCCTGCGGGAAACCGCTGGACTGTAGGCGGATGCCGGAACCCCGGATGGCCGGTTTGCAAATCGGTTTCCGCATGGCGGCGGTGGGCGTGGGATGCCGTCCAGAAAATTGCTGGAATGGAAAGCTGTTTCAAACCCTTGTCTTAAAACCTCCCCTCTGATAGAATCTTTTCCATGCTTTTTTCTTCACATTCAAATTCGGGGCGGAGGTTTCGCTCCATTTTTATATCCATTTTTATTTCGGCGACTCTTTTTTCCTGCGGGAATCCCACCGGGACCGTTTTGCCACAGGCCGAATCAAAAAAGTTCAAGGAAGAGCAGGCCCAGCTGAAAAATCTGCTTGTGGAAGAGGAAAACCCGGAACTTCGGTTCACAATAATGAAGACGATTGCCGGAAACCTACAGGCTGTGCATGACTATCCGGAGCTGATTCTTTTTTTGACAGACTGGGTTGATTCAAATCCGGACGACCCCTACAACGCATACTGGCTGCTCCAGACCGCTTTCGCATATCTGAAATGCTCCTCCGAACCAATGGCGCAGTATTATTTTGAAAGGACGCTCAGAAACTTCAGCGACCTGACCATACAGGGACAGTCCATCCACGAGCTTTGCCTGAAACACCTGCTCCAAATCAGCACGGACCCGGCGAACAGAATCACCTACTTCAACCAGCTGATTACAAGGTTCCCCGACACCGTAAGCACGACCGAGCTTTATGTGCGCATGGCAATGGAATACGAAAAAGAGGGCGAATGGGCGCAGTCACTCAGATGCTACCAGCTTTTTCTTGCCAAGGACGATGCCACCACCATACAGATTCCGGGACTGCCGAACGCATACAAGACCGCAAAACGTCTGATAGATTTCAACAACTCGTCAAAAAGCTGGACCTACGAAAACCTGAACGACCTTTTACGAAACGTAAAATCCGCCTTAAAATCCAGCGACGCGGGCTGGCTGGAGGGAATCCGCTCAAAAGTAAATTTCTTCGCAATGTCATGGAAGACCGACGAAAACTCCGCAAACGCGCAGAGCGAGCTGAATCTTTCGGCATACATGACAGAAAAACCAATAAATTTTTCAACAACACTTGATGAAATGTCAACTCCTTCCGAAGCATATTTAAGGACCTGGGGTTGGAACACTTCTCCAAATATCTGGTATCTATATTTCAGGAAAGTCAATTTTCCTGCGGATCAGAACATACACGGACGATGGGAATGGGCCGGCATATACTTTGGTGAAAAGCTGTAAAAAATTGGAGGTTATAAAAGATGCAGACTTGCGGACCCACAACATCTGCTTCAAAAAAAATTTTTGCCCTGATTGCATTTCTTGTGATTGCAGGGGCCGTGTTTGCTAAGGAAAAAAAAACTAATCCGAAACCCCAACCACGCTTTGAAAGCTACGCAGACACCGAGACACAGCTTGAGGAAGACATCGTGGACCCCTCAATACCCAAGCCCGCAGAAATCAAGCTGACCCCGGACGAAAAAAATCCGCTCACCACAGAGATTGTTGAGGAGGACATCCCCCCATCGACAGCCGACCAGTCCAGCGATTCGGACCAGGGCAAGGTGGACGCCCCGGACATGAAAAACGGCTACCTCCATGTTGACATAGGACTTCCGGGGCTTGAAAAGGAACTTACCCAGAACTACATAAAATATTACCAGGGCCAGGAGGGGCGGAAACTTTTGGTCAAGGCGCTAAAAAACTCCGTTCCGTACAGGCCATACGTGATAGAGTCCCTTGAAAAAAACGGGCTCCCGGCATTTCTCCAGTACCTTCCGATTGTCGAGTCGGACTACAAGCCCACGGCAATATCAAAATCGGGTGCGACGGGAATCTGGCAGTTCATGGCGAACAGCATGGGTCCGCTTATGAAAAAAAGCAAATGGCACGACGACCGAAGGGATCCATGGCTTTCAACCGATGCCGCCATGCTCAAGTTCCGCGACAACTACAATTTTTTCCATGAATGGACAATGGCGATTGCGGCATACAACTGTGGGGCCGGTGGACTTTTGAGAATCCAGCAGGCACATCCGGGCATGGACTACTGGGAGCTTTGCGAAAAAAAACTTCTCAAGACGGAGACAATCTACTACGTTCCAAAACTGATTGCGGTTGCGGAGATTGTGGAGAACGCGGGATACTACGGTCTGGACGATGTAAAGGAAGCCGCCGAGCTTATTGAGGACAGCAAGACGGAAGATTTTGACTATCTTCAGACAAAGACCATGCTGACCCTTGCCCAGCTTTCCGACGCGACAGGTCTTTCAAAAGAAAAAATCAAGCAGCTGAACATGGCCCTACTTGACGACTGCACCCCTATTGGACAGGCATACAACATCCGTCTTCCAAAGGGATATGCCGACAGCACAAAGGAGAACCTAAAGAAAAAGGGACTCTCGCTCGACAGCCAGATTCACACGGTGGAAAAAGGCGACACGCTCTGGGCAATCTCAAGAAAATACCAGGTGACTGTCGCACAGCTGTTGACGGCAAACGGAATGAAAGAAAATGATGTCCTGAGTATTGGAAAAAAGCTGGTTGTGCCGATATTCTAAAAAACAGGGATTTGCGAAGTCTGGTTTCGGATATGCCCAGTAACTGGCGCGCCCCAAGTTTGTTTGTAGATGGGGAATCCTAAAAAAAAATGCAGACGATATGGGAGAATCGAATGGCTATAAAAAAAATCAACAGAACCGCCATAACTTTGGCGGCCGGACTGGTATTATCTGCGGCGGCCCTTTTTGCGCAGGACGACGGAACCTACCGCCAGTACATGCTTGAGGGCTACACATACGACGAAATTGAGGAAGCGGAGCAGGCTGCCGCGGCAAGTGCGGATGTTGACAGCAAAAAAGCTGTGATGTCCTCCGTATCCAAGGTTGACTGGTCAAAATCAACATTCACATCGGACATAACCCTGGACACTGTAAAGGCCGGAATCCCAATGCCAAGCGGAAAGGCGGTCTCGATGAACCGTGTGCAGATGGAGCTTCCCGTATTGGTGAAGGACCCTCTTCTTTCGCTCTACGCCGACGACACACGCACGCTGGGGGACCTTGTTCTGGAGGGAAACCTGACGCTGGACGCACTGACACGCATAATCGACGGCAGCAAAAAGACTCCGCCCTATTTTATGAACGCGACCAACACCCTAAAGACAACCAACACCCTGGACCTCCACCAGATTGGGGCACTGCTTGTAAAACACCGCACCCCCTATGTCCAGGACAAGCCGATTGAAAGAATCTCATCAAAAGCATACACAGGCATAGTAATCGATGCACGTGGACTGATTCCGGTTCAGGGCGAGCATGTCAAGTCCGAAGTCTACCCATGCCTTTTCCCAAAAATCTGGAACGAGGACATGGATTTGATTTACGAACGCAACATGGTTCTCCCGGATGTCGCAAAGTCAAAGGGAATTGTTGACTATCTTCCGGGACAGGGCAGCAACAAAAAGACCGAGAGAGCCGGAAACGACCCGCTGTGGATTACCGCCCGCAAAGTCTACGGAGTGAACCGATGCGACCCGGTCATTTCAAAGGAAGATTACCTCAGAATCACGACAGTCCCGGCAAATCTTGAGCTGTTGAAGCAGGGAAAGGTCGTAATACTCCTTGATTCGGACAAGCTGGTTGGAAACGTGACAAGCCCGCGCAAGGACATACGCTACTATCTGGAGACTGGAAAACTCAAGCAGCGCATAGACAAGACGGACATCCCGGACGTAACTCCCGAGGAACACGACGGCGGATTTGTGATTAGAATGGAGAACCTCCGCTTCATTGCAGATTTGGCGGAACTTCTGCCGGAAGAAAAGCACAGGGTCGCCGAAATAGCGAAAGAGCTGAAGACAATCATCGTCGGTGGAAAATACACAATCCGGGTGAACGGACACACGGCGGACGTAAACAAACCGCTTGGACAGCAGGCGCTCAGCATTGAACGTGCGGAAGCAATCAAGAACGCACTTGTGGCGGAAGGAATCCCCGAAAACCTGTTCACATGCTATGGATACGGTGGAACCATGCCAATAGCCGACAACTCAACCGCATCTGGACGTGCGCAGAACCGGCGTGTCGAAATCGAAATCACACCGCAGGGAACGGAAATTCAGCGAAGATAGGACATTTTTTCATTAAACCATCCTCATAACATTTTTTTCTAAAAATGCTATGGAATAAAAATCCAAAAAATAGTATATTTATGCAGTTTTTATTTTAAGGATGGTGAACCAAATGAAGAAAAACTTAGTGATTGCGGCATCGGTTTTGAGTGCCGCGGTCGCCCTTGCCGGATGCTCAAAAAAGAGTGACGGAAAACTTGCTATCGGTGTAATCCAGCTGGTAGAGCACAACGCCCTTGACGCAAACTACCAGGGATTTGTTGACGGACTCAAGGAAGCCGGCTACGTTGATGGAGAGAACATTACAATCGACTACCAGAACGCACAGGGTGAGCAGGCCAACTGTACTACAATCGCCGACAAATTCGTGAGCGACAAAAAGGACATGATTTTTGCAATCGCGACCCCGGCAGCACAGGCAATCGCAGCAAAGACCGAGACAATCCCAGTGCTCATCTCATCCGTTACAGACCCAAAATCAGCGGGACTTGTTGACTCAAACGAAAAACCGGGACACAACATCACCGGAACATCCGACCTGACCCCATGCGCCGCCCAGATTGACCTCATCAAGCAGATTGTTCCGAGCGCAAAGAAAGTCGGAATGCTCTTCTGCTCCGCCGAGGACAACTCCCGTTTCCAGATCAACCTTGCCGAAGCCGAGTGCAAGAAGATTGGACTTGACTACGAGGAATTCACAGTCTCCAACCAGAACGAGGTTATGACTGTCGTCCAGAGCATGGTCGGAAAGGTTGACGCAATCTACGCACCGACGGACAACATGATTGCCGCCACAATGGGTGTAGTGAGCGAGGTAGCCACAAGCGCAAAGATTCCTGTAATCTGCGGTGAGGATGGAATGGTACAGTCTGGTGGACTTGCGACATACGGACTCAACTACTACGAACTTGGAAAGCAGACCGCCGCAATGGCCGTTGAAATCATCAAGAACGGAACAAAGCCTGGCGACATGCCAATCCAGTACCTCTCAGTCTGCGACTTCTCATACAATCCAGAGACAGCAAGCATGATTGGAGTGGACCTTTCAAGTTTCTAACATAAATTTTCTGGCAAAATCCACAGGAAACACAGTCCCTTCTCTTCGGAGAGGGGATTTTTTTCTTTCCAAAACTTTTCTTATGCAGATGGATTTGACTATCTTCAAAGAATTTCATATAGTTTAGGGTGTATGGCTAACGGTAACTTTTTTCAAAACCTTTTTTCACAGATGTTTGGAGGCAACGACCCGGAGGCAATAAAACGCCGCCAGCTGAAAAACATAGCAAAGGATTACTCAAAAACTAAGAACCATTTCTACCGGTACAACGGCAACATGGCTATGCCTGCTATGGCAAATTTCTTTTACGAGGTCTACAGCACAATTGGAGCGGCTCAGGCCATGCTAACCACAGCCACGCCAAACATAATCAAGACTATGGTGCTGAACAACGCCATATCCGACGAGGCAAAGGCGCTTCTTGAGGAACTGACGGAAGAGAATCTCAAGAAAAAATCGGCGACCATGCCAATCAAGGACCTCACAAAATACGTGAAGGACACCCTCAATTCGTTCATGGCGGAATTCGACGGCGCAAAAATCAAGGCCACCGACGAGCTTTACAACAACATGCTGATGTTCGACAGCTTCTGCAAGTTCGACTTCTATTTTATGCTCAAAAAATTCGACAAGAGCATGAAGGAACGCAAATTCGACAGCAAGCCGCATTTCGAGCAGGTGTCCGGAACCTACATCTCCGAGGACCTGAAAAATTTCATGGCGGTTGCGTGGGTTCTTCCTCTTGATTTCGCGGCGTGGGAGCAGGTGTTCAACCTTCTGAAAAAGCGTAGCACCGGCGGCATCGATGTTGTGGTTCCTACGGCATGGAAAAAGATGATGTCAAAGCTGCGTTCAATCCGTGGTGGACGCGTACTGGAGATGATTGTCCAGCTGATTACCGAGGACCCTCTCTACAAGGAGACCTTCCGCCCTGAGTCACACCAGATAATGGCGGAATACCTACAGCAGATTCGCCACACGGTTGAAGAAATAATGAGCAAAATCAAGGAAGCCCAGACCACCGGAAAAATCGACAGTCTTGTTTTGCAGGTCTTTGGCGATGAGCCTGTCGGACATCTGAAGAGCTACAACGAGGAATGGAGCGAGCCTTTCGAGAAAAAGGGATTCGATGGATTCCTGTACTGCAATCCGCTGCGCTACCTCAGAAACTTCCTGTCGAATTTCACAAAAAAGGATTTGATGGAGCTTTCCGACATAATCCTTGTGCGCGGAGAATGGGCGGACCAGCACAACGCGGAGCCTATGAGCAACTCCTACCACAATCTTCTGGACATAGCAACAAAAATAAACGAGTTTGACGAGCGTGTTTCAGAGACGGGAGAGCTTGGACTTAAGCTGAAGACCTACCTTCCACGAGCCGACCGTGACAAGGATGCCCGTGGAATAATCAAGAACCTTCTGGGAGACGCTAACGATGTTGCCGCATCCTTTATTCTTGATGCATCGAAAAATTTTGTCACCTACGACAGGAATTTGAAGACCGTAGTCGAAGATTTTGCCAAAGCCCCACGCAGCGAGCTGATTCTGAACTGGAAGGACCTTGACAAATTCGCCGAGGGAAAACTTAGGCAGATGGCGGTTGACGCATACAAGCGTATTTTCAACTTCGTCGGCCTCATGCAGAATTTCCAGGTCAGCGTAAACGAAAAAAATTCCACACATTTTTAAAAACTTATCTTCCGCGTAATCAGGGTGCTGTCCACGCAAAAAAATGTTTGAGAACACAGCATGACAAAACAATAGGTTGCACTATTTTATGGATTTTCATGCTGTGTTCCCAATACATTGCTCTTCCCCTATTCCTTTTTCATCCCAAGTCTGATATAATCTTTCATTATGTTTTTAAGTATCGCTTCTTTTTCAAGCGCCATGCTTGGTGGTGTCTCACAGGGAATACTCTGGGGAATCATGGCGCTGGGTGTCTACATTACGTTCAAGATTCTGGATTTCGCCGACATGACTGTTGACGGAAGTTTCGCCCTTGGTGGATGCACATGCGCAATCCTCATCTCCAATGGCCTGAACCCAATGCTCTGCCTTTTGATTTCGTTCCTCGTGGGAATGGTCGCGGGACTTTTGACCGGCGTTCTGCACACAAAGCTCAAGATTCCGGGAATACTTGCGGGAATCCTCATGATGCTGGCCCTGTACTCAATCAACCTGCACATAATGGGCGGACCGAACAGACCTCTCCTCAGGTCGGATGTCACAATCATGAACCAGATTAACGACATGTTCCACCTGAAGGACAGCCTTGGCGACAACGCGACCTCAGTTTCCAGCCTGATTGCGGGAATACTTTTCAGCGTGGTGATTATAGCGGCCCTCTACTGGTTCTTCGGAACGGAACTTGGAAGCGCAATCCGTGCAACCGGCGACAACGAAAAAATGGCACGCGCACAGGGAGTGAACACCGACAGCATGAAGATTCTGGCACTCATGCTCGCAAACGGACTTGTGGCACTTTCGGGCGGCCTTGTCTGTCAGCAGCAGCGTTTTGGAGACGTGAGCATGGGTATAGGTGCAATCGTTATCGGACTTGCGTCAATCATCATAGGCGAAGTGATTTTCGGCTACAGATTCAAGTTCTGGTACTATCTGATGGGAGTCCTTCTCGGTTCGGTAATCTACAGAATCATTATCGCAATAGTCCTCCAGATGGGCATGAAATCGCAGGACATGAAGCTGTTCACCGCTATTGTCGTGGCGCTCGCGCTTTCGGTACCGGTTTTGAAATCAAAAATCTTCAAGAAAAAAATTGCCGTGCCGGAAACCGAGATTTCGCAGTCACCAAGCGACTGAACCAACTAACTTTATGGAAGGAAAAAATATGTCTGAAAAAAATATGCTGGAAGTAAAGAGCGTCTCCAAAACTTTCAATCCCGGACAGATTACGGAGCGCAAGGCACTTAGAAACGTGAGCCTTTCACTGAACGAGGGCGATTTTGTCACGGTGATTGGAGGAAACGGAGCCGGAAAATCAACCCTGCTCAACATGATTGCGGGAGTCTACACTTGCGACACTGGAACAATCTCCCTTGACGGAAACGACATAACGAAAATCCCGGAGCACAAGAGGGCAAAATTCCTCGGACGTGTTTTCCAGGACCCGATGATGGGAACCGCCGCCACAATGCAGATTGAGGAAAACCTTGCCATGGCATACCGCCGCGGTAAAAGAAGGGGCCTGCACTGGGGAGTCACGTCAAAGGAAAGACAGATGTTCAGGGACCATCTTGCAAAGCTCGACCTAGGACTTGAAAACCGGATGCAGACAAAGGTGGGTCTCCTTTCTGGCGGACAGAGACAGGCCTTGACACTTTTGATGGCGACACTTCAAAAACCGCAGCTACTCCTGCTCGACGAGCACACAGCCGCGCTTGACCCGAAGACCGCAAAAAAGGTTCTGGAGCTTACAGAATACTTTGTAAAAAGGGACAACCTCACCACGTTCATGGTCACGCACAACATGAAGGACGCAATCCACTACGGAAACCGCCTGATTATGATGCTCGACGGCCAGATTGTCTACGAGGCATCCGGAGAAGAAAAAAAGAACCTGCAGGTGAAGGATTTGCTTGAAAAATTCCAGACCGCCGGTGGAGAAGAGTCCGTCCCCGACAAAATGATTCTGGGATAGGCAAAACAGATTAAACCAAGGCAAAAAAAATCCCCCGGCACAAACCATGTCGGGGGATTCCTCATTTTCAGAACAAGTTTATTTCTTAACGAAAACCATGTCCTCACCGTCAAGGCTCATAATCAGCTTGCCATCTTTGACTGTGTATGGCTGTGTGTCTCCTTCAGCTGTTATTGTCTTGGCAGAAGCATCCCACTTCAAATCCGTAGACTGGCCCATCATATTCATTTTGCCAGTTCCATCGGCATTGAGGGTCAGAGAGTAGTCAAAAGAGATGCCCATAAGTGATTCCATTGAAGCAACATCAGTGTCACCGATGGACTCCACCTTGTAGGTTCCAGCAAGGGCTGCATCACCCTTTCCACCACCACAGCTTGCGAAAGATACGACCACCGCAAGGGCTGCAACAATTGCAAAAAATGCCTTTTTCATTTAAGTCTCCTTAAAATTGTGTTATATTCGACAGGCTACTGGATTTGATTTCAAGTGTCAATACCACATCCCCACATTGTAAAATATCTCATTTTGGTTTATTCTTTAGCCATGGCTTATGAAGTTACAGCGACCAGACGCAGGCCGCAGAGTTTTGACAGTCTTGTGGGACAGGAATTTGTTGCCGCCACACTCAAGAACACCATTGAATCGGGGAAGATTGCCCACGCCTATCTTTTTTCGGGACCACGAGGATGCGGAAAGACATCCACCGCAAGAATCCTTGCCAAATCGCTGAACTGTGCGAAGGGACCGACGGCCACCCCATGCGGAGAATGTGAGTTCTGCCGGGAGATTACAGCAGGCTCCTCCCTTGACGTGATTGAAATAGACGGCGCATCGAACACAAGCGTAAACGACATCAGGCAGATTAAGGACGAGGTTATGTTCCCGCCAAACGCATGCCGCTACAAAATCTACATAATCGATGAAGTCCACATGCTCTCCACATCGGCATTCAACGCGCTCCTTAAAACAATAGAAGAGCCGCCCCAGTACGTGATTTTCATTTTCGCAACAACGGAGCTCCAGAAGGTTCCCGCAACAATCAAAAGCCGGTGCCAGCAGTTCAACTTCCGTCTTGTGCCAATCGAAAAAGTCAAGGAGCAGCTCGCAAAGGCGGCGGAGGAAATTGGAATCAAGGCGGAGGACGAGGCACTCTACTGGATTGCACGGGAGTCCACCGGTTCCATGCGCGACAGCTACACTCTTTTTGACCAGGTTGCGGCATTCAGCGACGGAGAAATCACCTACGACAAAATCCGCGACAAACTTGGACTTGTGGGTGTGGACCGGCTCAACGAACTTTTTGGACTCTGCGTGAACGGAGACACATCATCCGCACTTACCGCTCTGGATGAATACCTGCAGAACGGAGTCTCAATCGAACAGCTGATTACAAACTGCGCCGACTATCTCCGGAACCTTCTTCTGATTAAAAACGGAATCACAAAGGAGGCACTTCTTGGTCAGGGTGCGGACAGATTCAGCCGCGAGGTTCTTGATGCCTGGAACCCAATCCAGATTGAGCGTGCACTGGACATTTTCATGCAGCTCTACCGGGACATCCGTTATTCACTCAGCCCCCGCTACGAAATGGAGCTTGCCATAAGCCGATTGTGCTGGCTGAAAAAATATGTCTCCCCAGCCGAAGTCAAGGCCGCTGTTGACGCAGTGAAACCCCTGCTTGAAAAATCCGCAAATAAAGTCCAGACGCAAACCCAAGTCGAGGAGCCGCAAAGGACACAAAGCCCCGGCTATGTTCCAAAATTTTCCGCGCTTGAAGAAGGACAGCCGAACAAAGAAAATGCCGCCCCTTTTCCTGATGGCGGAGCTGAACCGCCTGTAAACAATTCAGCAACCAAGTTTTTTTCGGGCATTCCTGTTTTTGACGGTGAAATCGACATTGACGGCTACGGACCTGCACCGGATGGCGAAAGCGCACCCGAAGATGAAACAGCGCCCGACATGGACGATTTTGTTGCGCAGATGGTCTCAAGACCCGCCCCGAAATTTGAGGAGCAGCCCCAAAAAACGGAACCAAAAGAGGAAACGACCGTTGAGCCGGGAACTGCCGATTTACAGAATCCCGAAAGTGTCCGCGCGGCAATGATAAAGGATTTTTCTGTTGGCGACGGAATGACGGCGGGGCTTCTCGAAAAAACATCGGACTGGAGAATTGAGGACGGAAAAATTCTTTGCCGGATTGACGGCGGATTCACTTTTTTCCAGCTAAAATCCAGGCTGACAAAGATTGAAGGCTACCTTGAAAAACTTTTCGGAAAGCCAACATCCTTTGTCGCGGAAGCCGTTGAAGCAAAACAAAACGCAAACGAAAATCTGCCAATTGAAGTTGAAATCCTCAGGGACATCTTCAAGGGACAGGTCATCTAAAAATTATCCGACAGGAAAAGACAATTAAATAAATTGGAGGAAATATGAACCCATTTGAGATGATGAAAAATCTTGGAAGCATGAAGGAGCAGCTCCAGCAGGCGCAGGCAAAACTTGACGACATAACTGCAACAGGCTCGTCCGGCGGAAACATGGTCAAAATCACAATGAACGGACACTTCGAGATTGAGGACATAGAGCTTGACCCAATCTGCGTGGACAACAGGGATGTCCCGATGCTCCAGGATTTAATCAAGGCGGCACACCATGCGGCACTCACAAATCTTCAGGACAAAATCAAAAACGAAATGGGACCCATGTTCGCGAACCTCAACATACCGGGCATGAGCTGATGAACGCGCTTGACGAAATCACCGAAACATTTTCACGGCTTCCGGGCATTGGAAAAAAATCCGCGGCAAGAATCGCGTCCCACCTTTTAAAATGCGACCCGATTTTTATGGAAAGATTTTCAAAACAGATTGCCACACTCCAGAGCAGAATCCGGCCATGCACAGTATGCGGCTCGTGGACGGAAAATGACCCGTGTCCAATCTGCTCGGACCCCACCCGCGACAGGACGGTAATCTGCGTTGTGGAACAGGCCCAGGATGTTTCGACCATAGAAAATTCCCACGAGTTTTCGGGACTCTTCCATGTGCTTGGAGGTGTGATTTCGCCCCTTGACGGAATTGGCCCCGACCAGCTAAGGATTGCGTCCCTTGTAAGCCGTGTGAAGGATGGAGAAATAAAGGAAGTGATTCTCGCCACAAATCCAACCGTGGAAGGCGACACAACCGCCCTCTACATTCAGCATGTCCTTAAAGACACGGGATGCTCGGTGACAAGGCTTGCCAGCGGACTTCCGGTCGGTGGAGATTTGGAATACGCGGACAGACTGACACTCGCAAGAAGTTTCAGGGGCAGGACAAGGATTTAAACAACGGGAATTGAAATTCAAAACGCAGATTTTTGCGCCACCCAATTTTCATTCCCGGGCCGCCTTCATTGCTTCCTTGTTTTTGTACATGGCATCGTCGGCACGTTTGAAAAGAGCGTCAAAATCCGAATCAAGAGCAGGGTCATAGACTGCATAACCGATTGCGGCGGAAATCTTTTCCCAATACTTAAGTTCCTCGTTGTCCTGCAGCTCCTTAAGCTTTTGGTTGAACTCTTCAACAAGCTCGTCGATATGCTCAAGGTCGTGTCCCCGAAGCACAACAGCAAACTCATCCCCGCCAATTCTGAATACAGGCGAATGGTCAAAAACGTGGCACACAATCTGGCACAGGGTAATAAGAGAGACATTCCCCTTGTCGTGACCATAGGTGTCGTTTATCTTTTTCAGGTAGTTCAAATCAATCATGGCAAGACCGATGTTTGTCTGTCCGTCAGCAATTTCCTGAACCGCTTTCCTCACTTCCTTGTCGTAGCCCCTCTTGTTCCGTATGCCCGTGAGTGAATCCTGGACCGCAAGCTCGCTCAACTCCATCGCAACTTTTTGAGTCTTCTGCAAATCCTGCCGCGTCTTTGAAAGGTGGTCCATATAGTTTCTAAGCTCGTAAATCATGTTCGCAAGCTTCGACATAATCATTGAGATTTCGTCCTTGTTTTTTACCTGCCCCAAAAGATTGTAGGCAATGTCGGAGTTCTTTGTCCTTGAATAATCGTCAATCGCACGTTGCAGGTAAACAAGCTTCTGGATGTAATTCTTTCGGATTATAAAAAGCAAAAATCCGACAAAAAGCACGAGCACAAGAGCAATCAAAAGCATCTGCCGTAGCGTCGCAACCAAAATGGCATGGGTTATGGTGCTGACCTCCACCTCCATACCGATTACGCCCATCTTCTCCCCACCAATAAAGACCGGAGTGTAATAGGCATAGGTCTTTCCGACATCCTTTACAAAAACATCATTTCCGCCGGACTTTTTACCGCTATCCCAGGTCTCCCAGAAGCGTTTGTGATTTTTCCGATCAAATGTCACAGTTCTTCCAAGGTCCAGATATTTTTTACCGCCGACAGCCTTTTCGTCCCGCTTGCAGTCCAAAATGAAAGTCACGTCGTCCGAACCGTCATCCTTCGGCACAACATAATAGGTGTACGCAAGGTCAAAAATGTCATTGGCCTTGTCGAACGCCGCCTGATAGAATTCGTGGCTGTAAACCTCGTAAGTGGTTTTCCCATTTTCGGTAAGCTCGTCAAAATCAAGGTCCACACCAAGAACCTTGCCCGGAAAATCTTTTGAAAGGCAGTCCTCATATTCGTGCCGCGCGTCCTGAATTGCCAGGTCGTCAAAATCATACGGAACAAGAATCGAGTCGCTGTTTTTAAGAAAATACTTCTGGTACCAGACAAAATAAATGTCATCGGCCTCAAAGGTGCTGTTAAGGTAGGATGCGACAAACTGGACACTTTCCTCCCTCTGCTGCTTGTAGAGATGCATCTGGTTGAAATAGGAAATAACAAAAGTCACCGCCAGCGTAACAAGCGTGAAACCAACAAACATGTGCGTAAATTTGACTGTCAGCGTATCCTTTTTCATCCAAACACCTCTGACAACATTATAACACAAATATTGGATTCTTTCCATGTTTATCCGGGCGCATCCCGCCCATACGTGCGGGACCGGGCTTTTCGGGGCTACGGCCTTCGCCTCCGACCACGCTCCCGCGTGTTTTCGCTCCGCTCACCCCTACAATCCCTTGCGCAAAACAAGGGAAATTTCCCCCTAATTTCCCCTGTTTTCCATCAGGATAAATTCAAAATCTTTGCTCCTTGCATATCCGACCAAACGTCTGTTCATGGGCACAGTTTCAAGAATCCCCATCTTCACAAGCCCCTCCAAATCCGAGCGGATTGTTTTAACGGAAACATTGAACGTTGTTTCAAAATCTTTGCTTACAAAAATTGAATTGGGCTTTTCCGCATAGGTCTTGACAATTTTTGCCTGACGCTCATTGAGCCCCGGGATTTCCTTAAATTCAAGCAGTGCATTTTGCTCAGAAGATTTTCTTTCAAGATATTTTTGAAGTTCCCCATACGATTTTTTCAAAACCTCAAGATTATATTGAATAAAATATCCCAAGTCGTTTCCGTCAGATTCCGTATACAGGAATGCCTTCTCATATTGGGCCTTGCTCCTGTAGATTATTCTTGAAATTGAAAGAAATTCCGTAAGCCAGTATCCCTTTTTGAGCATAAACCAGTAGAAAAGCGAGCGGGCAGTCCTTCCGTTCCCATCAACAAATGGATGAAGAAATGAAATCATAAAATGGATGATAACTGCCTTAACAATCGGATGGATATAATTCTCATCATCGTTGGCAAATTTGCAAATTGACTTTATCATGCCGCTGATTTTTGTATGCGACGGAGGTTCATAAGCCACTTCCCCTGTTATTCCATTCATAACGCAAATTGAATCATCAAGTCTAAATCTGCCTTCGTCATCAGAGTTTTCAAGAGTCTTTTCCGTAATCTGCCTGTGAATTTCAAGTATCAATTCCGGTGTCAGTTTTTCTTCCCTATGCTCCGACAAAAATCTGATTGTGTTGTAATTGTTCAAAATCATCTGCTGGCTTGTATCTTTTGGTCTGAGCTGTTTTTTGAGCATTTCTTTTGCGACCTTTCGTGTTGTGGAGGCTCCCTCCATCTGACTTGACGCAATAGCTTCCTCCATTATAGAACTTAAAAGATATTGCCGTCTGTTTTTTTCCGACAGTAGATTTGAGGATATCAAAGTTCCGCCAAAGTTCATGTCAAATTCATGCAAAAGCTGCTGAATATGGGATGTCTCATAAAAAGAAAGATTATAAGCTCCGAACTTTAAAAACTTTGACCTGCTTAATCTCTGAAAACGCACCGCGGACCAGAAAATTTTAGAATCAAGCCCTTTCGGAACATAGTATTTTGCCTTGTCCCAGTAGAGATATTTCTTCTCTATAGTTTCCAGAACACTCTGATACGATGAATCAGTAAGAACATCAAGAATGTCGGGCGAAACAGAGCCAAGCTCAGGAGCTTTTTCTACCATAAGGCCATTATATCACCGATACTGAACGCCCGCAACAAAACAAGGGAAATTTTTCCCTAATTTCCCCTATTTTCTTCAGACATCGTTGCGTCCGGGTAAAGCATTTTTTCAATCTCCAGAACCCTTTTGCGTGCCTGTGCGAAATTTTGAACAACAAGGGCGGCGGAGACAATAAAAATGAGGGCAATCAGAATTGAAAAAACGATTGTCCTCGCCTTATGTTTTTTTATTATGCTGCGAACCAAAAGAAAAATTACCACGGCAAGCAGAACCAGAGGCACAATAATGAGCGGAGGAAAAATCCTGCTGTCAACATAAATGCTGGTCGGTCCGTCTGCTCCACCGATTATCGCAATTGCGGCGGCCTGTCCAAGATTGTACACCTACAGGCTCTCCCTTCCCAGCGGCTCACCGATTCTGAGTCCCTCGGAAATGTATTCGCGGTGGGTTCCCTCTATCAAAAACTGAACCTTCTGCACACTTGGAAATGCGGTCGCGGTGTAGACAATCTGGTCAAGCTCCCACATGATTCCCTCTATTCCAAAATTGTTGAACTCCAGTTCCTCGCTGAAATTGAGTGTGGCGATTCCATTTTTTACGCTCGCGCTCAGGAGCCTTGTTCCCGGGGAAACCATGGTCCGGCAGTTGTGGCTTTTTTGTTCGGCGGGAGTCGGTCCATCAATCAGTGCGTTGATTGAATCGGAAAGCGGCGTTGCAGATTTTTTCATAAGGCGCGGGACCTCACAGATGCTGCTTGTTCCGTCCGAATTTATCTCTATGAAAAAAAGCCGGAGCGAAATGTTTTCCGCCGGTGTGTCCGTTGGCGATTTCACGGGGTCGGTTGTGTTCGGCTCATAAATCAGGTTCGGGTTGATTGAGTGCGCAAACTCGGTTGCGGAACTCTGCACCCCGACAGATTCCAGTGCGATTGAAGAATTCTGGTCGCTGTAGACACCAAAAGCCTCATCCTCGGAGCTGCCATAGACAGTTGTTCCGGACGCAACCAAATCAGTGACATCATCAAAATCAACAACATCAGTACCAGACTGGTCGGTGGTGACATTCTGGGTTTCTGCGACAGTTTCGTTTCTTGTTGTCTTTTTTTTGCTTCCATTTGGAAGATTTGTGTAGAGGATTGAATCTCCGCCGTCATTTTCTGCGGCCCCCTGCACAAGCTGGATTTCAACATAATCAGATTCCGCGTCAACATCGTTTTTCGCAATCTTTGTTTCAGGGACCTCGGCATCCTCTATAAACTTTGGTGTAGTCCCAAACACACGCTCAAAAAATCCTGTGGTCTTAAGGTTTCCGAATATGCGTTTTTTGTTTGCGAGAAACACAATCACCAGCGCGATTGCAGCGACAATCCAGATTACCAAACCGATTCGTGAAGCTCCGCTCTTTTTTCTTCTGTCTCGTGACATAACTTTCCTCTATAAAAAACTTTATGGCAAATTAGTTTATAAATCCACAGCCCCAGTGCCAAAGGGGTTTTGCAAGGGCATTGCTGAACGGCTGCTTACGGTTGAAATCAGGGAGCCAAGATGTGTCGTCGCTCAAATCCTGATAGAAAACGTAGTCAAAGCCGTATGCGTCAATAAAATCCCTCAAATCAGCGTCCTCGGTGGCATCAACAAGCCGATTCTGGAACGCTCCAAGAGATTTTTCCCTTGCGATTCCGCCATCAGAATCACCCTTGAACGGAACCGGCGTATACTGCGACATAAGCGAAAGGATTGCCTTTCCGTCCGCATTTTTCTTGAGCCAGTCCAGAACCATGACGGTATCATCCATGCGCCCCGGAAGAAAGAGATGACGAATCACAACGCCCGAAAGCATTTTCTCCTTAATATCGCCATTCCTTTCGACTCTAGTTATATTCATCGGAAAATTTTTGACCATCCATCTTATAGATTTTTTTGCGACAGACGGATAATCGGGCGCACAAAAGAGTCCCTCGCTCATAACTGGATTCAGGGTCTTCAAATCCGGGAGCCAGATATCCACAAGGCCACGCAAAAGTTCAAGGCTTTCCACAGACTCATAGGCGGACGAATTCCATGCCACGGGGATTTCAAGGCCAGACTTTTTTGCGGCGGTCAAAAATTCGGCAATCAGCGGTATGTGGTGGCTTCCCGTCACAAGATTTATGTTCTCCGCGCCATTTTCCTGAAGCTCCAGACAAATTTTCACAAAAGCATCGCAGTCCACGGCGGTCCCCATCCCCTGCTGGCTTATCTGGTAGTTCTGGCAGAACGAGCAACGGAGAGTGCATCCTGTAAAAAAAATGGTCCCGCTTCCACCAAAGACAGTCACAACAGGTTCCTCACCAAAATGGAGTCCCGCGCTGGCAATCCTAAGGGACTGTGTTTCACCGCAAAATCCAGTCCGAAAGTCCAGACGGTCCGCGCCACACTTTCTGGGACACTGGAGGCAGCTAAGGTATGGGGAAGTTTGCGGGTCCAGAACCATCACAGGGCCTTCTTGTCCACAAAAATCATCATAAGGCTGTTGAGGGTGTCTATCTGCAAGTCCTCGGACTCAATGTTGGTCAGCCCGCAAAGTTTTTTCCAGTCGTCATCGGAAAGGCAGTCCGTGAATTCGGTGGAACCTTCGAGCAGGGAAAACATGGCAACAAGGCGGTCGATATTTTCCTGCACAGGCTCCTCCGCGCAATTGGTGGATGGACGTATGTAGGTTTCCTCCCAGTAGTCCACGAAAGATGCGGCAAGCGAATCCAGCCCACGAAAATTACGGACAAAAAGGCTCTTAATCTGGGGCACAACGGATTTTTCTCCGGACGCTCCCTCCTGCCTTGCGTGTTTTTTGATTTTCTCAACATCCGAGCAGAATTTCTGAATGCTGTCCATAAAATCCTCCGTCAGATGCGTACAATTGAAGGATTCTCCAGAACGGAGTCCTCGTGGCTGAAATAGATGTAGTGCGAATGTTTTCCGGAAAACTCGCTGACAAAAGTCTCCGCATCGATGTACCCGGGGATTGCGTAGCCCACGACGGATTTTGCACCCTTGATTCTGCGCGCACTGTGCTTCATTGAGGCGACAAACGCTTCCTTTTCGGCTGCACTTTGGGGGATTGATTCTGCGGTGGGGAAAATCACGGCATAGGACGGAACGTCCTCCATTTTTTTCAGGAAGTCACGCATCCTGGCAAGGAATTCCTCGTTGTAGCTTTCCTCGTCCTTACCAACCGTCTCCCATGGCATATCGACAAAAACAAGAGAGTCCTTTTCGCAGGACACATTTTCCGGGAACGATTTTTTACCCGCATCGACAGGCATTTCACGCCCATCCAAAAAATAAAGTCTGTTGTCGGCAGACCTGAACAAAGGTTCCAGTTTCATAGGAGAGATTATAGACTATTTTTGACGTTATGAACAGAGACGGAAAAAGCCTCCACGGATTCTTAATCCATAAAGGCTTCTGCAGCAAAAACAAACTTATTCCGACCTTATATGTCGGTGGAAATCCAGAAACCTGTCCAGCAGGTCCAGGAACTTCCGTCAAGTCAAAATTCTGATTACCTCGGCCTTGTCCGCTGTATTCAAAATCTGTGCCCTCTTTTCGGCAGATTTAAACAGAAGACTGACTTCAGCAAGGAACTGGAGATGGGGTCCTGTCTTGTTGACTGGCGAAAGGGTCATAATAAAGATGCGGCAAGGCTCCTGGTCAAGACTGTCAAAATCAACGGCCTTGTCGGAAATACCGATGCATGCAACCAAATCGGAAACGGTGTCTGTCTTTCCGTGCGGGATTGCGATGCCATGCTTCATTCCGGTGGACATCTTGCGCTCCCTGTCAAGAACACATTCCTTGGCAGCCTCTTTATCCGTCACTTTTCCTGCCTTGACCAAAACATCAAGGAGTTCGTCAATAATTTCTTCTTTGGTGGACCCCTTCAGATGGAGGTCAACCGTTTCAGGCGTTAATACTGTTCGTAAATCCATAACTATTAGTTTATGTCCAGTCGCGAAATTTGTCAAGGATAAAATCCCCTCCGCCGGAACTTTTCAACACTCCTACAGTTTTTTTACTCTCTCCGCGAGAATGCAGGCGCCCTCCACCATTGCGCTGTGTTCCTCCGGGGCTATTCGTGCGTAGAGTGTATCGGGGGTGTCACCGGGGAGGACTGGAACTTTTTTCTGGACCAATATTTTTCCTGTGTCACATCCGGAATCCACAATATGGACGGTACAGCCACTTTCTTTTTCACCGGCAGCGAGGACCGCCTCATGCACATTGTGTCCCCACATTCCCACTCCACCAAACTTCGGAAGCAAAGCGGGATGCAGATTTATGATTTTGTCCCTGTATGTTTCAAGTATTTCTCCACCAAGAACCGAAAGATAGCCCGCAAGAATGATTGCGTCTATTCCATTTGTGCGGCACAGCTCAAGAATGGCATTGGACGTGGCAAGACGCTTTTCATCCCTTGTCGCGGATTTTGCTTTTTCACCCATAACAGACACGGGACTTTTTATTTCACACTTGATTCCAGCCGCACCGGCGCGCTCGATGGCATAGGCATTTTTCGTGCTTGAAACCACCAGCGCAATATGGTATGGACAGTCCGCATTGGATTTTTCGTAATCAATCAACGCCTGGAGATTTGTTCCACCGCCGCTGACCAAGACCGCAACGTTCACCATAGGATTCAGTCCTCGAACTGGGTCATGGCCTTGTTGCCCTTGAACTCGCCCTTGATGATTTTGTCCGTGTGTCCGACATATCCAATCTCGTAGGCCTTCATGTCCGGGATTCCGTCGATGTGGTACTTGGCCGCATTTTTGTTGAACAGCTTGAGTATTGCGGCGGCATCCTTTTTGCTTACGGCAAGAATGAATCCAATGCCCATGTTGAATGTGGAGTAGACATTTTTTTCATCGGCACCACGGCGAACAAGTTCGTCAAAAATCTTCGGAACCTCCCAGCTGCCCTTTTTGATTACGGAAATCAGCTGCTTTTTTCCTTCCGCCGCATGGGGATACATTCTTGGAAGATTTTCGTAGAATCCGCCACCGGTTATGTGGACCATTCCATGCACCGATGGGCGGAACTTTTTCAGGACATCCATGACGGGGCGAACGTAAATGCGAGTCGGGGTCAAAAGAACCTGGCCTATTGATTTTCCAGTCTTCTTTCCGTCCTCAATATATGGCTCGTCGAAATCTGTGACAAGACGGCGAATCAGTGAGAATCCGTTTGAATGTGGTCCGGTCGATGAAAGCCCAATCAGCACATCGCCTTCCTTGATTGATTTTCCGGTAATCATCTCGGACTTTTCGCCAATGCCCACGCCAAATCCGGCAAGGTCGTATTTTCCCTCGTCATAGAAATCCGGCATCTCGGCGGTCTCTCCTCCAAGAAGCGCGCATCCTGCATCGACACATCCGTCGGTGACACCCTTTACCAGTTCCCCGGCAATCTTCGAGTCCAGTTTTCCACAGGCAATGTAGTCAAGGAAAAATGAAGTCTTCACGCCGGAACACAGGATGTCGTTCACGCTCATGGCAACACAGTCGATTCCAACAGTGTCGTATTTCTTCAGCTTGAACGCTATGTCCAGTTTTGTTCCAACTCCATCGGTTCCGCTGACCATGACAGGATTCTTCAGTCCCTTTGGAACGGCGAACATTCCGTTGAACGAACCAAGGTCGGAAAGCAGTCCCGGAATCTTTGTGCGGGCAGCCTGCACCCTGTACTTGTCAACAGCCTTGTAGCCTTCGTTAACATCAACCCCAGCCTTTTTGTAATCAATAACATTGCCTGCCATAAAATTCTCCTATAAAACTTATTTACAGGGGAGTACCCCTGTACCCCCAGATAAAGGGGATGTAAAACCCCCTACTCCGAAGCGAGGGTTTTCCCTCCCCTTAAACCCCTCCCTTTCCCGGCACGGTTCAGGGGCATAGCCCCTAAAAACCCCAGACATAAGAATTCTCTTGCAATCCTTTTACAATGCACGGCAAAAGAGTAAGATAATAAATTTTTACAATTCTACACCCAATCCGCCGTTGGATTCTGCGTCGGATGCGAGTTTTTTGCGGAAATCGACGAGCTTGTTTTTTAGCTCCGGATATTTTACTGCGAGAATTTCAACTGCAAGATACGCTGCGTTTTTTGCGTTCCCAATACCCACGCTTGCAACAGGAATCTGGGGAGGCATCTGGACAACGGAAAGAAGTGCGTCCATCCCTCCAAGACCGTTTGACTTTCCGGGGGTGACACATTCAAGAGGAACTCCAACCACCGGCAAAACAGTATGCCCCGCAATAACACCAGGCAATGCGGCGGAAAGACCTGCCCCGGCTATGATGACTTCAAAACCTTCGTCCTCAATCTGCCGGATTGTTTTAACCAGAAGCTCCCCCGCACGGTGCGCGGAAATAATAAAAGCCTTGTAATCAACACCGAATTCCTTAAGGACATCGGCGGACTTTTTCATCGTCTCGGTATCGGACTTTGAACCAAAAAAAATCGCAACTTTCATACCACAATCTAACACGTGGGCCGATTATTTTCAAGGTTTATGCACAGAAGATTTTTATTCCCACCAGTCCTCCACCTTCAGCATGGAGTTTTCCTGCAGGGCCGCATAGTCTTCCACATTATGGGTCACAAGAATCATACCGTTTGCAATGGCGGTGGCGGCAATCTGGCAATCGTCATAAGGAATTGGCCGACCCTTTTCCTCACAGCGAGCACGTATTTCACCACAAATCTCCGATGCAAAACCATCGTAAGGAATTATATCATAGGTCTCTTTTATTGATTGCAGACAATTCCGCACCATGTTTTTCCGCTTTCCATCGGGCAGCCTTTCATATCCATAAACAGATTCCTGCCAGACAGTCGAACAGATTGCGCAAAGCCCCTCGTTTTTAGCTAGATTCCTTAATACAGAAAAATTTGGTTTCAACTTTGCAGCTTCTGAAATCACATTGGTATCGAGCAAATAAACCGGTCTCATACTTCACTCCAAATCGAATCAATTTTTTTGTAATACGCTTCATCAGGATATTCATCCTTTGGAATCACGAGACCTTCGTAGCTGGGGTCGGCAAGGACATCGGCATACTCCTTTCTGATTTCCTCCATCCTCTCAATGAATGTCTTCTTTTTTATCTTCTTTTCATACTGCTCCCAGCTGATAATAACGGCAACAGGTTTGTCATGCCGGGTAAGCTCCACCGGTTCCCCTTCCTCCGCCGTTTTGACAAGGGACGAAAAATTGTTTCTGGCATCATAGATTGTCGCTCTGCACATGGCTACCCCCTGCGTTAATTTTAATTAAATCTTAACACAGCACTGGCTATAAATCAACAGTATTAGCCAATTTTGATTTTAATCAACCCGCCTCACGCTTCCGTCTTCCTGGGCGATAAATGCGACCGGATGCAGCTTGGTGAAAAATCCGCACTCCACCACCCCGGTAATGCCGTTGATTTTATCCTCCATTTCAGCCGGGTTGACCGGATTTTCCCAAAGGCAGTCCAGAATCATGTTTCCGTTGTCGGTAATAACCGGACCAGCCTTCCTGATTCCCTCGCGAAGAGTACAGGTCGCCCCCATTTTTTCAAGGGCATGGATTACGCAGATTCTTGCCTCGGGGATTATCTCAACCGGGAGAGGAAACCTTGTTCCATGGGACGGGACCGCCTTTGAACTGTCCGCCACAATCGCATAGGACTTTGATGAATAGGCCGTGATTTTTTCCCTCAGCAGAGCAGCCCCGCCGCCCTTTACCAGAGAGTTTCCGGGACCAATTTCATCAGCTCCGTCAATAGTCAAGTCAAGCTGGCCGCCAATGTTTTTGTCATTCAGCGAGCAGACCCTTATTCCCAAAACCTCGCACGCAAGCGAAGTCTGGAAACTAGTCGCAACCGCAAGAATGTCCTTCAGCACTCCGTCGGCAATTTTTTTTGCGATGGCATTTACAGCGGGCATGGCGGTGGACCCAGTTCCAAGTCCAATCTTCATTCCACTAAAAATCTTACCCTCGCCAATCAATGTCTCGACGGCAGTTTCCGCCGCCAAAATTTTCTGCTGGTCCTTTGTTATCATAATGTCTCCAAATCCTCTCAATAGTCGTTGTCGGTGAAAATCCTGAACTGCTCGTAGCCCTGGTACCTGAGCATGTCGTATCCGTTGCAGACCTTGCATCCAGCTTTTGCGGCGCGGGCCATCATCGGAGTTACCGCAGGAACATAGATTATATCAAAAACCTTTTCCCTGCCAGTGAATTCATAAAAATACAGAGGGTCGTTTTCCTGGTTGGAAGCCTCCGTGCTGTTCATTCCCACCGACGTTGTCTGAATGATTATGTCGCTATATTTTGCAAGCGTGTCCATATTTTCGCCGGTTAGTTTGCAGGCCTTGAATCCATATTTTTCGGCAAGCTCCTGCGCCCGGGCTATGGTCCTGTTAAAGATGCAAGCCTTTCCCTTCAACTGTTTTACGGCATAGGCAATCGCCCTTGAAGCTCCACCCGCACCGATTATGGCAACCTTTTTGTGCGAAAGATTTTTTTCTCCAAGAAATTCCAGAAGCGATTTTGTAAATCCACTAACATCGGTATTGAATCCACGCCATCCACCATCGGAACGGACAATGGTATTGCACGCCCCAATCTCCCGGCATTTTTTTTCAAGGTCCGGAATCTCCTCCAGGACGGCCTCCTTGTGCGGAATCGTCACGGACATGCCCTTTATGCCAACCGAGTCGGCAAAATCAAGAACCTCCTTAAAACTTTTGGAGGCGATTGGAATGTACACAGCGTCCATGCCATGCTTGACATATCCCGCGTTGTGGATTTCGGGACTGGATGTTTTTAGCAACGGATACCCGGTTATCCCATACACACGCGTAGATTCGTTTATACTTCTGAAATGGTAGATTTCATTCAGCAGGACCGGGTCCACATGGCCAAGCATAGCCACATTGGAACTGCTTTCCCCGGGAGATGTGAAGGTCAAAAAATTTTTAATCTTCGCGCTGAGTATTCTGGTCGCGACACCCATCGGTCCCATCGCAAGCAGAATGTGGTTCGAATCCTTGAGTTTCGCCGCCTCGTCAAAGACATGCTTAACATCATGCAGACTTTCGGGCATGAACGCAATCTTCGGAATCTCGTAGTCTGTCACCTTGAGTTTTTCAAGACGCTGTGCCAAATTTCCAATCGGATTTTCCATGTCGTGCAGGCTTCTGATTACCCGGACACCATAGGCGAGCGCACCATCCTGAAGTGAGGCAACCTGGAAGTCCTCCTCAAAATCAACATAGGCAAAATTCTTTGTATGGTCCTCATCAATAAACGAGAGGGCCTTGGCAAAAAGAACAGAACGCGCAGCCTCCCCGTCGCTGTAAAGCCCGCCATCAGTTTTTCGCCTGATTGTCAGGATGCACGGAAGCCCCGCAATGGACGGAAATTTTTTGATAAACGGTTTCTCGTTGTCATCCAGAAAATCCGCCCGCAGCTCCACCATGTCGATATGCTTGCGGTATTTTTTTATAAGCTCCAAATCTTCGTTTACGGTCTTGCCGGTGAGAGTCAAACAGATTAAAGGCTGCCCCATTTACTTCACCCTGTAGGATTTCAGGATTCCATCAAAATAGGACCTGTTCTGCATGTAGATTCCATCAAACACCGTCAGCTTCAAAAAGGCATAGGTTCCGTCAGCGCATTTTGTCAAAACGGAAAAATCCCTGGTGACATCCCCTGTGTCCGGCTGGTAGTAAAGGTTCGTAACAACGGTCACATTCTTTGAGCGGGAAACGGTTTTCTGCTTCCAGACCGTGTACGATCCGCTTGTGCTTTCACCAATCATGCGAACGGTCATGTCCTCAAAAAGCTGGGTCGAGTTTTTCATCGAATCGGGAATGGAAACTGTCGCCATGCTGAGATATGCGTAGTCATCCATCAACCAGACCCCGTCCATATTTGCCTGTGTCCACTGGGTCGAAAGCTTTACGCTCTGGTTCTGGTACTTCGCGTCCATGGATTTTGCACCGGATTTTGTCTGGAACTTGCGCTTCAAATCCTTGGGAGCAGTCTCGACACCCTTGTAGTCCGTAAAACTTTTGTCGTCGGATGAAACAAGCTGTCCAACGGTGATTGTCGAAAAAACTTTTGTCCCGTCGCCCGTCCTGATTTCCTCGATATTGAAAATCGGGACCATGGTGTTGAAAACAATAGTCACAGTGCCGCCGAACTGGGCAAAGTCCTGCCTGCTTTCAATTTTCTCGTTGCTCTCAAGAAATGCCTTTTGCGCCCTTGCCGTGAATTCATAGAACAGGTCGTGCAGATAGTTGATTATGTCCGTGTCCTCTCCACCAACCGCACCGACAATTGTTTCGCCGGTAAGCTCCAGATGGTTTGCCTCGGGGTCCACGCTGAAGTAAAGGGTAATGTCCTTCGCCACAAGCTTGTTTTTTGAATCCGCCGGGGCATAGTAGCGGACCGCGTAGGTGCTGTCATCATAATAGAGGAATCCGACAATCGACTGGCGCGTAAACGATTTGTCCGAATAATAAACATACTCCCCGGAATTGTCAGGAATATACTGAATCATCCCAGGAACGGCATGGGCAAACACAGAAAAAAGTGCCACCACGCCAGCAAGAATATTTCTCTTCAAGTTTCTCATAAATCTACCTCTATAAGTCAAAGTTGCCTCTATTATGGAAAATAAAAAACAGCACCTTTGGTTACTCCAATCTTTTATTTGTCCAGCTCGTCCATCGCGGATTTTACCATGGCGGAAATCGTTTGCGCGGCCTCGTCCAACGGAACAAGCTCCGGGGAATCGGCGGTCCTGAGCTTAATCTCCACGTTCGGAAGATTCTTGTCGCCAACAGTCACACGGATCGGGAACCCAATCAAATCCATGTCATTGAATTTTACACCGGGCCTTTCATCCCTGTCGTCAAGAAGAACCTCCACACCGGCGGCCCTCAACTCCCCGTACAGTCTGTCCGCGGCATCCTTCATGGCATCCTTGTACTTTATTGGAACAATCGCAACCTGGAACGGAGCAACGGACATCGGCCACTGGATTCCCATGTCGTCGTGGTTCGCCTCGATTATGCTCGCAAGAACACGGTCCACGCCAATACCGTAGCATCCCATCGTAGTCACGGCTGCCTTTCCGTTTTTGTCAAGATAGGTCACGTTCATTGATTCGGTATACTTTTTGCCCAGCTTGAAGATGTGTCCAAGCTCGTTACCCTTTGTGCTGTAGTAGGTTCCATTGCATCCTGGGCATGAACACCTGTCGCCATCCTTGACCGTCCTGACATCCACATTCATCCATGGAGTGTAGTCCCTTCCCGGCTCCAGATGTCTGATATGGAATCCCTCTTTTCCGGAACCGGCAATAGCGTCGTGCATGTCGTTCACAGTCAGATCCTGGACAATCGGACACTTGACAGTAACAGGACCGACAAATCCATGTGGCGCGCCCGCAATCTTCAGAATCTCGTCACCCTCCGCAAGAGCAACCTCGCTGGCCTTCAACGCACCCGCAAGTTTTGCCTCGTTAACGTCCAGGTCCGCACGAATAAGCACACACACGTATGAAAGCGGATAGAATTTCATGCTGCCCTCCACCTTGGACGCAAGACCCTCGCAGTATGGCGCGCCACTCAAATCCAGAGTCGAGTTGATGACCCTGTAAATCAGTGCCTTTACAAACATTTTTGGAGTGCACCCAAAGAATTTCTCCATGTCCTCTATTGAAAACACATTCGGGGTGGCCACATCCTCAATCGGGAGGTCCGTCTTTTTCTGTGGATTTCCGTCATTGTCCACAGCGACATCGGGTTTGCACGAAGCCTTCTCAGCGTTGGCAGCGTAGCCACATTCAGGGCAGAGAATCAAAGTGTCGTCGCCGATTGGACTTTCGACCATAAATTCCTCGGAACCGGAACCACCCATCGCACCTGTGTCGGCCTTAACAGGAATAACCTTGAGACCAAGCCTCTTGAAAATTCTGTGGTAGGCACTGGCATAGGCCTGGTAGCTTTCATCCAAAGACTCGTCATCAGCGTTAAGAGTGTAGCCGTCCATCATATTGAACTCGCGGCCACGCATGACACCATATCTCGGCCTAATTTCGTCCCTGTATTTTGTGTTGATTTGGTACATATTGATTGGGAGCTGCTTATATGAAGTAAGACCCGCACGGCAGATTGCAGTATAGGCTTCCTCGGCAGTCGGACTCACAACCATATCCTGTCCGCCACGATTCTTTGCCGTAAGCATCTGCTGCCCCATAGTCTCCCAGCGACCGCTCTCCTTCCAGATGTCGCCCGGAACAATAACGGTTGGCTTAAATTCCATGGCACCGCTGTTGTTAAGTTCTTCCTTTATAATGCTTTCAAGTTTCCTGTAGGACCTGAGTCCCATAGGCATGTAGGTGTAAAGACCGTTGCCAAGTTTGCGAATCAAATCTGCCCTCATCATAAGCTGATGACTGGCGATAACAGCTTCTGCAGGAGCCTCCCGCAGTGTCCTGAAATGAATCTGAGATGTTTTCATGCCAGCTATTTTAATGATTTGAAACGAATGACACAATAGAGGATTAGGAAAGTTATTTTAAGTGTGGGAGGGGGAAGCCTCCCCCTCGCTACAGCCCGCAAGCGGTCTTTCGCTACCCCTTCCAGCGGGATAGCTCAATTTTTTTCCGCCGCCGTCGCTACACTCCATCGGAAAACATCTCTAATGCCCGCAACGCCCAATAGCTTGCGACCAACACCCAATAGCTTGCGACTTTAATCTTCGCCCCTGGACAGCATCAGATTCGTAAGGATTCCCAGAATCAATGCGCAGGCAACGGTTCTGATTTCAACCTTTCCGAAACTTACGACCATGCCGCCGACACCCGTAATCAAAATCACGGACGCAACGAAGAGGTTCCTGTTTTTGTTCAAATCGACCGACTGGAACATCTTGAGTCCCGAAACGGCGATGAATCCGTAGAGAGCGACACAGACACCGCCCATTACGCAGCTTGGAATCGTCTCAAGGAAAGCAACGAGCGGACTGATAAGGCTGAACACAATGCAAAGGACCGCACATCCCCAGATTGAGATTGTAGAAGCGTTCCTTGTGATTGCCACGCATCCGATTGATTCGCCGTAAGTCGTATTTGGACATCCGCCGAAGAATGTTGAAACGATTGTTCCCACACCGTCGCCCAAAAGAGTGCGTGAAAGCCCGGGTTCCTTGAGCAAATCCTTTCCGACGATTGCAGAAAGATTTTTGTGGTCCGCAAGATGTTCTGCAAAAACGACAAAGGCAACAGGAACGTAGGCCGCAAACAGCGTAAGGAAATATCCACCGGTAAGCCCCTTGAGTCCCTCGGCACCACCGAGCATGAAAGTGAATTTCGGAAGTGAAAAATATCCGCCTATCGATGAAAAATCCAATGAAGCCAATGCACCGTAGTTGATTACGATGAGCGCAGGATTTTTCGTTGCATATCCGATTACGGCAAAAATCGATGCTACGACATAACCGGCAAGAATACCCATGATGAACGGAATCAAACGGCCAATCTTTTTTCCGTAAGTTGAGCAGAGCATTGTCACTGCCAGAGTAACAAGACCGCAAATCAGTGCGACATAAGTGCTTCCGCCCTCGACGCTGGACTTCATCAAATCGCCGACGGCATTTCCAGAAAGGCTCAGTCCGATTATTGCAACGGTCGGACCGATAATCACAGGCGGCATCAACTTGTTAATCCATGCCACTCCGCAGAATTTTACTATAATGGAAATGATTATGTAGACCAAACCGGCCATCAACGCACCGATAATCAGTCCCCAGTAACCAACGGAAACCGATGCCGCGCCACCGAACGCACTGAACATAGACCCGATGAACGCAAAGGAGCTTCCCAAGAACACAGGGCTTGAACTCTTAGTGAACAAAAGGTAGACGATTGTTCCGACACCCGCGCCAAAAAGAGCCGCCGAAGCAGAAAGACCGTTTCCCACAATCGCAGGAACCGCAATAGTCGCCGCCATGATTGCAAGAAGCTGCTGCAGCGCAAACAAAAACACCTTTCCAAACGAAGGCCTGTCCTTAATTCCGTAAACCAATTCCATTCTTTTAACCTCTGGCGCACAGTATAACAGGAATGAACGAAAAAGTAAGGGGGAGGCAAATTAAAAAATTAGAAAGGGCCAGAAAAAAGACGCTACCTTTCTGAAAACGGAAAGAGCGGTATGCTTCCTGTAATTTCATCCGAGTCCGGACGTGCATGAGCAAAATCCAGACGGATTATCTGTGCCGCAAAATCAAATTCCCATCCCGGGATTTCTTCCGGCTGCACATTTAGATTTTTCTGCCAGAAATTTTTCCCGATGTCATATTTGCTTTTAATTTTGTCCTGCGGTTCATAATGGCGGCGAACAACAAACGGACTCAGGATTCCACCCAAACCATTATCTTCTATAAAAACTGGAGCTGCAAAAGGATTGAAAGCCGTTTTTTTCAAATGCATAAAGTCCGTATCCCTGTATTGGGTTTCAATCAGATAGCTGTAGGAAATGTGTCCCACTCCTTCCGCGTTATAAATGTTTTCGCCCATGCAAAAATATTTTCCATCAACAGATTCAAATTTCCTGAAATTAAGATTGTCCCATTCCGCAAATTCATGCTCGTAGATTTTGTTTCCATCCCAGTCCATGAAAAAATCAAGGTAATGGATTTTCTCTTCCGGATCCATAAAGCTTCCCTCCGTATATCTTTCCCCCAAAAAAGAAATGCCTTCATCCGTAAATTTCTTTTTGGCAAAAACATGGCAGAGAGCCGGGCAGAACTCATCCATATTGTAGCAGCAGATAAATTTTCCGTCCGCAGAATAACGCGCAATATAATCCGTGCCATCATTTTCCCTGTACACAGTCACAAACAGATTTTTTCCATTGGAATCCAAAGACCAAAGCCTTATGCCGGAATCTTCATATTTATGCGCCCATAAATTATTGTGTTCCAAGTCTTTTGAAAACTGGACAATCGCCTGATTTTCAAAACTTCTTCTGATGCTGAAATAAACATAATCACCGCAGGCGGCAAGACCCGTCACTTCGTCATTTCCTTTTGTAAATATTTTTACCGAGTTTACAAGATTTCCTTCCAAATCAAACGCAAGGAGAAACAGGTCCCATCCGGTATCATTGAATTTTTGCTGGCCATTGAACGCAACGTAAATTCTGTCCCTTTCGTTGAACGCATACTGCTGTTCCTCATAGGCGCGTTGATTTTTAAGACTGTAGCCCTTCGAGCAGACAATCTTTCCGTCCTTGATTCTGAAAAACACAAAGCGGTTTGTAGAAAAACAATAATACACGGCAAGGATTATTTCGTCCGGTCCAATGGCATAAAGTTTCAGAAAATCGTAGTGCGAATAATTTTCATCGAACTCATAATTTTTAAATTCATCCAAATCAATCCGAAGCGTTGAGTCGTATTGATTTTCCACATACTTGTTGATAAAAATCGGACTGCCGTTGGAAAAGTCGTTGGTGTCCGAAGCAAGAACAGCCTCATAGACGGTGCTCCCATAAGAAGCGGAATCCATCAGCATGGTGGTGTAAGCTGGAAGCACATTTATTTTCTCCGAAGAAACCTCCGCATACTGGGCGAACAAAAAACCTGAGCTCAAAAACAAAAGCGAAAGAACAAAAAAAATCTTTTTCATAATTTTCTCTCCTTATTTTACGGCACATCCGGTGTCAAAATCTAAAATCGGAAAATCATTTTTTGCGACCATATTTAAAAATACCATTTTTGAAAAAACAGTACAAGCGTAATGGAGAAAATGATTTGTGCACGAGCAACATGGCGATATGCCACTAAGGGGGAACAAAAGATTTTCCGTAAACCCCATACCAACTTCCTTCAAGAAATTTTTGAAAAAATTTTTTTGTTCAGTGTACACTGAACAAAACCCTTGACCAAGGGTTTTGTTGCGAAAACTCGCCGTCGCTCGTTTTCGCAAC
>CACZPR010000025.1 GCA_902783155.1 uncultured Spirochaetaceae bacterium
AAACCATGTCCAATGGGCGTTGCGGGCATGTCGCAAGCTGCCGCTTGCTCTTTGAGTTTTTGTTTGGTCGCGAAGGCTCACATTTTCCGCTTTGCGGAAAAACACAAAAACTCCGTATATTGGGCGTTGCGGGTATGGACAGGAGTTTCCGGCGGAGTGTAGCGACGGCGGCGGAAAAAAACAGAGCCATCCCGCTGAGGGGGTAGCGGAAAACCTTGGGTTTGGAGCGAGGGGGAGACTTCCCCCTCAAAAAAATGAATTGGTACCAGAAATTGCCGAAGGCAATTTCTGGGTAGAGAGGGACGCAAGGCCCGAACGTAGGGGAGTATTCCCCCTACATTTGGGCATTGAGGTTTACAGTGCACCGGAATGATTTCGCTTTGCCGGCGCATTAAAAACTCGACATTTGGGCTATTATATAGTAGAATATCAATTTATGAAAACGCACACTTTTAAAGGGGGAATCCATCCCCGCGAGATGAAGGAGATGTCGAACGGCTGTCCTATTGCCGACGCATTTCCTTCCACAAAATCGGTGACAATTCCAATCACAATGGGCGGCGCACCCAATTCCGCCTTGGTCAAGGTTGGCGACATTGTCAAGCGTGGCCAGCTTATCGCAAAGAGCGACAAATTCATGTCGGCCCCGGTCCATGCCTCAATTTCAGGCAAGGTAAAAAAAATCCAGTCATTCATGGTGACAGGCGGCACTGAGGTTCCTTGCATAACAATCGAGGGGGACGGTTCGGACGAGACAGACTTCATGCCTCCGATGGACCCCTTCACATGCACAAGGGACGAGGCTCTTGCAAGAATCCGTGATGCCGGCATAGTCGGAATGGGAGGAGCATCCTTTCCTGCCCACGTAAAACTGAATCCCCCGCCAGAAAAGAAAATTGATTTTGTTCTATTAAACGCTGCGGAATGTGAGCCGTATCTGACTGTTGACGAGCGCACACTTCTTGAACAGTGCGGAAAGGTTGTTGACGGACTCAAAATCGTTATGAGGGTTGTCGCTGCAAAGGGTCTGATTGTTCTTGAGGAAAACAAAAAATACATCGCGCCGAAGCTCTCGGATGAAATCAAGTCCAGGGGCTGGGAAAAGGATATGGCGGTCGCGGTGGTCAAGACGAAATATCCACAGGGCTGCGAAAAAAACATTGTCGAGGCGGTCCTTGGCGTGGAGATTCCGTCCGGTCGTCTTCCGGCAGATGCTGGGGCCGTAATCACAAACGTCGGCACTGTCTGCGCAATTTCCGATGCGTTCCGTCTTGGGATGCCGTTAATCGACAGGGCGTTGACAATCAGCGGCGGTGCGGTCGAAAAGCCATGCAACATCCGTGTTCCGGTTGGAACTCTTGTTTCGGATTTGATTCCCGACGTGTTTTCGCTCAAAAAGGATGCGGCTGTAAAAATCATAAGCGGCGGACCGATGATGGGTTTCGCAATGCCAAGCACACAGTTCCCGATAGCCAAGGGAACCAGCGGAATCACTTTCCTTACAAAAAAGGAGACCTACATTGTTGACGAGGGACAGTGCATAAGCTGCGGAAAATGCGTCAAGGCATGTCCGATGGGTCTCACCCCAGTGATGATGGTCCGCGAGGTCAAGGCAGAAAACATTGATTCCGCAAAAAAATTTGGTCTTATGGACTGCATTGAATGTGGATGCTGCTCGTTCGTGTGCCCCGCAAACGTCCGTCTTGTGCAGAGAATCCGTCTTGGAAAGGGGATGGTCCGCGCACAGATGGCTATGGAAAAAGCAAAAGCGGAGGCCGCAAAAAAAGCCGCCGAAGAATGTAAATCATCGGGGGAGACAAAATGACAGACCCAAAGACAAACACAAAGGACATATATCTTTCTTCAAGTCCGCACTTCTCTTTTGGAACATCGACCCGGACAATAATGCTCGCGGTGCTGATATCCCTTCTTCCCGAATGTATCTACGGCGTGGTGATTTTTGGAGTCCATGCGCTTGTGACAATACTTGTGTCGGAGGCAAGCTGCGTTCTCTTTGAATTCCTCTTCCAGAAGATATGCAGACAGAAAGTCTGTGTTGACAATCTCTCCGCACTGGTGACCGGGGAGCTTCTTGCGCTGGTCCTTCCATCGACAACTCCCGCGTGGATGGTGGTCATTGGAGCGTTCGTGGCCATAGTGATTGCGAAGGGCCTTTTCGGTGGAATCGGGAGCAACGTTTTCAACCCGGCCCTGACAGGACGTGCGTTCATGTTTATGAGCTTCGCCGCCGCGCTTGGTGCTTCATGGTTCAATCCAGCTTCGGGGGCCGCAAAATGGACATGGGATTTGACACAGAACGTTGACGCAATCTCCTCCGCGACACTTATGAGCCAGATAAAATCGGGCAGCGCGGTGATGGACTGGGACACGCTCCTCCGCTACTTCCTTGGAAACAGGGCCGGATGCATTGGAGAGACATCCATACTCCTCATACTGATTTCGTTCACGTTCCTTCTTGTCACAAGGATAATAGACTGGAGGGCACCTGTCGCAATGGTCGGGACCGTGGTGGTCGCAACTTTCTTCTCCTCATTGATTGGGGGCCGTGGATTTGCTGGCTCCGGGTTCGATGTTCTTACTGCGATAATGACCGGCGGACTCATGTTCGGGGCAACATTCATGGTCACGGACTACGCCACAACTCCTGTGACAAAACCTGGCCGGCTGATTTTTGGAGCGGGATGCGGTCTCATAACATTCCTTATCAGAAAATTCGGTGGATACCCTGAGGGAGTCATGTTCAGCATACTGATTATGAACGCCGTGGCCCCATTCCTCAACAACATCACGACAAGAAAATACGGTTACGGCAAAAAAGCACAGAGGCGTGCGGACATCCAGAAGATTGCAAAGGAATATGGACTGGATGTATCTTCCATGCAGGAGGAGACAAAATGAGCGGCGCGACAAAAAAATCCGATGGAATCGGTGGAATGATAAAGCTGGGACTCATACTTGCGGCATATGCGGTTGCGGCATGCACGGTCCTTGCGATAGTGAACAACGTGACCTCCCCCGTTATTGCCGAGAACAACATAAAAAAGGCGAACGAGGCGATGAAGACCGTATTCCCCGAGGCTGACACATTCGAGCCGGTGGACTTTGCAGGAACCACAAAGAGCGGAACCTCTGTCATTGACTCCATCTGCATTGCAAAGAAGGACGGAAACACGCTGGGGGCCGTGGCTCAGATTTCGGGACCAACCTACGAGCGTTCCACAATCATGGTGGGAATGGACTCGGACGGCACGGTGACGGGCATGAGGTTTCTTGAGAACAGCGACACCCCGGGATTTGGACAGAAGGCAACCAAGCCGGACTTCTACGAACAGTTTGCCGGAAAGGATTCCTCAAAGGGATTTGTGGCAGGAAAAACATTTGACGCAATATCCGGGGCAACGATAACGAGCAACGGAATCGCAACCATGATGGACGACGTATGTGCCGCCATGGTGGACTGCCTTTCACAGTCAAGGAGCGGAAAATAGCCATGAACAGAAAGCTGAACATTTTTACAAACGGACTTGTAAGGGAAAACCCCCTTCTGATTTTGAACATAGGACTCTGCTCGTCGCTCGGAATCACCACGTCGATTTTCAATGGACTTGGCATGGGCATGGGCATGACATTCGTTCTTGTGATGAGCGAGCTTGTCATATCGATTTTCAGGAAACACATTCCCCAGGCAATCCGCCTTCCGATTTTCATTGTAATCATCGCGGCATTCACGACAATCGTGCAGATGTTCCTCCGGGCCTATGTCACGGCACTCTATGACGCGCTTGGAGTATTCATCCCGCTGATAGTCGTAAACTGCATCATCATGGGACGTGTGGAGGCATTCGCTTCAAAGAACACAATCGGCGACTCCGTACTTGACGCAATCGGCATGGGGCTTGGCTACACGGCGGTCCTTGTTTGCATCTCGCTTGTCAGGGAACTTTTTGGCGGCGGAACACTTTTTGACGGAACCGCGCTCAGGCTTGAGATTATCCCGGAAAGCTACAGGATTGGGGTACTCAACAGTGCGCCCGGTGGATTCATAGTCTTCGGCTGCATTGGAGCGTTGGTGCAGGGAATCAGGCTGTCCGCGAAGGACAAAAAGTCTGCGGCGGAAAAGGCAAAGCTCCTGGAGTCCATTGAAAAAAAATCCGTCCAGGAAAAATCTGTAAAGGAGGGTGAATGATGGGTACCATCCTTAGCATACTTATCAAATCAATGCTGGTGGACAACGTTGTGTTCATACAGTACCTCGCAATCTGTCCATTCATCGGAATGACAAGCGAGACAGGAAAGGCGACGGGAATGGGAATCGCCACGACATTTGTAATCATACTGGCGACAGCGGTGACATGGCCCCTCTACAAACTGGTGATGGTCCCGCTCGGACTTGAGTTCCTCCAGACACTGATTTTCATTTTGGTCATAGCGTCCCTTGTGCAGCTGGTCGAATTCTATCTGAAGAAATCCGCACCCGCGCTCTACAGCTCCATGGGAATCTACCTTTCGCTGATTACGACAAACTGCGCCGTCCTTGGTGTAACAATCAACTGCATCAAGATGGACTACAACTATGGCGAGAGTCTTGTCTACGCGCTTGGCTCCGCCCTTGGATTCCTTTTGAGCATGGTCATAATGTCGGGAGTGAGAAGCAAGCTCAGGACCGCAAAAGTTCCACGCGCGTTCAAGGGAACACCTATGCTCTATATCTGCGCCGGTCTTCTGAGTCTGGCCTTCCTTGGATTCAAGGGACTTATAAAATAACGGGGGCTGTGATATATGAAAACAATTTTACTTACCGTGGCCGTGTCTCTTGGAGTCGCGTTCATCCTTGGACTTCTGCTTGGTCTTTTCAAAAAAATATTCGCCGTGAAGGTTGACCCAAAAATCCAGGCCATACAGGATGTGCTTTCGGGCGGAAACTGTGGCGGCTGTGGATTCGCCGGATGTGCAGCGTTTGCGGCAGCCGTGGTCAAGGGTGAGGCGGAGCCAAACGGTTGTGTCGCCGGTGGCCCCTCGGTGGCGGAAAAGGTCGCCCAGATTATGGGTGTGTCAGTGTCCGCAAAAAGGCTTGTGACAATACTCGCATGCAAGGGAACAAACTCATGTGCCTCCCCGCGCGGAACCTACAACGGAATCAAAACCTGTGCGGCGGCGGCAATGTCGGTCAACGGAACAAAGGACTGCTCGTTCGGCTGCATAGGATTCGGCGACTGCGTTGAGGCATGTGGATTTGACGGAATCTTCATGGGGAAGGACGGAATCCCGGTGGTGGACTACTCAAAATGCGTTGGCTGCGGAAAATGTGCGAAGGCATGTCCAAAGCATCTCTTCTCCATCATCAACGCTGAAACAAAAGGCTCCGTCGCCCTCTGCTCAAACCGAAGCGACAACAAGCCCTCAATCAAGAAAAACTGCTCGGTGGGCTGCATCAAGTGCGGAATCTGCGAAAAGAAATGCCCCGAAAAGTGCCTGACAGTGACAAACGGAATCCCGGTGGTGGACTACTCAAAATGTACAAGCTGCGGAATCTGCATAAGCTCCTGCCCGGACAAGGTTCTTGATTTAATCCAGAACGTAGTGAACATCTAAGGAAACACTAAAAAAATGGGGCCGTCCAAAAAAGGGCGGTCCCAAATCTTTTAAACAAATCCACCGGAATCTTATTCCACCAAAAATCTATTTTTCTTTGCTCTCGGTCAAAATATTTTTCGCCCTGACAGTGACTGACCGGTCGTAGCATGTGAACATTCCATCCGTCCCCGTCGGCCTTGTGCTTTGTGAAAAGAGGCTCACCACCGGCACAATCACCATGGAAAGAAGCATACAGAACACTCCAGAGTAGAGCGAATTTTTGAACACAAACGAAAGGAATGGAGAAGAAGCCACATTGACCCACCCCAGTGAGACGCACAGCTGGAAAACCATCATGCAGGTCCCGAACACAAAGCTCGCCACAACGGAAGCCCTGGTCGTTTTTTTCCAGTAAAGGCCATAGAGGAACGGAGCCAGGAAGGACCCGGACAGCGCGCCCCAAGAGATGCCCATGAGCTGGGCGATGAACGTTGTCTTGGATTTTGCCTGGAAAATTGCAATCGCGGCGGAAATCACAATGAACACAGCGACAAAAAGGCGAAGCACAAACATGTTGGACCTCTCGCTGGATTTTTTCTTTTTCATACCGCCAATAAAGTCCAGCGTCAGAGTGGAGCTTGAGGTAAGGACCAGCGAAGAAAGCGTGGACATTGAGGCGGAAAGGACCAGCACAAGCACCACCGCGATAATCACATCCGGCAGCCCCGAAAGCATTGTTGGAACAATCGAGTCGAATCCCTCCGCCTTGACCACGTCCTGAGTAGTGAACAGCCGCCCGAATCCGCCAAGGAAATAGCATCCACCGGCAACGACAATCGCAAAGAAGGTTGAAATCACCGTGCCAATCTTTATCGACTCCTCGCTCTTGATTGCGTAGAACTTTCCCACCATCTGCGGAAGCCCCCATGTTCCAAGCGAAGTAAGGAGGACCACAATCAAAAGATAGAACGGCTCGGGACCAAAGAACGACGTGAAACCACCGAAAAGCTCCCCGGACTCAACCTGCGAAAGCTGCACAACCGAAGCCATGAATCCACCGTGCTTGGAAAGAACCGCCGCAATCACCGCCACAATTCCCACAAGCATTATGATTCCCTGTATGAAGTCGTTTATTGCGGTAGCCATGTATCCACCGACAATCACATAGACCGCGGTCAGCACGGCCATCACGATAACGCACACCGAATAGTCCACGTTGAACGCCATCCTGAAAAGCCGCGAAAGACCGTTGAAAAGCGAAGCCGTGTACGGAATCAAAAAAAGGAAGGTTATCGCAGAGGATGCAATCTTCAGTCCGCGCGACGAATAACGCTGCCCAAAGAACTCCGGCATTGTCTTGGAGCCAAGATGCTGGGTCATAATCCTTGTGCGCCGCCCCAGAATCACCCACGGAAGAAGCGAGCCGATGAACGCATTTCCAAGCCCTATCCACGTCGAGGCAAGACCAAAGTTCCACCCGAACTGCCCCGCGTAGCCAACAAAAATTACCGCCGAAAAATACGAAGTCCCGTAGGCAAAAGCCGTAAGCCATGGACCAACGGTGCGTCCACCCAGAACAAAACCGTCAACACTCCGGCTGGACTTGTGGCACTTGATGCCGACCAGAATGAACACGGAAAAGAAAAGCAAAAGCAAAACAATCTTTACAGCCATTTTTTACTCCAGAAAACCATTATAAAATCCAAGCCCAGAAAGCTAGTGCAGAATCCTGTCCAGAACCTTGTCCTTCTGCCGCCAGTTCTTGTCCACCTTGACCTGGAGGTCCAGCGAAACCCAGTACGGAAAAATGTCGCGGCAAATCTTCATGCTCTCCTTGCGGATTTCCTTTATCATGGAGGCCCCACGTCCAATGACGATACCTTTCTGGCTCTCCCTCTCCACATAGATTGCGGCCCGGACATTCAGACGGTTCTCAGTCACCATGCTCATGCTCTCGATTCCAACATAGAGCGCGTGCGGAACCTCCTGCTCCAGACGGTTGATTGCCTGCTCCCTTATTATCTCGGAAATGCGGAACTCAACCTCCTGGTCCGTGTAGTACTCCTCGGGATAAAGGTGTGGACTCTCCGGAACCATCCCGCAGAGTTTTTCCAGAACGACATCGACATTCTGGTTTCCCTTCGCGCTGATTTCAACAACACGATCCTCCGGAAGCTCCTTGAGCCAAGTTTTTATAAATCCATGGATGTCGCCCTTGACCGAATTGATGTCGTCAATCTTGTTTATCGCGACGACCAGCTTTTCAACAAAGGGACGCGCGAGCTTTGCAATCATCTCCTCCTCCTCGCCACATTCACGGGTGGAATCGATGATATAAAGAATCGCATCGCTGTCACCAATCTGTTCCGACGCAATCTTGGAAAGCTTAAGGTTCATCTTTTTTTCGCTGATGTGCAGCCCCGGAGTGTCAATAAACACCAGCTGGTCCGCACCCCTGTTCACAATGCCCCTGATTGCGTTCCTGGTAGTCTGCGGAATCGACGACACAATGCTGATTTTCTCACCGCTCGCCGTATTCAAAAAAGTGGACTTACCCGCGGACGGACGCCCGATGATGGACACAATCCCCGCCCTGGTAGCCACAGCCTCACCGCCATTCTCAATACTTTCGCTAGTTTCACTCATGCCAGTATTATAGAAAAAAAATCGCGTTTCTGCTATAGCTTCATTCGGAGCCTTGTGTCTCTCACTACCCAGAAATATTTGAAGGGGAAAGCCTTCCCCTCGCTACAGCCGGCAAGCCGTCTTCCGCTACCCCTTCTCCTAGGGGCCGGCCCCTAAGACCCCGGACAAAAAATATTTCAGACCGCCGCATTAAAAATTTGACTCAATACTTTTTGAAATAAAACAACCTTTTATGTCAAATACATGCTGATTCTGATTTTCACGGCATATATATATAACAGGAGGTGAAAGTTGAAGCCGATTGATGAATTGACGTTCATAGATGATTACATGTTTGGAGAGGTGATGAAGTCCAAGGAAATCTGCATAGGCGTGTTGGAGCGTCTGACCGGACTTGAAATTGAGGACATCGAATATCCGGAACTCCAGAAAAGCCTCAAGCCCGGATATGAAACCCATGGAATCCGCCTAGATGTTTACGTGAAAAACAGAGATGCAGTCTACGACATAGAATTACAGAACAAACATTACAACGCACTCGGAAAGCGGATGAGGTTCTACCAGAGCCTTATAGATGCGGACTCTCTTTTGAAAGGAGCTGACTACGAAGACCTGCCCAGGACAATAATAATTTTCATCTGCACCACGGACCCGTTTAATCTGGGATTACCCAAATACACATTCAGAACCACATGCGCGGAATCAGACAGTCTTAATCTTGATGACAACGCAGAAAAAATAATCTATAATGCAAGTGCGTACGCAGATGTGAGCGACAGGGAGCTTGGTGCATTCCTCAGG
>CACZPR010000026.1 GCA_902783155.1 uncultured Spirochaetaceae bacterium
AGCAGAAACCATCGACAACAGCGGCAACCACCACAACCACCGAGACCACCGGCACAACAAAAGTTGAGCCAACAAGCACCGTAGAAACTCGAGTTGAAATAGCCCAGACACATGTAGAGGAAAGCACCCCGATAGTGGAGCAGAAACCATCGACAACAGCGGCAACCACCGGAACCACCGAGGAAACCCCGCTTGTGGCTGTGGAAACTGTTGTTGAGGAGCCGCAGATTGACGAGTGGGAAAGCGACTTCTTTGAGTCCGTTGTGAATACCCCTGCTGAAAAGAAGGATGAAAAACCCGCCGTCGCTGTAAATCTATATGAGGACGACCCGGATGTTGAGGAATGGAACGACTGGGACGACTGGGATGACGATGAACTTTTTGACGCCCTGATGAATCCGCCGAATTTTGATGATTTTGCGGGAACACCTATAGCCAACATAAAGAATGATGATATAATAGAAAATATAAAAACAGCGTCCGAGCTTTTCAATACAGACACAGGTTCCGAAGTGGCCATTGGACCGTCACTGCCAAAAGAGGAAATTGTAGAGCGTGCGGCCCCACGTTATACCGAAACCGAAACTTCAAAATGGGTCCCGGATGAAGTCTACCAGGCAAAGACAATCCCGGGAATGAAGACCTTCGAAGAAGAGATGGCCCTGTATTCTGACGACAAGTCCTGGCTTTACGAGGAGGAGCCGGAGAGACTTTCTGACGACACAGAGGATGCCATTGCCGTTGAACTTTGGAAAGAAGCTCAGGCCCAGGCAAAGATTGAGGAAAAGAAAAGGGCAGAGGAAAACTTTGGACAGGAAGTTGAGAATCTGGAAAACCTTGCCTCAATGTTCAGCTATCTTGATGACACCATTCTTGAGGAAATCCAGCATACAACTTTGGTAGACAAAATCAATGAGCAGGCTGCCAAAAAGATGGACCCCACCGCAAAGGCCAAGAACAACGACGACGAAATACTTGAAGAAATCCGCAAGATGCGTGAGGAACAAGAGGCGGAGGAAGAAGCCGAAAAAGAAGCTGCGAAAGAGGCAGAAAGAAAACGCCGCAGAACAAACACTGGACTGCTTCACAAGGCCGAGGAGATTGTTACCCCAGTTTCCGAGCCGGTCGTGGAGGAGAAAAACGGTCAGCCTGTTGATGAACTGATTCATGAGCAGGAGCATATTGCTGATTTGATAGAAAAAGTGGAGCCTACGAAGCTTGAGCCGGAAGCAGACATTGGGCTTGACACTGGCATAAAGGAGAAGTCCAAATTCAACGCTGGACCATACATCGCTGGCGGACTTGGGCTTGTGGGATTGTTTGTCCTGTTCCTGCTGATTTTTGTAAAGAGGGACGACGATGACGATGATGACAAAAAGAAAAAAGAGGGACCTGTAAATGCGTAGATTTGGAGATAGACGGAACACCGAAAATGGGGGTGGGATTATGAAAAAAAAGTCTGGACTCAGAAAATCTTTGTTTTTTGTTGGACTGGGGATTTTGGCCTTGGTCTTTATGGGATGCGAGACATGGCTTTCAGGCAAAAACTTTTTTGGCACGGTCGAGCAGGAAGTTAAATACGCAAACGCAGAGGAAATCCCTGTCTATGTTCGTTACGCGGCAAGAACCATGGGCGACACAAGCCCCAACGGAAGGGCGACCGAAAAGGTGGACATTCCCTTTGACGTTACGGCTGTTGATGATACTGCATACCAGTTCTACATGTGGGCAGCCTTTTCCACTGACGACTACCCGACATCAAGACAGTACAACAATCTTCTCATGCTCAATTCAATAGAAGAATTCAACACGGAGTATGCGGACAAACTTCTTCCACCAAGCGAAGTCTGGTTCGAGGATGCGCTAAGCTCTTCAACAAAGGCAAAGGTAATAAACAAGCGTGAGGACGTGTTCATAATACCAATCTGTGTGAAGAGGGCGACAGTTGAACAGTCGATTCCAAAGAACAATGAAGAAAATGCCGTCAAGAACACTGGTATTACTATTGTTTTCTCACGCTCCATGGACAAGTCCAAGCTCATAAACGATAACGACAACACTTACAATCAGGAGTATATAACAATACAGAGACGTACAGGTAGTGGAGAGAGTGTTGGATATATAGATTATTCCGAATATTTTGACAAGGCAACGCTTTCGGCATCCGGAAAAACTCTTACAATCAGACAAAGACCGGAAACTACAGGTCCTAGTCCAGATGGGTCAAAGATGCTTCCCGCAGGTGTCACAATTTTGGTGACAATATCAAAAGATGCCAGCGATGTTCTTGGTGTGGAAATGGAATCGGATGTGAAAATCACTTTCCACACAAGCAATTCAACAGATACCGGTGCTCCTGTCATTGAAGGTATAGGAATTGGCTATACGACTCTTTCCAATGCGTTTGAAAGTACGTATAGCAATGCCAACACATATAAAGGTTCCCGCGTTAAGGACAAGGCAAATATTTGGGCCATTGCCAACGACCCAACTTCTCCAGGTGGAACTGGTAGCGGCGATGGTAATGTCTATGAACTTTACTACAGCATTGACGGCGAGAACGTTGATTCATATAATCTCCAGGGATATGCCTCCGGTGAATATAATTTTGAGCCGCCAGTAGAAAGCGACCCGGCATCACTCCTGTCTCAGGGTGGAGTTGGATTCTCCGTGGATGTGTCTAGCTATGCCGATGGATTGCGTCACTTGAGAATCTACGGTACGGATTTGTACACCAACAGTGGATACCCAACTTACGTTTCTGACGCTTGGTTTGTCAAGGACACACAGGCTCCGTCCACCGAAAACGCGGGCAGAATTGAGACAGAATGTACGACGGCTCCAAACGGATGGTACAACGCAAATTCCCTTGGACAGATGAAGATTAAGGGAACCGGCATTGTTGATTCACCGGAAGACAATGAGAACCTGCGCTCTCCAAAAGTCTGGTGGAATCTTATGACCGACGGAAGCGCAACACCATCCGCAGGTGGAACTGGCTGGTCTGAAGTAAGTACCACGGCAAAGTCATTGAAGAACGAACTTGGAATCACTTTGAGCGCATCCACCGCCGACCCGACGACCGGTGTGCTCCCAATGTACGTCTCATTCAAGGACGACCTTGGAAATGTCTCTGCCCCGACCGCAATTTCTTCTCTGAGATACGACAACGACAAGCCTGTTCTTGGAACAATGGTCTGGGAAAATGCAAGCGGTGCAGAAATCCTTCCGTTCAGTAACCAGGCTCTGCTTGACACCCAGATTCTCAGGATTCCGTTCACCGAAGCCCTTTCCGGAGTAAAGAAACTTACAATCTGGAGGACAACAGGAAGTGCGTCTGGATCTGTCGCGAGCGGAAATGTGTTGGGCAATGCCGGCATGAAGATTTCCTACAGGAGCGCGGATTCCACAACAAAGACAGTTCTTGCAAGCGGAACCGACTATAATGTTGATTTTGACAGCTCAACAAACAAGGCGACAGTCACTTTTGCAAGCGACACTTCCAACTACGCCAAAAAGACAGGATTCTTCTATATTGAGAACCTTCTTTCGACAGACCAGGAGACCACCGTATTCCACGTGGAAGTTGAGGACTCTGCCATAAATAAGTGTGCCACGGCTGCAACAAAAGCAATTGTCTGCGACCTTGCAGACCCTGAAGTACAGGAAGCCAAATTCCTTGACACAAATGACGATGAACATGCGGTGAAAGTTGAATACTTTGGACAGACATCTGGAACCGAAAGATACTATCTGTCAGGCGACACCACCACATTCAACGCGACAGGTGCCACAAAAATTCCGCTCAGGCTTGCAATCAAGGAGTCCGGCTCCGGTGTCAAGAAAATCAAGTTCACTGGCGACATCAAGATTTCCGCTTCAACACAGGTCTACGTTGGTGCGGCAAAGACACTTCTTTCTACAGACGACATTTCTATCAGCTCGACCACCACCGACAACTACATTCTGTTCAAGGACGGAAACAATCCAAAACTGAAGTCCGTTGGCAGTGGAAACGCATATATCTATCTCACAAACCTTGTAGCGCCAAATGTCAACGACACAAGCTCCAACACAGGAAACACTTTGAAGGTTGAGCTGACCGACTTTGCCGACAACGAAAAGACCGACTGGAACGAATACTCATGCGGCGATGACGACGGTCTTTCAAAAATCCGCGTGGACACACTTGCGCCACAGCTTGCGGCAACGACAAAGATTTCTCTTAAGGACACAGGGTACACAAGTACCACAAGGACAGCCGCGAACAAAAATCCTGTTGATGCGGTCAGTGGCTACACCAACAGCGAATATGTTGACATGGAGGTGTACTATCCAAAGGACGAAGGAAATGGTAGCGGTGTCAAAAAACTGTACATAAAGAGTGGCGCAACCTTTGATTCCGCTACAAAGATTTACGCAAAGAAATCTTCTGATACAACAAGGACCCAGCTTGTCGCCGGAATCAACTATGAGATTGTTGCGCCGGACTGCGTTAGTTTCTCAAAGACATTCTATTACAATGGAGTCACTTCGGACGAGTACACTCTGATTTTCGAGAACATCAAACTTTCGAGCGTGACAAATGCGACATCCAGCAGCGTCTATGTCTACGTGGTTGATTCAGTCGGTTGGTCAAGCCAGGACTGGAGCGAGTACAAGGACAAATACTACTCTTCCATAAAGTATCTTTCCGGCCAGATTACAGCCACCGCTCCTAAGATTGGCTCAACCTTGAGCTATGCATGGCCGTATGAATCGGGTGCGAACGGACTTGTGGTTGATTCGACGGAAAAGAACGTGGATAACAATACCGTCTACTATTTCTTTGAAAACAGCAAGGACAACAGTTCTAATGCTTCACTTCCCATAAAGTACAGCCTTGGAGGAAACTACAGCTACGCATACAGAATTTACAAGTATTCGGGAAATGATGCGTTTGAAAAGACGGCTGCGGAGATAGTGTCTGCTTCTAACACAGAATCTACGGCATCTGGAACAAACGGCTACACGTCTTTGTCGGACGGTACAAGCTACTCCTATAACTCTCCCGGCACGGCAGACTCGGTTCTTTCCGGCACAACGAAGAACTGGTCCGTTGTCTTTGTTGACAAGGCTGGAAACCTTAGCAAAGTCCATTCGTTCTGCATCGTAAAGGACACTAAAGGTCCGTCGTACAAGATGGGAACGGGCGACACGGCAGCAGACTACTTCCCGTTTGTGTATGCGGATAAGAGTGGCAGTGAGGGCGAAGAGTACAATATCATAAGCCGCAAAGATTCTGCAACAAAGTATACTAATATCTATAGATGCTGGTGGATAAATTCGACTACTACGGAAGCAAAGACTGAGATTTCTGTGGATTTGAGTGCCTACTCGGATTTGGTCACTACAACAAGCGGAACTGGAATCGAGTGGTATGCATTCGATGATCATGCAGCTGACGTAATACCTAGCGGAAGTTATGATTCGCCTACCTGGGCAGCGTGGACAAGGGTTCCTGAAGACAAGGTATTGAAGATGCACGCGCCTACTACAAGGGATTCTTCCCCCAGTGACGGTGGCGGTCAGGGAATGCATCTTTGGCTCAAGGATTACTGTGGAAATATTACCCGCGTAAAGATTATGAAGCCTGAACATGCTGCTAACGGCGGCTATGATACAATCACCGAATACTGGGAAAGGGACTACGACTGTGAGCATGGTGGCATGTGGAGTTTTGCCAACAAAAACTATAATGAACGAGACGGAATTCTTAGCATTATAGATAATATCGAATATTTCAACGACAAGGCCTACTTCCGGCTCGATGCGTCCGACTGTCACTCATTCTTCCCGCTTGGCGAAACGGAAATGAACAATGCGGATGCCGAATCCCCGGAAGATTACACGGCCAAGCCTGCGAGCGGAAACTATTCAAGGCGCGTAAGGTTTTTGTGGTCGGCGACAAAGGAAAAAACTTTCACCAAGGCAGAGGTTGACAGCTATGGAGCCAGCGGAACGGATGTCACTCTTTCGGAAGGACATACCCCATGGTATTATTCGGTTGCAAAAGTAAAATTCTCTGGAGTCACCCCCAGCTGGCATAGTGAAATAATGCGCGCGGAGTATCCGAAGATTACGACCCCAAGCTATCTTTATATTGCCATAGAGGATGGTGTTGGAAACTTTGAATGTTTGTCAGTGAGAGATATAAACCATAAGTGGGTCTACGACAACACTCCACCGGTAGTTTCCCTTGGAACTGATTCAAGCGTAAGTGCAAGCGGTCCAGATGCGGTTCTTGGTCCAATCACGGACGACAATAAGTACGGATTCCTTCCAAAGATGCTGGATGCAAACAACAGGGTCTACATCAACGGAAACGATGTATATTATAGGGGTGGATTACATTTTGGACTTTCGGTTTCGGATGCCAATGTTTCATATAAATGGAAGTGTGATGGAAATTCATCTGCATCTCCGACAGATTCTGATTGGTCAGACTGGTCAAATTCCTCTTCCTTTACACCTGAAATGACTGCACAGGGAGCCGTCTATCTGCATTTTAAGGACATTGTTGGAAACATCACTTCCGTAAGACTTGGCGGCGAAAATATCTTATGGAAGAATGACTCCATAAGGCCGGTATGGAAATCTATTCCTTCTGAGGCAACGACCAATGCGGACGGCAAAAAAGAGCTGTTCAATTCCGACGCTGGATACAAGCTTACTTATGACATTAACACTGACGTTGATGCTGCGAACCCCATCGGAACTTTGACCTACGTTGTTGGAGCTGCCAGCGACCATGTTAGAGCTGCCAGCGACCTTGTTGTGAAGCTCGACGACCTCTTTGAAGACGGTGGAACTGATTCAGATGTCAAGTCTGGATTAAAGGGACTGAATCAGAATTATACATCGGGCAACGGAAATAAATGGGATATCGGAATCACCCCGGACTACACGATTTCCAAGGACAACATAACGACCAGCTTTAATACCATCAGTAATCTTCACGTTTACGACAATGTTGGAAACTGGCGTTGTATCGTGGTCAAATATAAGTGTGACGCATCCGGTCCAAGCCATAATGATCCTTCGTTCAGCGGAACAATCAATAAGTATGGCGACACCCTGTACTACACGACCCAGGGAAGCAACAAGGCAACCGTGACTGTCACAGGCATAGCGGACGACATTGGTTTGTACAGGTATTGCATCGACCATTCTGAGCACACAACGCCTACTGCGACCATGCAGAATCTTACGGCCTCAATCACCGCCGTGGATCTGCCGACATCAGATGGCGAAGCACTCTATCTGCACCTGTATGACAAGCTTGGTTCCGAAACATCCATTCCTCTGACCTACGACGGACTTAACAAGTGGCGCAGCCTGGACGCAAAACCTGCCGCCCCGACCGGAGTGACGCTCAAAGAAGGTGGAAGTGCCTCAACTGCTGATCCATCGACAAATACTCAGTTTGCTGTCACCGATGCCGAAAACAGCAAGGCTAGAATCTCATATTTGACCGGACAGATTACAAGCGACAACAGGCTCTGGATTTATCCTCAGACTGCATCCACCGCAAGCTACATTGCAGGATTTAGCGGAAGTTCGGATGGTTCATCTCTTGTTGTGGCAGGAACTCCGTTTGAATATATTGGCTTAACAAATGGAGATAAAATCAATCTGTACACCGTGGACTATGCGGGCAATGTGAGCCAAAATCCGTTGGAAATCACACTGGAAGAGGCTTCCAATCCAATAAGCTGCGACTACGAATTTGTGCTTCCAAATGCCAACAGTGTAGGTGTCTACGACGGCACAAACTACTTTAACTCCACCGATGTAAAGGTCAAGCTGAAGGACACTGTGTTCTTTGGTACGTTCGCCTCATGGGGAATTGGAACTGATGTTGGCCAGGGAGCCTCATCCACGTCACTTACTGGTGAGATTTCCATAAGTGCTGTTCCAGGAATCACAAGTGCCACAGGACTTAAGATTTGGATAAAAGATACCGCAAACCGAAACGTAATTGACTGGCTTGAATATCCGCACACCGCAGGAAACAAGGTTGGCCCAGGACTGGACAGCACCAAGAGTACATGGCTTTATGATACGGAGGCACCTGAAAAACCGACTGTGACGTTCTCGAATACCGCTTTGAAAGGTTCTTCTACAGATACTCCAAGCGACCATTATAATTACGCTTCCACTCCCACTCCAAAGTTTGAGTATGAGAAAGATTGGTTCGACACAATAAAAATAACTCCTGCTTCAACATCAACTGATGTCGTGGGCTATACAACCAATTCTGATGGATCAGATTATACAAATGAGGATTTTGTAGTTGATGTCAGCGGCAACAAATCTGGTTCAATAACAATCTATGCAGTTGATAAAGCCGGAAACGTCAGTGAGGGATTGGAAATAGCCTATAACTCGATTGCACTTGGCTCAACCAGTCTGGAAATTGATTCTGACTCTTACAAAACCATTTTCGGTGTAAATTATTTTAACGGTGATGTTGAAGTTGGACTTGGATGGAGTGGAATAGCCACTGTAACATATTGGCAAATAGGTCCGACCTATACAAAGGGTGGAACCGATTGTGTTTCTGCAACATCAGCTGATGAAAAAATAAAGATTCCGCATACGACAGCAGCAAAAAAAATGTACATATATATTGAAGCCATGTATGCAGGAACTCTTCGTAAGCTGTACAAATATTCAGATGGAAGTTATGCAACTGTAAAACCAAGCGGAAGTTCCGTCGACACGTGGTGCTACGATGCAACTTCGCCGACTGTTGGTGAGCCATCGATTAGCGGAACAACCAAAGTGCATGGGGACACTCTTTACTACAACACACAAGTATCAAGCAATCCGAAAGTTTCTGTCGCCGTAAGCGATGCTTCTGTTGGTCTGTACGGCTACTGCATAAACGGCTCCGCAACCGCACCGACAGATCTTACGTCATACACGCAGATTAGCGGAACTTCAATTTCGGGTGTTGCTATCCCGGCTTCAAGCGGTGGAAGTCTTTATCTGCATGTGGCGGACAAACTTGGAAACGCAGCGACCGTTCAGCTGACAAAAGACAGCTGTACCAAGTGGCACAACCTTGACGAAGCTCCATCCGCTCCGACATCGGTTTTGATTAAGGAAGTCTCTGGAGACTTTGCGGAATCAACGACAAACGCCAAGGTCAGCGGTGGGGACATCACGTTCGTGGACGGTGCGTTTACAAGCTCCAACAAGCTTTCCATCAAACCTCAGCCTGCCGGAAGCTATATCGCTGGATTTGTGAAATCTACGACAGAAACCAACGCTCCTTCGGTGTTTGAGGAATGTGATTTCACAGACAACCAGACCTTTACCTTCTACGCCGTGGACTTTGCCGGAAATGTTAGCGAGGCACCGTTTACCGTCACAATGAAAAAATCCGCCGCAATAGACGCGGGCTACACCATAAGCGTTCCGGACGGCAAGATTGTAAACTCCTTTAGCGTCACGAACTACTTCAACTCCGCTGTCACTGTTTCTCTGGATAGTCCGACGTTCTTCGGAACATTTGACTCATGGGGAGTCGGAACTGCTGTTGGTGTTGGAGCAGCTGATGCCGTGGATGGCTCTGTAGACCTGAGTGCTATTTCTGGAATCGGAAGCGGAAAGTCTCTCATAGTCTGGGTTAAAGATTCCGCAGGCAGAACGGTCAGCGCACCTCTGGCATATCCTGCATCCACCGACAAACTTTCAACAGGAAGCTCCACCGGTGTGACATGGTTCTACGATACGACAGCTCCAGCCACCCCGACATTAACTAGCACAAGTGTACAGGGCAAAGTCGATGGCACTTCTGCTGCTACAAATGTGCATGTTGATGGAAACACCATTTACTACAGGGCGGATGCTACGGAAATCAGTTTCACGGTAGCGACAAGCCCTGACAGTCATGGAGATGCGCAGTATGCAAACGGAACGTCCGGTGAAAGAACTTCGGGCAGCCTAGCAATAGCCGTTGACGGAACGGAGTCCACCGCAAGCATCTACGCATGGGACGCTGTTGGAAATGTGTGTGCAACTCCGCTGACATTGACCTTTGTTCCTGTTGGGGGTCCAACTGTCACTTTGACGGCTGGCGCAAAGGATGGAGTTGATACGCCAAATACAAATCCAAAAACAGAAAGTGGCACTACTTGGTATTACTTTGCTACGGACGAGGTTGAAATCACCCCGACAGTCACTGTTGATTCCAATGCGGCAACTGTGGGAACTACTGGCTATGTATACAAGGCTGGTGGTACGGAAGTTCCTGCAGGAGCTTTCGGCATAACAGGTCTTGACAGCACCAAGAAGTATTCTGTCACGGAAGTCGGTGGATTTGGAAGAACTGTGGAATTTGCCCTTCCTGCAATTGAAGGAAAAGCAGATTGGAGGTCTTACGTCAAGCCAACAGGATGTTCGTATACGGAAACTATCACCGACAGAACGGATGGCGTTACTGGACACCACCTCAAGTATGTAATTACCTTCCCTGTGGGAGCTCCGGGTGTTCCTGTTATGGATGTCATAGCAACTTCTACACACAATTTGGAGGGGACGACTTTAACTCATTCTTCTGATGGTTGGGACAAGAAATTTGGTGCTCTCACTGATGGAGTGTACAAGCTGGCGGATACTGCTGGAATGGGGTGGAATACGACCATCACAATAGAATATGATGATACAAATGACACGGCTGCGGAAACTATTACCGCAATCACGGTGAATACTAAATTTGGTAACTTGTCTGCAATCAAGGCTTCTGCCAGCGTCTCGGCGTTCACCAGAAGTATGGGAATCGACCTTGGATCCATTGTTGCTGGTAATACGGAAGACTCTGCCGGCAATACAGTGACACGGAGCCCAAGCATTGTCAAATACTTTGCCACTGTCGCAACGACCGAAAATGCGGAGCCTGTGGCAAGGTTTGCAAGTCCAAGTTCTTTCGCCATCGGAAACAAAGTGGAGGTGCCGGATAATATTGCACCGAAAAAATCTGTAACCTCCACCACGTTCGATGGTTATGCTGATAGCGACAGTCGCAAGGAAAATGTGGCGGCCACGGAAGGCATGGAATCCCCGGTTCTTTCTGACCACTCATGGAAGCCGGAGGAAGCAGGGGATGCGGAAGAAATCGCCTTGGTTGGTGGAAAAATTTCCGAAAAATCTGTCGGAATAGTGGAGGCAAAGGACTTTGTTTCCGATAATTCCACCGCGGAGAAATCCAAAAAGCCTGTGGACCCTGTGTGGTTCATAGCACTGGCCGCCATTTTTGGCACAATTTTGGCAATTTTGCAGAAAAAAAAGCGAAATTGACCCATTTGGGTATTGCGTAAATCTGTCAAAGTTGATAAAAGGAAATTGAAAACAGAAAATCTGGAAACAGTGGATCTGTTAATTTTAAACCTGAGGAGGTTTATTATGAAGACAAAGAAGATTTTTGCTCTTGTCCTTACAGCTCTCGTTTCTGCATGCGCAGTGTTCGCGTCTGGTTCTTACGTGGTTAAGTCCGTAAAGGGCACCGTAAAGTATGAAGCGGAAGCCGGAGTCAAGAAGGCCGTCAAAGTCGGACAGACACTTTCTGCTACAACTGTAATCGACGTTGCCGCGAATTCTAGCTTGGTTCTTGAAATGGACGGAGAGGAGTTTACCGTTAAGCCACTTTCTAAGGGTGCGCTTGACAAGGTTGCTGCTGGAAAGTCAAAGGGGCTCAAGAATGGTAGCGCCGTTGCTGGAAACGTAAAAGGCGACAAGGGTGCTGGAAAGTCAGTAAGCACAGCTTCTTCACGTGCTTCTGAAGCCAAAGAAGATGTCGAGTGGGATGAGTAATCAACCATATTGACGCAATCAAAATTCCTACGGTGCATTTGGTGTGCCGTAGGATTTTTTTGTTTATGGAAAAATAGGAAATGAAATCAGTAACCAAGAAAATCAAAAAAATTTACTATATACTAATCCCGATTGCTGTTGTCGCTATCTGTGTGCCGCTTTCGTTCACGTCGCTGGATAAAAAGCTGAACGACCTTTTCATCAGGTTCCTTCCACCGGCAGTTGAAAACGACAATGTTGTTCTTGTCGAAGTTGATGACGCTCTGATTGACAACATTGGAACATGGCCGCTCACACGCGATGTCTACGCCGACATGCTGAACGTTATGAGACGCTTCGAGCCAGAGTCGTTTGTGTCCGACCTTAGTTTTGTTGACAAAAGCCCTTTCCACGTGGACCAGGACTATTTTGAGGACGACCTTCCCCGCTATGTGGATACGGACTTTGACAACCTTGACGAGACCACCTACTATGTGATGGACGGACTTGCGGAGGGTGGACTTTCGGACGATGAGGCAAATGAACTTGTGGCCGCCTATTCGGAGTCCACCGAGGTTGCGCGCAACAACATCAAGACTTCAATCAGCAATGCAAGCAAGGACTACGATGTTGATTTGTCCAAGGCCCTCAGATTTTTTGGCGACGCATATCTGACTCTCTGGATGGATGTTGATATCGACATGAGGACAGTTGACAGGGATTTCCTGATGAACAATCTTGCCCTGGAAAATGTTGTCTCCAATGGCGACACCCTCACTCCCGAGGTTGATACGGTCAAGCCAGCACTTGAAACTTTGATGTACGCCGCAGGTGAGGCCGGATTTGTGAACGCGGACCCGGATGCTGACGGCTACCGAAGAAGACTCTATCTTTTGAAAAAATACCAGGGAAAATATTTCCCGCAGCTTGTGTTCCAGCCGATTTTGCAGCACTACGGTTATCCGCAGGTCATAATCAGCAACAGAACGATAGTCCTGAAGGACGCACAGATTTCCCCGACCCAGAAAAAGGACATCGTGATTCCAAGGTGCGAGGATGGAACCGTGTTGATTCGATTCCCTCCAAAAAAGTATCTTGACTACGAGGCCCGTCTTTCGGGATGGAGCATCTACCGCCTGAGTCTGCTTGAAAAAAATCTGGTCAGGAACATCAACGCGATGAACGACAACGGATATTTCGATGTGGTTTGGGACAAGGACGAAAATCCTTCCGACCTCTACAGTGCCGCAACATATATCCGCGACGAACTTTCTTCGGGCGAGGAAACGGATTTCACATACGCGGACTACAAGGAATATCTGGACCGCTTCTACGAGGAGACGGAAAATTTCCTGGAGGGCGACTACGAAAAGACCCTGCTTGAATTTGCGGAGGGCGATTTGGATTTGTCCCGCAACATCATGGACTTCTTCCTCAAAAGCTCGGAGATTCTTACGGAGATTAAAAAGGCGAACGAAAAACTGGAGAAGCGTCTGCATGGAGCCATGTGCATTATCGGAACAAACGCCACAAGTACGACAGATTACGGTGTCATTGCCTACGACGGAAACTATGCGAACGTGGGCTCCCACTCGTCAATGGCCAACCAGATTCTCTCGCAGGACTTTATCGACGACAGTCCCTGGTACATCGGTGTGATTATCGCGATGCTTGCGGGACTTGCGTATGTCTTAATCTGTTTCAAGGTAAAGACTCCGACCAGAAAGATGATTGTCGGTGTCCTCATGGTATTTCTGATTGCGGGACTTTTGCTTGCGGTGTTCCTTGCCACAAGAAAATATTTCTGCGGTGTTGTCCCGATTGTCTCAATGATTGTCACATTCATAATCATTACGGTTATGAGTTTGGTCAGCACGTCGAAGGAAAAGAAATTCATCCAGGAAAAATTCGGAGCCTACGTTGCCCCGGAGATTGTTACCCAGCTCGTAAAGCATCCTGAATCTGCCACGGTCGGTGGAGACAGCAAAAACATAACGGCCCTGTTCAGCGACGTAAAGACATTCTCCGGATTCACCGAGACGGTCAACAATGTCGCAATCAAGAACGCCATAGAGCATAACGAGGAAGTAAAGGCCGGAAAATTCCCCGGTGAAAAAGTCCTGAGCGATGAGGAAGTCGGAATGAAGGGATCGGCGAGCGGAGCTGAACATCTGGTTGCCTATCTTAACGACTATCTTGGTGCTTTGAGTGACGCAATCATGAAGGAGCATGGAACAATCGACAAGTACGTTGGTGATGAAATCGTTTCGTTCTTCGGTGCTCCTATCGATGACGACGACAACGCCTGGAACGCATGTGTCGCAGGAATCCGTATGCTTCAGGCCGAGGCACAGTACAACAGGGAGCATCTTGAGGAGCTTCCAATCAATCCAAAGACCGGAAAACCGTTCCTTTTGAACTCACGTGTCGGAATCAACTCCGGTGACATGGTTGTTGGAAACATGGGTACGACCAGAAAGATGAACTACACGGTCATGGGAAACAACGTAAACCTTGCCTCCCGTCTTGAAGGAACCAACAAAGCCTACAACTCATGGATTATGTGTTCAGACAGCACTTGGAAAGCCGCAAACGCACGTCCGCACAATGACGAGCTGATTGCCCGCCGCTTTGACTGTGTACAGGTCGTAAACGTCGTTCAGCCGGTGCAGATTCACAACATCCTTGGCTTGAAATCAGAGCTGCCGGCAAAACAGATTGAGGCCGCCGAGATTTTCAACCGTGGAATAGAGCTGTACCTCAAGGGCATGGACACCCCCGACCAGCCAAAGGACCCGGAGGATTTGAAGAAAGCATACTCGCTTTTCAAACAGGCACTCGAATGTTACCCGGATGACAAATCTTCCGAAGTGTTCATGCAGAGATGTATGTTCTTCGTCCAGAACGGAATGCCGAAATTCTGGGACGGCGTGTACACGATGACATCAAAGTAAGCGTCCAGTTAAAATTCTGTCCCCGGAGCAAAAAACTTCGGGGATTTTTTTTGTTTAAAATGTGTGGTATAATAAAAGGTGGAGGCAAAAAAAATGACAACAGGACTGTTTTTTAGTGGTCTGGCGGTTGTGCTTGGAATTCTTTGCGCAATATTTACGGACTTCAGCATCAAGATTATCGTTATACTTTTGGGAGCGACCGCTTTTGTCAAAGGTATTTTTGATTTAATAAAATTCCGCTCGGTGATTAAGGACGACATAGTTTTTCACCGCACCGTACTGATTCGGAGCCTTGTCAGCATTGTTGTCGGAATTGTTGCAGTGGCTCTTCCCATGGCCTTTTTCAAGACCGCCGAAACCATTGTCCATGTGCTTCTTTTTGTTCTGGGCATCTATTTTTTGTTCTGCGCCGTCGGTGGACTTTTGATTGTGCGCCGCATGAAAAACGCGGAGCTGCCCACCAAGGTCTACAGTTCGTCAATAATAATCTACCTTTTGATTGCGATTCTGCTTTTTCTTCTCGCGACCATTGGAATGAAAAACATTTTGAGAATCGTGGGCATAGGACTTGCAGTGTGCGGCGCGGTCGGATGCGTATACTCCTGGCACAATCGTTCCCAGGAACGTCCGCAGGAACTAAAACCGGATGCCGTGGTGGATGTCACCGAAAAACCACCAGTGGAATCCTCCCCAAAACCTGACACCGAAAATCCATCCACAAATACCGATGACGACGGCGACTATATCGGGGAGTAAAAAAAAATGCCATTCCGATGTTTGTCAGAATGGCATAGAGATTGAATCTTATTTATGTGCAACAGCTTTCTTTATGGCATCAACGAAAACCTGGTTCTGGTCTTCACGAAGTTCCGCGGAGAACTCAGGACCACCGTTGGCATCCGTTCTGTAGAATATCATCGCGTCGGTGGTGTAGGCGGGGCTTGAAACATTGTTCACCCACCAGTCAAGGACAGCGGAAACACAGAGCGTGTACTTAATCAGGTTTGCATTTGTTGCGGCGGTGTGCGCGTCATCCTTCTTTGCTCCAAGCAGAACATCCAGACGCTTTGACACGATGTTTGGAATGTCAAAGTCATAGCGCTCCCATGGATTCAGAATGCCAAGCACCGGTTTCTTTGCTGCGGAGTTTTCATCAATGCGGCGGCCAAGTACCGTGAACACCGTCCTGATATAGTCCGTGCGGGCGTAGAGCGGCTTGTACTTGCTGTCGTTGCGCGGCTTGTTGAGTGTTGGCGCGGAGAATTTCAGGTTTGGCAGGAAATAGAGTTTTTCGCGCCAGAGTATGTTGTTTATGTTCTCCTTTCCGTAGTTTGTGGTCGGATAGTCGTTCTGTGAGTAGAAGGAGTTCATAAAGTTCTTCAGATAGTCGCCCAGCTTTTTGTAGAACAGGTCGTCGATGTATGAGCCCCAGTCCGAAATCACGTCGCCAAGATTGTCATCCAGCGAGCCAAGTTTTTCGTCTGCCTTTATGTTGAAGTTCACGTTGCGGCATCCATGGAAAAGGTCGTCCAGAATCTTCATCAACACGATTGTCACCTGCAGACCGTTTGTCGGACTGAGCATGTTGAATCCGTCGTTGAATTTGTAGATTGGCTGGAAATATGGGAACATGTCCGGGTGGCTCTCCAGATTGCTGAAACCTGCGTCCGGGAAAAGCTGCTCCAGAAGTTTCAGACCCATGTTGACAAGCTCGTCCCTTTTGCCTGGAACATGCTTTCTTTCCTCCGCCTTTTTGCGTGACTCCTCTTCTTCCTTTCTGATTTCCTCCTCGGACTTCTTTTTCTTTTCGGGAAGGAGAAGGTCAAATTTTGAAAGCCCCACGAACTGTAGAATCTGCGCAATCTGTTTTGTGAAGAACTCAGGGAATTCGACGTAGACCTGGCTGCACATGCGCATCAAGAGCGGATATAGACCCTTCAGAATCTGGCTGTGGACATAGAGCCATTCGGTGATTCCCTCTTTCGCAAGTGACTGGAGATAGTTTTTGTCAAGATTCGGGAACTGGCTCAAATCCGCGTAGATTTCCTTAATTATAGCCGGAATCTGCTGCTCGCCAATATAGTACACGGTGATTATCTCGTGGTACATGGCCTTGACATAGGGAATCATCATTGGAACGGTCAGAATGTCGGACATCTGCTCCAGTTCCACCGCAAGAGGACGTATTGTCTTTAGGTTCCATTTTCCGACCGTGCGCAGGAACTTGTATTTCAGATCCGATTCTGTGGCAATGTTCGCCTTGTATGTGTCCGGGGAAAGCTGGATGAAAGTCTTGATTGTGGTGATGAAGACCTGTAGATGCTCAACCTGTTTTTTGACTTTGTAGCTTCCGTAGTCCTTGTCTATTTTTTCCTTGTTCTTTGATGAAAGATTGTAGAAGAAATTCAGGATTCCACGGTCGGCCTTGATTTGGTATTCCTCGTCCATCATCAGCTTGTTCATCAGCTTGAGGTCCTTTGCTGTTGTCGCGGGCAAATCATCGTCGGTCTTTTTCATTATCTCGTTGCTCGCCGATGTTCTTTTCGCACCACCGCCAACTCCCGATGTCGCTGAAAGGGAGCCGCTTCTTGCTGAAATGTCGGATGATGAGCGTCCGGTTGGTCTTGCAATCACAGTTGCGTTCCGTTTTTTCGGCATCTTCGCTGGATCCACCGGCACCGATTTTTCTGGAAGCACTTCGCCGCCAATCTTTTGCGCCATCTGCATTCTTTCCTTTTCGTCAAGCGGGCCAATGTTTTTTCTGGTCCTCTCAAAAGTCCCCGGCTCAAAAGCTCTGGTCGTACCTTTGTTTGTTTCGTCAGCCATATAAAATCTCCTTGATGGATGGTATTTTAAATCCTGATAAGGTTTGTCTTTGTCAGTCCCGGTATGGAATTTATGTTGATTTTTTCACCTTCCCCCGTCATCAGAACACCGCTGAAAGTGCCATAAATCGTGTGGTAGTCCATCTTGAACGCCCCGGTGTTTATGTAGCTTCTGTGGTCCGAAATCGGCGAGAATGTCAAATCTATCATGTTCTCCGTATCCTGGATGTTCCAAGTCTTCATTATACCATAGGTATGGGTAATAACAACAGGCGGGAGCAAGGTTTTTTTGCCGTCGTAAAAAAATATGTTGCCGTTGTACTTGTCGGGGTCCACCGCGTCCTGCGAGCCGGCCTCAATCCTGAAAGCGACCCTTTTTTCGCCAATGAATCCAAGCCCGGTAAGAAACTCCGTCCTGTTGATAAATTTCATGTATGTGCGGTTCATGTCAAGAAAAGCAATGCCGTCAGCGTCGTCCATGAGCTTTTTTTCGTGGTTCGATTCCACCAGACTTATCGCTCCATGGATTGGAAGCACCGTGTTGTAACGGGCGGAGCCCCTTCTGAGTGTGGGGGCGGGAAGAACCAAAGTCGCTTCCTCATCCGAAATCTCCTGCAGCACCGCCTTGATTGCACCCTCTGCCGAAGGACGGACCGAATCCCCCTTGAGATGGAAGATTGCGGAAAGTTTTGAAAGCGTCCTGTCCCAGCTGATTCTGACATATCTTGATTTTTTGTAGCTTGATGTTGCCGCCTTGACCAGACTGTGGGGAACCAACCTGCGACGTGGACCCATCACCGAGCGGTACGAGAATCTTTGTTTTGTTGCCACATTCCAGAAGACCACCTGCACAAGCCCAAAAATCTTTGCGTCAAAAAAATCGATGGACCCAATGTACTCGCCGATTGAAAAGAAAAAAGTCAGCCGGCTGTTTATGTGGAGATTGGTTAAAAATTCTGGTATGGGCAAATCCAGAAACACACGTGAAAGCCCCCGGATGTCGAGTCTTTCGGGATGACCGTCGTAGCCCCCGAACACGCACTTTCCGTTTTTGACGAGTTTTTCTGGACATTTTTCCGCTTTTCTAACGTACAACATTTTATCCTTCCAATTGTACCAATAAATCCAAGTTTTTGGAAGAAGGGAAGGCCGAGTTCATTTTTTTCTTCTATAAATATGTTCCAATTGAAAAGTTTCGTACAATGGTATAAACTTTGGAGACTATTTTTATGCGAGGGAACACATGATTTTTTCACCTGTTGAAATTGAAGAGACTGTAAATATGTTTATGCGCCACAAGCTTGACGTGCGTGCAATCACCATGGGCATTTCGTTGAGGGACTGCGCATGTGAGGACGGTAAAAAGAGCCGTCAGAAAGTCTACGATAAAATCATGCGTTATGCCGGAAATCTGGTGCGCGTCGGTCAGGACATTGAAAAAGAATTCGGTGTGCCGATTATAAACAAGCGCGTTTCTGTCACCCCTATTTCCATGGTTGCCGAACCCAGCGGTGAAAAATCTTATGTCGAGTGGGCGGTTGTCCTTGATAAGGCCGCAAAAGAGCTGAACATTGATTTTGTGGGTGGATTTTCTGCCCTTGTTCAAAAAGGAATCACCCCGGGCGACAGGACTTTGATTGAATCAATCCCGGAAGCACTCAACGCAACCGAGCGCGTGTGTTCATCGGTGAACGTCGGTACAACCAAAAACGGAATCAACATGGACGCAGTAAAGCTCATGGGCGAAATCATAAAGAGGACTGCTGAAGTTTCACGCGATAAGCCTGTCAACGGATGCGCAAAACTTGTCGTGTTCACAAATGCTCCTGAGGACAATCCGTTTATGGCCGGTGCATTCCATGGTCCGGGAGAAGGGGACGCTGTTCTGAACGTCGGTGTTTCCGGTCCGGGAGTTATCCTTGCAGCCGCACGTGAATACAAGGGTCGCCCGATTAACGAGCTTGCGGACGGAATCAAAAAGATGGCGTTCAAAATTACCCGCATGGGTCAGCTTGTCGGAACGGAGGCCGCAAAACGTCTTGGCGTTGATTTCGGTATTCTTGACCTGTCTCTTGCACCAACACCTGCCGTCGGTGATTCTGTGGCCCGCATACTTGAGGAAATCGGTCTTGAAGGTGCCGGTGCTCCTGGAACAACCGCAGCCCTTGCAATGCTTACCGACATGGTTAAAAAAGGCGGCGTAATGGCAAGCACGAACGTCGGTGGATTGAGCGGTGCGTTTATCCCTGTTAGCGAAGACGAGGGAATGATTAATGCCGTAAAGCAGCACAGCATCACGCTCGAAAAACTTGAGGCAATGACATGCGTCTGTTCGGTCGGACTTGACATGATTGCAATCCCGGGTGACACAAGCGCAACGACAATCAGCGGCATCATGGCTGATGAAATGGCAATCGGCATGGTCAACAACAAGACCACGGCGGTCCGTTTGATTCCGGCTCCTGGCAAAAAACCGGGCGACTGGGTTGAATTCGGCGGTCTCCTTGGCGGCTGTCCTGTAATCGACGTGAACCAGTTCTCCTGTGCAGATTTCATCAACCGAGGCGGACGCATCCCTGCACCGATTCATTCGTTCAGAAACTAGGCCATGGAATCCGTAAAAATAATTTCCGCCACAAAGACCAGCGGAATCTACCGGATGATGAAAACATTTCTCCAGCCCTACGAAAAATTTGCCTGCCAGCTGATGGAATTTCTGAATCAAAAAGACAAGGACGTTCTTGCCGTGGTAAATGAGATTGGCGATGATGTTCTTGTCTGCGGAATTTTCTACTATTCAAAGGGCGGACTTGTGCTTCCGTTTTTTATAGAAAAGACTTCGGCGGTGGAGCAGATTCTTCGGGAGTTTTTTTGTGAGCATCCAGTTTTTTGTGTCTCGGGAGAAAAGTCTTCAACTGATTTTATTGTGGGCGCAGTTCTTTCCGCAAAAAAACAGAGTGAAAAAGAGAGCCGTGAATTTGATTTGATGGAGTCGCACGGAACAGTCCGGGACATTTCAATGGAGGGCTACCAATTTAGGTCATGCACAAGGGATGATTCCGATTTTCTTTATCCGCTGCAGGTTTCGTATATAAAGGAAGAGGTCCTGCCTGATGGAATGGAACTGAATCTTCCTGCCGAAAGACTTGCGATGGACAAAATCCTAAAGACAGGAAAAATCTATGCGGTGACAGATTTGGACGGAAAAATTGTCTGCAAGGCGCAAATCAATGGCGAGACGGATTCATGTGTGCTTGTCGGTGGAGTCTTTACTGCCGAGCCATACAGAAAAAAAGGACTTGCCGCTTTTATTATGGAAAACCTGAAGTCGCTTTCCGCTCAAAAAAACAAGACATGCACTCTTTTTGTCAATCACAAAAACTATGCCGCCGCCGCTCTTTACAAAAAAACATCCTTCAAAAATTTTGGCACATATAGAATTGTGTACATGAAGTAGTGGTGATTTATGGAAAACATTTCTTTAATTCTTTCGGATTTGGATGGGACTCTGTTCCACAACGACAAATCAATTTCGGACTATACAAAACAGGTGATTGCCCGCGCACAAAAAAATGGAATCATGTTCGGCATTTCAACTTCACGCGCGTTGGTCAATGCGGAAAGATTTCTTGACGGAATCTGTCCGGATGTCCTCATAACAAATGGTGGAGGGCTTGTCACTCATGGGAACAAAAAAATTTATGCCTGTGAATTTTCTCCTGAGGAAATCAACACGCTCATAAAATCTGCTTTCGATGTTTTGGGTGCGGACTCGGTGATTTCTGTTGACAACGAAAAAGGTCTCTATTCAAATTCGCGTGAGGAGCTTGGGGACAAATTCTGGTCCTTCAATGATTTTTCCAATTTCACCGAACCTGCAATGAAAATGTGCCTAAAAACTTTGGACCGTGAAAAGGTTGAAAAAATTGCGTCCAGCGTTGGAATTGAAAAAGTTGAGTTTCTTCCGTTCTCCGACATTCCTTGGTACAAGCTCAGCAAAAAAGGTGCGACAAAAGAAAAGGCCATAGAAGCTGTGAGTCAAAATCTTAACATACCCACGGAAAGTATTGTCTCGTTTGGTGACGACTTCAATGATATTGGAATGTTGAAGCTGTGCGGCAAGGGAATTGCAATGCAAAATGCAATCGATGAAGTAAAACAGATTGCAAATGAAATCTGTCTTTCAAACGAGGACGACGGTGTTGCAAGGTGGATTGAGGAAAATCTGCTTGCATTCTAGATCAAGTGTGCGGCCCGGGATTTTTATTTTTTTCCCAGCTCCACGGATTTGTTGAATGCGGCGGTCGCGGCTTCTATTACGGCATTTCTGAATCCGTTTTTCTCAAGTGCGATTACACCTTCAATCGTTGTTCCTGCGGGCGAACAAACTGCGTCCTTCAGCTGGCTGATTGAGCGTCCGTCTTCCAGTGCCATTGCTGCTGCTCCCTTCAATGTCTGTGCCGCGTAGATATATGCCTGCTGCCGTGGAAGGCCAAAACGCACCGCTGCATCCGCAAGTGCCTCTATGAACAAAAATCCATAAGCGGGTCCGCTTCCACTTACGGCGGTGACACCGTCCATAAGTTTTTCGGGAACAATTTCCGCTTTGCCCGCCGAGTTCAAAAGTTCTTTCACCAAATCCGCTTCGTCGCCCGAAACATTTTTTGAAGGGGAAAGGGCAATCATTGCCTCTCCGACTGTTGCGGGAAGGTTCGGCATTATGCGGATTATATGTACGTTTGCAGAATAAGAAAATACTTCTTCAAGAGTGTCCAGCTTGACCCCGGCCGCCATTGAGACTATGACTTTGTTTTCATCAATCTGTCCGCTGATTTCTTTCAGGACCTGCGTAACGTAGGCTGGTTTTACGGCAAGAAAAATAATGTCTGCGTTTCCCGCTGCCTTTGAGTTTGAGTCCACCGCAGTCATGCCGTATTTTTCCGCGAAAGATTTTGCCTTGGAAAAATCAACGTCCGAAACGAAAATGTTTTTCGGCTCAACTTTTTTTGCCATGGCCGACATCAATGCGCCGCCCATAGTTCCAGTTCCAATGCAGGCTATTTTTATACTTTTCAAATCTTTCATGTCAAATCTCCTTTTAATTTGATGCCGACGAGAACGCATTTTTTTCAGCAGGAACAAAAAGTGTTCCCCTGTGCGAGCCGTCCATCAGTGCGGAAAGTGTCGTGCTGCTGTTCGCAAGAACCATCGGTATGCCGGAAGACGTTACTTTTTCCGCCGCCTGTATTTTTGTTTTGATTCCACCGGTCCCGAACGAATTTGTGTTTCCAAGCGTTATCGATTTCAGAAGCTCGCCAATGTCGGTGACTTCCTCAACAAGATGCGCGTCAGGATTTGTCTTTGGGTTGTCGGTGTAAACTCCGTCGATGTCGCTGAAAAGAACAAGTGCATCCGCGCTCCACAAAATTGCGGTCAATGCGGAAAGGTTGTCGTTGTCTCCAATGCTGTACTCTTCAAATGACACCGAGTCATTTTCGTTGATTATTGGAATCACGCCTTCGTCAACAAGTGTAAAAAGTGTGTTCCTCATGTTGAGCGTGTGGTGATAGTCCTCGAAATCTTCTTTCGTGAAAAGCAGCTGTGCAACGTGAAGACCGTTTTTTGAAAACACGCTTCTCCATCTGCCCATAAGCTCCACCTGTCCGATTGCGCAAAGAGCCTGTCTGTAGAGCAAATCCTTTTTGTGCGCCCATCCGCTGATTGCAGAAAGACCTGCGACCTGCGCTCCCGATGAGACTATTATAATCTGCTTGCCGAGTTTTGTGAGCGATGCACAGTCCTCCGCAACAGCAGTCAAAAAATCAGTGTTGATTGTTCCGTCGCTTTTTGCCAAAGAATTGCTTCCAAATTTTATGACAATTTTTTTTGCATCCGAAAGAGTCTGTGCAAGTGTCATCTTGTCTGTCCGTCCCCGTCAATCAAAAATTTGGTGGTGGTCAAAGCCTTTATGCCCATTGGTCCACGGGCGTGAAGTTTCTGTGTGCTGATTCCAAGTTCCGCACCAAACCCAAATTCACCGCCGTCGGTAAATCTGGAGCTTGCGTTTACATATACACATGCCGCGTCAATCCTGCTTTGAAATGTGCGAGCCTTTGACCTGTTGTTTGTGATGATTGTCTCGCTGTGTTTTGTTCCGTGCGTGTTGATAAAATCAATTGCCTCATCGATTCCGTCAACAGCTTTTACAGCGACAATAAAATCAAGGAACTCGAATCCAAAATCGCTTTCCTGTGCATGGACAAGTTTTTCACTCTGCGTGTGATTTTCCAAAATCTGGTAGCAGAAATCGTCCGCCTTGATTAAAACTTTTCCATTAAACGCGGATGACATTTTTGGTAAAAAGTCCGCCGCAATTTTTTTGTCCACAAGCACGGTCTCTATTGCGTTACATGCTCCGGGTCTCTGGATTTTTGCGTTCTCCGCAATTTTTGCCGCCATGTCCAAATCTGCGTCCGAGTCAACATAAAGATGGCAGATTCCGCTTCCCGTTTCGATTACAGGAATCTTTGCGTTTTCGACAACGGTCTTAATCAACTTTTGTCCGCCGCGTGGAAGAACGACATCAATTTTTCCGACCGCGCCAAGAATCTGGGTCACATCGGAATGGTCGGTGCTTTCACAAAGATGGATTGCGTCCGGCACTCCGTCGTCCCCGGCTGATTTCAGTCCTTCGATTATGGCCTGCGTGAGCGCACGGTTTGACTCAAGTGCGGAAGATGAACCTCTCAGAAGAATTGCGTTCCCGCTTTTGTATGCAAGTGAAAATGCGTCCACCGTTACATTCGGGCGGCTCTCGTAAATTATTGCGACAACCCCAAGAGGAACCCGTGTCTGTCTAATGGACATCCCGTTCGGTGCGTTCCATCCGGCAATCTCTTCTCCAATGGGGTCTGTCTGGTTGATTATTATTTCTATGCTTTCAATGATTGATTTGAATTTTTTTTCGTCAAGTGCAAGACGCTCAACAAGAGATTCCGTCATTCCGTTTTTTCTTGCGGATTCGACATCCTTTGCGTTTGCGTCAAGAATTTTTTGTCTGTTGTTTTTGATTGACTGAACGACAGATTCCAGCGCGTGATTTTTTTTTGCCGCATTGTGGAGCGCGAGTGTCTGTGCGCCCGTCCTCAGTTTTTTGCAGATTGAATCAATATCCATAAAAAGCTCCTGCCGCAAATCACACACGAAATTGCGGTTAATCAGTAGTTTGCAAGAAAGTACATTCCAAGAAGAAGCGCAACCCTTGTTTTTCCTTTTGTCCAGGTCTGGCTCTGTGGCAACGATTTTATGTACCACCAGAAGATTCCGAACTCCGGATCTATTCTGAGCGCATAGTTCTCAAAGTCCTTTGATTTTGTCTGCACTCCGAACATAAGGTAAACCACATTGTCAACTGTTTCAAGAAAAAGTGGGTACGCTTCCGTGTAGGATTTTTTGTTCAGAAGATTGGTAAACTCCTGTAGATTGTAGAGGACCCTCGCCTTCAAATCTTCGTCCGATTTTTCAACCCATGTCTTCTGGATGAGAAGGACCAGATTGTTGCTGAAACTTGAAATCAGCTTTTTTTCCGCGTCCCTGGCTGTGTCGGCGATTTGTTTGAATTCCGCGTCGGACCCGCTGAAAGCAGATGCAAGGATTGCCCCAGATGTTGAAACCTCGTCAATATCTTTTGTCTCAATCAAAGTTGACAAGGCATCCATTGCCGTTTTGTCTACGAATTCGCTTATTAAATCATCGCTCATACTGGTATTTTAGTTTTTTAACGTGATTTTTTCAAGTAGGTCGCCGAAAACACTCTGCTGCCATCCTAAAACCTGAAATATATGAACGGATTGTATGTCGAGGCAATAAGCAGGCAGACTGAGACTGCAAATATCAGAAAAGCAGACAGAAGTTCAATGTTGTAAACCAGTGCCGAATCTTTTGATTTCGCGAATATCTTTTTTCTGACAGGAAGACACATGGCAATCGCAGGAACAAGGAAAATGAATTTGCTGCATGTGTCGGCGTGCTGTGCGACAAATGATATTGCGCTTCCAAAATCGGCTGAGCAGGGAACAAACATTTTTTTCAAAAGCGTGGAAAGCTCCAAAAGATTTTCCGACCTGAAGATTGTCCATCCGGTCATAATCAAAACCAATGACAAAATGCGTGTCACAATTTTTATGGCGGCACATAAAATTCTTTTTTTCGTTGACAGGCGTTCAATAATTTTCAGCGTGACATATTTTTCAAAAATCAAAAGAAGCGCATAATAAAGTCCCCAGAGTATAAAGTTCCAGCCGGCTCCATGCCAGAATCCCGTGAAAAGCCATGTCACAAGAATGTTCATTATGTGCCTTGGGACTCCAACTCTGTTTCCTCCAAGCGGAATGTAAACGTAGTCGCGGAACCAACGGGAGAGTGTGATGTGCCATCGTCTCCAAAAATCTGTTATTGAGGACGCGCAGTATGGGTCGTTGAAGTTTTCAGGAAATTTGAATCCGAACATTTTTCCAATTCCGATTGCCATGCGGCTGTATCCTGAAAAATCAAAATATATCTGCATTGAGTAGGAAAGCACCGAAAGCCAGATGATTGCCGAGCCTACATCCTGTGGGGAAGCAAAAATATTGTCCGCCACCGTTGCAAGATTGTTCGCGACTATCACTTTGCATCCAAGCCCGAACGCAAAAGTTTTGAGACCTTCAACAAAATTGATGAAACTCTCTTTTCTTTCCGAAAGCTCTTTTTCAATGTCAGTGTAGCGGACGACCGGACCTGCAATCAGCTGCGGGAAAAGCGAAATGTAAAGTGCTAGCGAAATTATATTTTTCTGAGGTTCCGTTTTTCTTTCATGCACATCGATTATGTATGAAAGTGCCTGGAACGTGTAGAAGCTGATTCCAATCGGAAGTTCAAGTTCCGGAACGTTTATCTGGATGCTCTGCTTTGTGATGAATGAAAAAAGTTTTGCAATGTTTTCCGCCGCAAATCCAAGGTATTTGAAAAAAAACAGAAACGCAAGATTGAATATTATTGCCGTGACAAAAACAAATTTGCTCCTGCTTTTTGCAAAAAGGAAATTGCATGTTATCGATATGAGCATCAGGATTATGTAGACCGGTTCTCCCCATGCGTAGAAAAAAAATGATGAAAGGCAAAGTATTATGTTTCTTATTATGATTTTTTTCGGCCATAATTTTTTTGCAATAAAGTACAACACTGTAACTGCCGGGAGAAAAATAAAAATAAAATAAAGGCTGCTGAATACCATTTTTATTTCCTGTACCCAAGCGATGTCAGATGTCCGATGATAACCACTTTTGAAATATCGTTTTCTTCCATATATTTCTGCGCGTTTATATTCTTTCCATACTGCTTTTTGTAATGGCGGAAATCAAGGATGTGGGTCTTGTTGTAGTGGCTTGCAATCAGTTCGTTCACTGCGTTTGTAAAAGACGTTCCAAGAATCAGAAGATTTTCTTTTTCTGGACATCCAAAATCATAGACGACTTTTGCCCAGTCATCTCCGTAGTACATTCCGTAGTGGTTTGAATATGTCTTGTGCGGAAAATCATCGTCGGAAACATAATAGGACCTGTAACCGTATTCTGTCTGCTTGTCGTTGACATAGGTCGTGTAAGGAGGAATGTCAAATTCGTAGACAGTGAATTTTTCCGTTGCGCATTTCAAAAGATTGTCCCGGGCATAGGAGCCGTTGTAGATTGTGTCGTATGTGTGTGTGCCGGTGGGCTTCAAAAGTTCGACATCTTTTCCTTCAAGCATACGCATGATTTGCGTGTAGCCTGTGTACGAGCCTTTGTAGTTCCAGTGATGGTCGGTCTGATAAAAAAGCTCCTTGTACTCATCGAACGAATTGTAGCGGAGCATGTCATATCCGGTCATGGGCATCCGTTCTTTGATATATTCAAACGCATTGTATTTTTTTAAATCGTTGAAATCTGCGGACTGCGGAGTTTCTATAAAATAAAGATATTTTGGAAAAGTGATTTGCGCGAGCATCGTAGGGTCATAGACTGTGAAATTATATTCTTCGGGTGCGCGTGCTTTTTCAACGATGTATCCTGAATCATCAAGCTTATAAAGTTTTCCGGCAACAACTTCCTTGTATGTGTAGCAGTTTTTGTCCGGCTGTTCGATTTCAACAACAATTTCTTCCTGCGGGGGATTCTGCTCTGGTTCTGGCTCAGGCTCGGAACTGGATGCAATCTGTTCAATGGGAACAATCTCCGGTGTTTTCATTTCAAAATCAAGTTTTGATGCCGCATCCGTAAGCTGATTGTAAAACTGTTTTACTCCGTATTTTATCTGGCTTGAAAAAAGCATCTGGTCGCCAATCGAGTTTTCCATTTCATCCTGAAATTTTCCTGTGACAAAATCAGCGGGAGTAAAGAGCGGAACATTCTGGAGAGTTCTGTTTTCTTCTATTGATATGGTCTCCTGCTTTCTGAAAATAACTGAATAAAAAAGACACAGGACACAAAAGCACAGCGCAATGAAAACGATTCCTCCAATTTTTTTTGCCATGCCAACTCTGCCGTCTTTTTTTGAACCCTTTGATTTACCCATGTTTTTTTCCATTTAATAAAATTGTAGGTTAATTAAAAACTTAGCATAATTTTATTACAATTGCTAGTGATATGTCCGATTCGCCCAGCATGACTATTATGTGTTGCCCTATTTCTTTAGGTATTTAGTTCCACGGCCGCTTCCAAGCGTGGTGATTATTCCACTTTTTACCATTTTTCCCAGAACGGCTTCTACAGTTGTCGGGCTGATATCTGGTAAGAGTTTACAGATTTCAGATTTAGAAATTGGCAGCAAGGAATTCAAAACAACATTTTCAATTCGGCTTGTTTTAGTAATTTTTTTTGAATTTACGAGGGCAAAACGTTTATCAAGTTCCTGGTAACATTCATAAAGAACGGAAAGAAAATTCTGCATGAAAGGGAAGTAATTGTTTTTGCTATCATGCCATGCTTCAGAAGATTCTTTCAAGGACTGATAATACCAAGCTTTGTTTTTGTTAATCTGCTCTTCAAAAGAAATATATTTCCCGACATCAAAACCATTTTTATACAGGAGCAGCAAAGATAAAAGCCGCGACATTCTGCCGTTCCCATCCCTGAATGGGTGAATGCATAAAAAATCCAGAATAACGCATGGAATTAAAAGCAGGGCATTTATATTTGCATCAGAATTTGCCTCCGAAAATGCAAGGAAAAGCTGCTCCATTGCACCCTCTGTTTCTTCTGCGGGAACTGGTGCAAAGCGGATTTTATTATTTCCAAAAGAATCAATTTCGAGAATTACATTGTCATCATTTTTATACTGTCCCGCAAAATCATAGTCAGAGGCAGAAAGCATTGTTCTGTGCAAGGATAAAACTGTGTTTTTATTAAACTGAATATTTTGGTATCCGCTATGAATTATATTGAGCGCATCACGGTAGCCGGAGATTTCTTCTTCATTATGATTTAAAGGCGCACTGTTTTGCTGGACAATCTGAACAATTCTTTCATCGGTAGTGACAATTCCTTCAATTTCATTAGAGGATTTTACTGACTGTATTTTTGCTATTTTTTCAAGCTCGGTAAATATTTTTTCATAATCCTTCTTCCTAAATTGCGAAGCTACTTTTAATGAAGAAATAGAGGCTGTAACATTTACCAACTGGGTCGGCAACAATCCATTATTTAAAAATGAATAGTCAAACTTATGCATATTATTTTACCCTTTCTGCATATTAATTATAATATTTTATGCACATAGAAACAAGTTTTCTGCATATAAAATGTAAAAAAAATATGCAGATTAGTGTTTATAGCGATACGTCTGTATTGGGTGATTTTCCCTCGAATCAATACAGACAAAAAAATCCCCGGCCTCATTTCAGAAACCGGGGACTTTTGTTATTCAATTTTTTGTTTCACAAAAAAGCGTTAAAACTCGCACTTGGTCTATTATACCAATCCCTGGGCTAGTCGCAAGCTGCGCTTGCTCAACGAGTTTTAACTTTGCCGCACCGCGTCAATTTTTTGCTCTGCAAAAAAGCGTTAAAACTCGCACTCTATTTATTACACTAAACCTTGTGCGACCATAGCCTTTGCGACTTTGGCGAATCCGGCGATGTTTGCACCTGCAACGTAGTCACCTTCCGTGGCGTACTTCTTTGCATTGTCGTAAGCATTGTCGTGGATGTTTGTCATGATGCGCTTCAGGTAGCTGTCAACTTCTTCGAATGTCCATGAGAGACGCTCTGAGTTCTGGCTCATTTCCAATCCGGAAACTGCTACACCACCGGCGTTTGAAGCCTTTCCAGGTGCGAACATAACGTTGTTCTTCTGGAGGTACTTGATTGCTTCTGCACGGGTCGGCATGTTTGCACCTTCTGCAACAAGCTGAACGCCATTGGCAACGAGCTTCTTTGCATCTTCTTCGTAGATTTCATCCTGGGTTGCGCATGGGAATGCAAGGTCAGCCTTTACGCCCCATGGTTTTTCTCCCTTGAAGAATTTTGCCTTTGGATATTTCTTAACGTAAGCGTCAATCTTTTCTTTGTTTGCACGGAATTCCTTGACGTACTCAAGTTTTTCCTGTGTGATTCCATCTTCATCAAGGATGTATCCAGATGAGTCAGAGAGTGTGAGGACTTTTCCACCGAGCTGGAGCAGCTTTTCACAAGCGTACTGTGCAACGTTTCCGTCTCCAGAGATGATTGCTGTCTTGCCCTTGAAATCCTGTCCCTTCTTTGCGAGCATGCACTCTGCGAAGTAGATGAGTCCGTATCCGGTTGCCTCTGTACGTGCCAAAGATCCTCCGAACTCAAGACCCTTTCCAGTAAGAACGCCTGTATATTCGTTGCGGATTCTCTTGTACTGACCGAACATGTATGCAACTTCTTTTCCACCTACACCCTTGTCACCGGCTGGAACGTCGGTATCAGGTCCAATGTGGCGATAAAGCTCTGTAACGAATGACTGGCAGAAGCGCATGATTTCGGCATCGCTCTTTCCGTGTCCGTCGAAATCAGAACCACCTTTTCCACCACCCATCGGGAGAGTTGTAAGAGAGTTCTTGAGAACCTGTTCAAATCCAAGGAACTTCAGGACATCAAGACCAACTTCCGGGCTGAAACGAAGTCCTCCCTTGTAAGGTCCGATTGCACTGTTGAACTGAACGCGGAATCCACGGTTCACGTGAGGCTTTCCCTGGTCATCTGTCCAAGGAACACGGAACATAATGATGCGCTCTGGTTCTGTCAGACGCTCAAGAACTGCATATTCCTCGAGCTTTGGCATCTGGTCAACGGCTGGAGAGATTGCCTCGAGAACGAGACCCACGGCCTGCAAAAAATGCTCCTGGTCGGCATAGCGCTTGCTAACATCGTCCCAGACACGTTTGCAATAAGCATTCTTAATATTGTATTCCATTTGTAACTCCTACAGCATTCGCCCCTTACTTCGGATACTGATTCTATGTATAGAAAGATTATAGCCACATTTTTGGACTTAGAAAAGTACGAAAGGCAAAAATATGCATGAAAATTCAATAAATTTGCAAAAAAAGTGAAAATCAAATTACAGAAAGACAACCTGATTCCATCAACTTGAAAAAATCCTGCAGCCGTGCCTTCCATTTTCTTTTACGAGATACAAGGCTTCGTCGGCATTTTTAAACAATGACTCATTGTAGCCGGATTCACTGAACGCGACACCTACGCTGACCGAGGCATTTTTAATGTCGTGCAGTTCGGAAAGATTTTCGTTTATCTTCCCGACCTTGCTGATAATCGTGTTGCCAGCTTCCTTGGGACAGCCCGGAAGAATTACAGCGAACTCATCTCCACCGATTCTTGCAACAAAGTCTCCGCTTCGGAAAGTTTCGGTAAGAATCCTTGCAAGTTCCTTCAACGCTATGTCACCGCCCGAATGACCGTAAGTGTCGTTTATTCTCTTGAAATTGTCCATATCAATCAAAAGCAGCGCAATCCTTTCCTTTTGCTCGGCTGAGTTCCTGCAAATCTGGTCAAATGCCCTCCGGTTGAGGATTCCCGTAAGCGCGTCATACTCGGCCTTCTGCAGAAGAGATTTTTCGTTCATGGCCTTTCTTTCGTAAATCTCGTTGTAGCTCTGTGCAAGCTCCCGACATTCCTGGGAACCAATGACGGTGAGCCTTGAATCATTTTTTATGGATTTCCTGAACCTGGTCAAAGGTATGGCTATAAGGAAAGCAAAAACCACGAACATAAGCACGTTCAAAACAAGCAGGACTATATACTGGAACCTGAGCCTGTTCAGATTCACACCCAGCTCATATGCGTTCATGTTCAGCTCGTCCTTTACCTGCTGCTCAATGCTGTCAACCGTGAGACTACAGTTTTCGTTTATGCGCTTTTTATAAATCTGATAGCCCCCTTCAAAAAGATTGTTTATGATTTTTTTATGAAGCTGCTCGCCGTCAAGCTGCTTGTCAAGGACACCGACAGCAATGTCTTTAATCAAAGGCGGGAGATTTTCTTCTCCGATGAGCATATAGCCAAGCCTGATTGTATAAAGCTCCATGTTGATTAGGCCCTGAGCCTGTTCAATTGCAATACCGAGCCTCTGGAGTGCAAGATCCTTTTCATTGCAGACCTGCCGTATCATTTCCAAAGCCTGCTCCTGCCTTTTGGTCACCTCGATTTCTTCAAAATAGCGTTCAGCATATTCCTTGTCCAGTGTTACGGCAAACAGACGTGCGTTATCGGTCAGATAATCCGCGCTTTCTTCTATATATTGAGAGCCTTTTTCACAGGTGATGAATTTCTCTATATTTGTTTCCACTGCATGAAACTTTTTGTTTACGATATTAGAAATGACGAGAATAAACACAAATACGACCGCCATGACCAGAATGGCCAAAGAATTGAGGCGGATTATATTTATACCGTTTCTTTTCCGATTTTCCTTGCTCACTTTGAAAAGTCCAGAATGTTTTTATAGAAATCCGGATCCGATGCGGACGCTTTTTTGATTACGTCGGCACATGCATCCTGCCACGGTTTTACATCCGTAACGTCTGTAATCGTCGCTCCTTCACGCTCAAGCTGGGCACGCACACGGTCTTCTTCTGACTGGGAAAGATTCCTGCAATAATCTGCGGCGTATTTTCCTGCCTCAATCAGAATCTGCTTCTGTTTTTCGGAAAGGGAATTCCATGCTTCCAAAGTTATTACAGGTTCCATGACACCCAGCGTGTGACCGTCCATTATCATGTAAGGCGCGACCTCGTGGAAATGGTTCGCTAGATAGTTGGCTATGGGCTGTTCGGCTACATCCACGGTTCCAGTCTTAAAAGCAGAATACAAATCTACGAAATTTACAGGAACGCTTTTGGCTCCAAGGGCTGCAATCATTCCCTGCATTGCGTCGTCATTTGTTCCGCGGACCGACAATCCGGCAAAATCATCGCAACCTTTTATCTTTGTGGTTGAGAAAAAGTGCCTGAATCCTTCTTCCGCAAAGAAAAGCCCCTTTACTTTCAGCCCCTTGTCCACCGGTTCGTTCAAAAGTGTCTGCGCGGTCTCTGAGCGGGCAAAATTCCAGAAATGCTCTTTGTTTGAGAAAGTGAAAGGAACCGAAAGAAGCCCCGTTTTGTTGCAGCCGTAAGGAGCCATGTTCTGGGCCGACATGCGCAGGATGTGGATGGAACTACCTCCGTTCATAATCATCGTCATGATTGAATCCACGTCACCAAGAACACCCGAGCAGTGGAGGTCAATCTTTATTTTTCCGCCCGAAAGCTCTTCTACCTTCTGCTTGAAAGCCTGATCCATCTGACCGGCAATCGTTTCCAGCGGATTCACCTCTGCCATCACAAGGGTTATCTCTTTATCCTCGACATCCTTTTTTGAGCATGAAAACAGCGCAAGAAAAGACAGGGACAACAAAGCACAGGCCAATCCGTTTATTTTCATAAGACAAACATCTCCAGTTTTTAGGGGAATAATAAATTAGTTCTATTATAATATGTGTTAATTTAACTGTCAAATGTGAGTATGAGATATATGCACACTTGAACACGCGATAAAACATGCTATAATGGTTATCTATAATATAGAAGATTAAATAAATTTTTGGGGGAGAGTTATGACCAAACATCAAAAAACGGCAGTTGTTTTGAATGTTCTGATTTTTGTGACCATGGCTTTTGCTACGGTCAGCATGATTGTAGGCTTTTATTTTATGGGGGAGGTGAAATTTCTTTCGGCGAGCAATTTCTCTGCCTTCAAGTATTTTACTGTGGACTCGAATGTTTTTGCGGGGCTTGTCGCTCTGGCCTTCCTGATTTTTAAACTTTCGCCGGCTGGAAAAAGGAGCGCGAAACTTCCGAGGGTGCTTTATGTTTTGAAACTTGCGGCGACCACCGGGGTGACACTCACGATGATGGTGACTGTGTTTTTTCTGGCCCCGCATACAACGACAACTTATTTTGCATATTTTATGAACTCAAATTTTTTCATGCATCTTGTGACTCCGCTCCTTTGCATAATCAGCTTTGTGTTTTTTGAGCCTGCCGAAAAACAGTCGTTCCCAGTCACTTTTGCGGGAATCATTCCGATGGTGCTTTACGGATTTTTCTACATCCCGAACATTCTTCTGCATCTTGAAAACGGAAAGACTTCACATACCTACGACTGGTATGGTTTTTTGGATGGCGGACTGAACACAATCTGGTTTGTGATTCCGGTAATCCTTGCCGTGACATGGATTTTTTCAATACTGCTCTGGGTGCTGAACAAAAAGATTGCGAGATAAAGAAAATCCGGTTGACCTGTGAGGTACAGAAACAGCCATCGTTCCGTGGGTTATGGTCATGCTCGTGACATTTCCGGCTTCCTCTCCAAACCAGAAGAATCCACAGTCCGCGCCCGGGAAATTTTTCTTTATCGCGGGAACGACTTCGGTATACCATGTCTGTGAATGGTGCTGCTCGACCGCTGAACGTCCCTCCTTCTTACACCGAACAAAAGGTTTGAACTGATTCCCTCCAGCGGAACATAGTCTGATTTTGACTGGATGTAACCGTCCGCATGGAAAGTTGAAGGATCTCCCGACGCATTCCATCCACCCACACCGGGCTTTGTGGATTTTACATAGCGGAAATATGTTGTAAGGTCCTCCCAAATCGACGGTTCCATCCATCTGAGCGAGCGTTACATCATAGTTGAAAAGATAGTCGCTCCACGGAATGAAATAAAGTTGCAGCTCCGCTAAGAATTGACCATTTTATTCTATTATACCAGCATATCAAACTTTGTTTCAAAACGCTACTTTTATTGCGGACCCGGCAGGAATATGGTAAAATCAAAGACAGGTTGTTGCGGAAGATGGAACTTTATTCAAAACGGATGCGCATAATTTTTAGAATCTTTTCTCTGGGAATGGCGGTCGCTATGCTGGTGGCGAACGTCTGCATCTGTGTCACCAAAGGATTCCCGAACATGGACGACTATAAAAACAATGTGACGTTCATTGTGAATGTTGTCTTCATCGCTGGATTTGTCGCCGCATTTTTCTTCCCCGCCAAACTTGAGATTTTTTCGTTGCTCGCATTTCTGTACAGCGCGAATGTTTTTATCCTGGAGCCAAAAAGTTTAATCGGCATCCCGATGTATTTTTTGAGCATTGCAACCCTCTATGTCCGTGGATTTTTCAAGCGGTATTCCAAAATCAGAGTGACCATAGGGATTGTGGTCTATTTTCTACTGATTCTGTCCGAAATCAGATTTGGCATGGAGTTTTTTGTTGACTGCTTCCTTGAAAAAATGGGCTACACTTTTGTCCTCACCGCGATTGCTTTTTTCATACAAATCCGTTCCTATGACTTGAATGAGCTGAAAAAAAATGACAAAAAGCTTGATTTGGGAATCTACCCGGAACTCAACAGCCGTGACGCGGAATGGCTTTGCAGGATTCAGAAAAACGAAAAATACACGAGCATTGCGATTGACTACAGCATGGCGGTTGGCTCGGTCAAAAATAGAATCAAATTCATCTTCGATACCATAGGGGTGGGCGACCGTAAGGGATTTCTTGATGAATATGCTGACTGCGAGATTGTCTATACAAATGTTCAGCCAAAGAGGGGCGGAATTAAAAAATCTGCTCCAAAATTACGTATGTAATATCCAAATATGACCCGAATGTGACCTTTTTCCCCGCGAATATGACCTTCTGTTACCTAGACAATGCCGAAATTCGGGGTATACTGACATTGTTCAGACGGCTTTTCGATTTCAGGAGGTGGCTATGAACTGTTTTAAAAAAGTTGTTCTCGTGATTTCTCTGGCTCTTGTTGCGGGGCTCGGTTTTTCAAAGGAGGAGCTGAACGAGGACCGGCGTGTTGAACTGAATGTCAGCGATGCGGTTTTTGCAGGGGTTTTTACTTTCGGTACTACACAGGACGTGTGTCTTGATTTTACAGGCTGCAACAACCGTTTTGGACTGCGCCTTGGTGTAAAGACCCGGGAAATCTGGGAGTATACCGACATGGGCAAGGGGATGACATTTTATTGGAATCCGTATATCGGTCTGGACATTTTTAATGGATGCCTTATGGTTGGACTGGTTCCTACAAAGTTTATGGATGGTATGGCTTTCCCACCATACTTTGCACTGTGTTGGGATTTTGATGTTATACCTATTAAAAATGGTCTTTCAAACAGCCTTGCGATTCGTGTGGGAGCAGAATATTACTGTGATGTTTTTGATTCGACCAGTGATGCGCTTTTTAATGTGTTTGCCACGTTTTTAAAATCCTGTTTCCCTAAATTCTATGTCGGCGTGACATACAAATTTGGCTGCGGATTCGGTGGTGAAAAAAAATCAGCCGCAACTTTTATTGGCGCACCGATTGAACGCACCCCAAAATCAGATTCCGAAATCAAGCATGGGCATGACGATGGATGCTGCTTTGAGGATTCGGACGAACTTGACAAAAGCGATGAACTGGAAGATGATTTAAGCATCTTGTTTTAAACATCGGAGGTCAGATGAAAAAGGCTTTTCTGTTCTCTATTATACTCGTGCTGTGTCTTCCATTTGTTTCCGCCCAGGAAAACGACATGGACTATTACCTTTACCGCGGTAAGGAAACGTTCAGCGTAGTTCATGGAATGTTCGGTGTGATTGCCCGAGACAGGGTTCCGGTCTACGAAAACATGACGCACGGATTTGACGAGGAGCCGATTTTCTATCTTGATAAAAATGAGGTTGTGAATTTCCTCCGCGTGTCAAAGGATGCCTGGCAATACAGGTCCGGGGATTATTTCCACCGCTGGAAGATAGAGACTAAGGATGATTTCCGCGAGGGCTGGATTTCCGGTCACGACGTTATTTTGATTTCAAACAGCCATAATTTCGTTCCGCTGTACAGGGAGTCAACCGGATATTTTTACATAAACGGCGGGGCTTACTACGATGGAACTTTTCAGCCTCCATTTACTGCGATGGTGACAGGATTCCAAAAAGGCGGCAAGGGTTATTGGAACGGCGACATTGAGTATCTGGAAATGGAGAAGGGCGACACACCTTTTTACCTTGAATATCCCGCTCCGAATTATAAGAACAAAATCATTGTGCTCAAGTGGGACGAGGAGGACGGAAATTTTGTAATCCGGGTAATCAATACTTCGGTGGACCCCTCCGACTACCGCTATATTGAAGAAGAAAATGCGTGCTGGGAAAACGATGCAATCCTTAAGACAAGGGAAAGTTTCATGTCGGAAGAATACTACGCGCTGATTGAGGCCATAGAGACAAATGACATGGAGCTTCTTAAAAAAGTAATCGCCACAGGCTATAAGGCTGAACCGATGTCCCCGGATAAAAGTCCGCTCGTCCGCGCTGCAAAAAGTAAAAATGATGCGGCCCTTAAGTTCATGCTAGAAAACGCTTTTCCAAATGCCGTGATGGTCTCCTCCCCTAAGTACGATGAAATAATGCCGGTCGAAATTGAAAAATTTCAGTGAGTTGACTCACTAAAATTCAGTGCGTAAACTCACTAAAATTCAGTGAGTTAACTCACTTGAAAAATAGTATTGAGGTGGGTATTCTGCCCGCAAGCACAAAAATTCTGCAATGAATTAAAACTTGCGAGGAGATTTACTATGAAAAAGATTATTGGAAAACTTGCGGCGGTTCTGGCTGTGGGACTTTCACTTGTGTTTGCATCTTGTTCAACCGGTGTCGTTGATAACGGCACTGCACCAGAAATTACGGATGCTTTTTTTGCTTCCCAGGTACATTCTGACGGTACTGTTAGCAGCACAAAAGAGAACTACAGGATTTATACAATGAGTTTAAGTGGTACTTACAAATTGCTGTGTCAATTCCATGATCCTGACAAAGATATTAGGGAAATCTGGATGAGTCGGAGCAGTGATTTTTCTGGTGCTGCTGTTTATTGGGTAACGGAAGAAAATCAGCAAAGTGCGTATTATAATACAGCTAATACTCTCAACTGGTCTGCTTCTACAATCAGCAGCGACACAAGAAATTCTTTTATTGGAACCGGTGCGATTTATCTGCAGGTCAAGGATTCCAAGGGAAATGTTGGCACTTTCACTATTCCCGGAATCACGATTACCAATAACTAATAGGATATAAAATCAACTTGTCCGTCTGAGGAGTGACCAGCTTTTCAGACGGATTTTTTTTGCACCAAGAATGTGCGTTCCAAAAATCAGTGAGTTAACTCACTGAAATTTAGTGCGTAAACTCACTGAATTTCAGTGGGTAAAACTCACTATCTTTTTATAAATTCCTTTTGTATTATTCAATCAATAATTCATAACAAAGGAGTAATATTATGAAGAAGGTTGTTTCAGTTTTGATTCTGGCTTTGGCGGTATCATGTGCATTTGTTTCTTGCAAGTCAAAGGAACAGAAGGAATTGGAAGCTGCGGCAAAGGCAGCAACAAAGGCCTATGGTGATGCAGTTGATGCAGCAAAAGCTCTTGGATTCTAATTTTGAACTGACGTTCTGTAGTAAATCCAAAATTTGCTCAGTTTGCTGAGCAGAAAAAGGGGTTGTCCGAATATCATTTAGATAACTTTTGGACAGCCCCATTTTTTTAACACTGTAAATTAAAAATTTTAATAAGGAGTTTTTATGGCGGATGAAGAAAATGGAGCTGGTGTTTCTAACGAAAACACAAATCCAGAAGACAAGGGAAATGTGGCGGGAGAGAAGGCAAAACTTGCTGGCGCTGGTGTAAAATCTGCAATAGACAAATTGCCTTTCAATGGCATGGCTAAAAAGGTTCCCGCGCTGTCAAAATTTTCTGCTTTTGCAAACTATGCGGTAATTGCGCTTGTTGTGGTGGTGCTCGTGGTTGTTATCGCTGTTGTCGCAGGTGGTGGCGGAAGAATGTCGGAAGAAGAAGCTGTTATTGCACAGTACCTCCTGTCTGGCGAAGATTTTGATGATGAAATTATTCAAAACATGTGGGACGAATACAATAGCAAGAGTGCGGATGAGAAGAAATTTGAAATGGAAGCAGCCAAAATTTCCATCTCCACGGCTCTGAAATATGACAAGGCCAATGCCAAAAAAGCTGTGGGAATTGCAAAAGCAAAGGCGAAAATTTTCAAAAAGAAGTCTGATGCGGAAAAAGCAAAATTGGACAAGCTGTACAAGGAAATGACCTCAAATGATATGCTTGTAAAACTTGGTGACATTTACATGATGAAGACAGAGGTGACACAAGGATTGTACAAGGCTGTTACTGGAAAAAGTCCTTCAAAATATCCTGGTGACGACTATCGTCCGGTGGAATCAATAACTTGGAAGGAAGCTGTCGAATTCTGCAATCGTCTGAGTGAAAAACAAAAACTGAAGCCCTGCTATATCGTAAACCGGACCACGGATGTTGCCTCATGGGGTAAATATCAAAGCTATGATGTCGAACTGGACAGTACCGCAAATGGCTGGAGATTGCCAACCTCTACTGAATGGCGCAATGCAGCTGATGACGGACACAAGTATTCCGGAAGCGACGAAATAGACGAGGTTGGCTGGTATAAGGAAAACAGTGAAGACCATCCGCACAAGGTTGGAACAAAAAAGCCAAATAAGAATGGACTCTTCGATATGACAGGCAATGTTGAGGAATTCTGCTGGGACAAAAACGAGGACAACTCTCCATTTGTACTGGGTGGAAGTTGGCTTGTTTCAGATAAAAGTTGTGAAATTTCCGCAGCTGACACTGGTATTTCAAGTTATTCCTGCAGAGGTTGCCGTTTAGTTCGTCCCGCAAAATAAAATACAACAGGTCGCTTTGACTTGAATTACCTCCTGATTTGCCGGAGGCCATGCTTATGGTCGCCGGTTTTTTTGTTGTAAATTCCCTCAGAATACGCTATATTTTATTTGATGAATCTATTTTAAAGGAGGCAGAGTATGGCAACTTCAAGTTTATACAAGACATTTTCTCTTAAAACAAAAGAAGAGACAAATGCATTCATGCAGATGTTTGAAGAGTCTCTTCGCAATCCTCAGAAGATAGAGCCGTCCGGCGTGGAAATGGCAAGCGATGACGATACGAAAAAATTGATAGAGGCATTGAGAAAGCAATATGCAGACAAACTTGCTAAGTAATATCTTAAAGTCTACAGATGGGGAGCCACTTTTTACTTTGTTGTCAGATTCTTTCATTTCAAAAAACAAGGATGTTGAAGCTTTTTTGAAGGAAAAGTCTTGTCAGTCATCAAAACTTTATACTTCTGCAACTTATCTGGTCTATAATATTGCAGAACAGACGGATTTGCTAGGCTATTTTACTCTTGCTACAAAAATGCTTACAATCAGACCAGATAGCTTGAATTTATCTCAGACAAAAATTATAAAAAGATTTGTAAGCCTTGATTTAGATACAAATACTTTCAGATTACCGGCTGTTCTGCTTGCACAATTTGGCAGGAACTTTTCAGAAAGCTCCGCGTCAATAAAGGGTGTGGAGTTGATGAAAATTGCTATGGAACGAATCGAAAGAGCTGTTTCACTAACGAGCGGTAAAATCGCGTTTTTGGAATGTGAACCTAACGAAAAACTTGTGCATTTTTATGAAAGCTGCGGATTCAGGCTGCTTGGCAATATTGTTTATTCGAAAACCAATAAAGAACTTATCCAGATGTTCCGTGTAATCTAAAGTCGCTGAATTTCCCATTTTTAAATTTTTTGCATCAAAAACATACTTTCCTCAAAAAATCAGTGAGAAAACTCACGGAAAATCAGTGAGTTAACTCACCGAATTTCAGTGAGTTAACTCACTTGCTTTTTATAAACTTTTTTTATACAATCCAATCCACAATTCACAATTCATAACAAAGGAGTAATATTATGAAGAAGGTTGTTTCAGTTTTGGTTCTGGCTTTGGCGGTATCATGTGCGTTTGTTTCTTGCAAGTCAAAGGAACAGAAGGAATTGGAGGCTGCAACAAAGGCCTATACTAATGCCCTTAGCACAACAGAGGATGCTCTTGATGCACTTGATGATCTTGACACAGCAAAGGATGCCCTTGATACCCTTAACTCAACAAAGGACGCTCTTGATGCTGCAAGCGGTGCACTTGATACCCTTAACTCAACAAAGGGTGCCCTTAATTCAGCAAAGGGTGCGCTTGATACAGCAAATGCTGCGCTTGATGCTCTTGATTCACTTGACACACTTGACTCAACAAAGGGTGCGCTTGATGCTGCAAACAGTGCACTTAATGCTTTGAATGCTCTTGGATTCTAATTTTGAACTGACGTTCTGTAGTAAATCCAAAATTTGCTCACTTTGCTGAGCATAAAAAAGGGACTGTCCGAATATCTTTTAGATAACTTTTGGACAGCCCCATTTTTTTTGTTTTTGTCTTAAGGTAGGTTTTATTTGGCATTGGAAATGGTGCAATGAAAAAATCAACGTTTTTTTATGGGAAGCTTTCTGCTGTTCCTCTGTTCCTCAATTTCCTTTTTGGTCTTTTCCAGTTCCTCGTCAGAAGGTCCTTCTCCTGCCAGATGCAAAAGTCTTCGTCCTATGGCATATAAACAGTTGTTGCTGGAATCCCATCTTTCAATGGCATTGTATTTACCGTCGATATTTGCTTCCACAAACCATGTATCCGCTCCCCTCACGCTGACGGGAACGAGAGTCGGCTGACTGAAAAAATCTTTTTCCGTGATTAATGCGACAAGCTGCCTTACGTCTTCATCCGATACGTCAAGGGTTTTCTTTCTGATGATTTTTTTTCCGTCACCGTTTCCCTTGGTAAAATCAATCGTGCGGGAGCCTTTTGACCAGGTAAGGCTTATTACGTACCAGGAGTCGTAACCCTTTGAAATGAGCCGTACGGCATTTTTACCGTCCGGAAGCTTTTTTATTGGTTCCGATTCCATTACGTCAAATATATCGGAGTAGTTGTCGTAAACGCTGAATGACTTGGAGAGCTGGCTGTTGTAAAAGTCGCTGTCTGACAGTTTCTGTGCGAAAAGCCCTGCGGAAAACATTCCTAAAATCAAAAGCAGAATTATTTTTCTTGTTTTCATTTTGCCTCCGTATTAAGCGTAAGTATATCATCGAATCCGTCAAAAGCAAATGATTTTCCAACTTCACCGGGAAAACTTACGGGAAATCAACCTCCGTTTTTTTTATTGCCTTGACTTTGGGTGTGAAACGCTTTAAAATTGCCCTGACTTTGAGGTGAAAATGGAAGAAAATGCCCTTACTTTAGGATTTGACCGTAAAATCACGCAGAACTAAAAAAATGGAAATACTCTGCGAACAGAAAACCGCTTGTCCTGCGTGGTGCGCGTCAGGTGGGAAAAACGACTGCCGTAAAAAGGTTTGCCGCTGAGTTTGAGACTTTCATCTACTTGAACATGGATGTGGCGGGTGACAGACAGCTTTTTGAAAATGATTTGGGCGTAAAGGAACTTTTTCAGATGGTCTGCTTCGAGAAAAACATTTCGCCTAAAGGAGAGACTCTTCTTTTCATCGACGAGATTCAGAATTCTGCGAATGCGGTGTCCCAGATGCGCTATTTTTTTGAGGAGATGCCGGAGCTTTTTGTAATCAGTGCGGGTTCGCTTTTGGAAATTATGATGGACATGCACAAGATAAGTTTTCCCGTCGGTCGCGTTGAGTACCGCTACATGTTTCCACTTTGCTTTGAGGAATTCCTTGATGCCATGGAAGAGACCCAGGCACTTGAATATTACCGCCAGACTCCTCCGCCAGCGTTTGCACATAAAAAGCTTTCCAGTCTTTTCCGTCTTTACACATTTGTCGGTGGAATGCCGGAAGCACTTGCCCGCTACAAGGAGACCAGGGATTTTTTGGAAGTGGCTGCGGTCTATGAAAATCTTTTTTCGGCTTTCAAGGATGACGTAACAAAATATGCGAAGAACACGGGTGAGACTAACATTATCCGCCATGTGATAGAAACTTCTCCGGCAGAGACAGGCAAGCGCATTACTTTTGAGAAATTCGGAAATTCCGGCTACAAGTCCAAGGAGGTGGGGAATGCCCTTCGTACATTGGAGCGTGCGATGATTTTGTACCTGCGTTATCCTGTAACGGAATTCTCGTTGCCCTTTATGCCAGATTTGAAATTGAAGCCTCACCTTCAGTTTTTGGACTCGGGACTTTTGAATCATGCACTTGGAATCATGGGATTTTATTTCAAGGACGATTCTTTGAGCGACGTTTACAGCGGAAAACTTGCCGAGCAGATTGTCGGTCAGGAGCTGCTTTCCAGAATGAGCCGTAAACTTGAAAAGCCCTTGTTCTGGGTGAGGGAGAAAAAACAGTCGAATGCGGAAGTTGATTTCCTTGTCGTAAAAAATACCGATGTGCTGCCGCTAGAAGTAAAAAGTGGAAAGACCGGAACCCTGCGCTCGCTTCATTCCTATATTGAAAACTCCGGCGTGAATCTTGCCGTGCGGCTTTATGACGGAGAGTATTCGGTGGAGCAGGCCGTAACACCAGCACAGAGAAAACCTTTCACCTTGGTGAATCTGCCCCTGTATCTTGCCGCAAGAGTCGGGGATTTTATATAGACGGAATGTATTTGAAATGCTGGAAAATTTCAGTGAGAAAAACTCACTAAAAATCAGTGAGTTAACTCACTGGAATTCTTTTTTTCTTCACCTTATACTATAACGATTGTAAGGAAGTGAAACTATGAACGAAAAGACAAAGAAGTTTTTTTTAATCTCTCTCGTGGTGATTGTCGCGGGCGTTCTTGATTTTTTTACGGAGACTCTTTTTCAGGAAGTGCTGCACGCGCCTTTTTTCTTTGACATGATTTTTGCAATGGCAGTCCTTTTTGTTTATGGCCCCATCGCGTCAATGTTCGTCTATGTCGTGAACGTCACGATTGTCTGCATAAAGATGAAAATCACTTACGGCTCCATGGATTTTGTCTACCTCTATTCGCTTTCCGCATTCGCAATTATTTTTATTACCTGGCTCTTTGTGCGCAAAAAGAAAAACCTCAAGAAGAGCGTCAACTTCACATTCATCTACATCCTTACGGCAAGCGTCTGTGCGGCCCTTTGCAGCTGCGTCATCTCGGGACTGATTAATTTCTTCGCCTACAATATGAGCGCACGGAGCCTTGATGTGGAAAAAATCATCTTCGCATTTACCGGGGAACAGCTTGGTGTTCTTGCCTCAAGCATTCTGGGCCGCATCCCAATTACGGTTCTGGACAGGATTATCACCACATTCGCAGGGTTTGGCCTTTCGATTCTGTATACTAAACTTTTGTATAGATGGGGGGGGTACATCAGTAACCCTAGTGACGATAAAAAATGAACATGAAAAAATTTCCCCTCATCCTTATGATTCTCGTTTTGCTTTTCACACTCGTGTGCTGCACAAAAAAAATCGAAGAGGAATTCTATGACTCAAAGGTCCTCTATCTTGCGTGGAAGAATTTTAACGACAGAAAAGATGCCGCTTCATGTATAAACTTTATTAAGAAACTTGAAAAATTCGAGCCGGATTCATTCGAGGCATATCCTGAACTTCGTGCGCAGTCGGATGGGCTGATAAAAACCTGTCTTGATGAGTCCAGAAAAATTCTTTCTCTGATTGAAGATGGCGAGCAGGATTCGATTTTGATTTACGAGTCCGGACGGAAAATAAACCTGAGTATGCTGACGTATCTCTACAACCAGAATTATGCTCTGGAGGGATCCCACCAAAAACTTTTCGACTATTTTATATGGCTTATTGTTGTCATCGTTTTGGCCAGCGTGATTCTCATTTTTCTGAACATGCAGGAAGTCAAAAAGCGTGACAAAATCATCTACAATTCGGAACAGTTTCTGCGCCACTCTATTGAAGTCCAGGAAGCGGAACGCCGCCGCATTTCCCTTGAACTCCATGACACGGTTGCCCAGAGTATGCGCTATGTTTCCCTGCTTGCTGAAAATCTTTCGGACAAAGAGGCTGCCGCAAAAATCATAAGGACCCAGAACCAGAACATCGATGACATCCGTAAGCTCTGCTACAATCTTACTCCACCGGCAATCTCCGGCGAAAACCTGATTGGCTCGCTTGAGCTTTTGGGTAAGAAAACTTTTGACGGAGCGGGAGATGATTTTGAACTGCGCATAGTCTCGGAGGATTCAATCGATTTTTCCGTCTGCAACAATTCTCAGCTGATGAACATTTATCGAATTGTGCAGGAGGCTTTCCAGAACATCCAGAAACATGCGGGCGCAAACGAAGTGACTGTACTTTTCAAAAAAATTTCTCCAGAGAATTTGAATGGCAGCTCAAAACAGAAGCTTTCTGTCGGATTAAAAATCATAATCTCTGACGATGGACGGGGAATGAGCGGGGAGATGGTGGACCAGATTAACAACGGAATTTTCACGAACATAAAGAACTTTCATTTTGGAATAAGAAATATAGTTGAACGCGCCCAGCTTTTGGGTGGCACTGTTGTATATCGTTCTGAGCCGGATTGCGGAACCCAGGTTACGATTATCGTATGACATATAAAAAATGGTTGGATGGCGGAAAAAATGAAAAAGACTTTTTATATTGTTGATGACCACGAGATGCTTCGCGAAGGAACAAAGGGCTGGTTCGTATCACATTCGGACTGGAGCTGCGTCGGTGATGCCGCAAATCATGAGGCTGCCTATTCTGATTTTGAACGCATGGCAAAAAAAGATTCCCTCCCCTTTATCCTGATTTGTGACCTGAACTTTTTTGGTGAAAATACCGGCTTTGACTTTATGAAAAAAATTCACGACCTCTATCCCGCCGTGAAAATAATCGTGTACTCAATGTTTTTTGCAGGGGGCATGGTTCAGAACGCAATCAAAAATGGGGCGAGCGGATATGTTTCCAAAAATGCAAGCTGCGACGATTTGCTTAAGTGCATGGAAAAAAGTTTTTCCGGAGAAGATTTCATTCAGGAAGAACTGCAGCCGAATCTTATAAAATACAGCAAGCTGACAGATGCACTGACCCGCCGTGAAAGAGAAGTTATGGAACTGATTTTGCAGCGGCACTCCAACGATGAAATTGCAAACATTCTTAACATAAAAAAACGCGCCGTTGAAAATTACATTTCCCTTATCTACGAAAAGACCGGAGTAAACGACCGTGCGGAACTTGTTGTGAGGTATGGTGGCTAAAAAAAAGCGCACTTCTACACAATATAATTTTGTGCCTGCCTGTCGAACATCTCGCGGTATCTTCCGTTCAGCTGCATAAGCTCGTCGTGGGTGCCGTGTTCCTTTATCGTTCCGTGCTCAAAAAGATAGATTCTGTCCGCCATTCTTGTCGTGGAAAGTCTGTGCGAAATAAAAATGATTGTGTCGTTTTTCGCGTTCTCTATCAGATTTTTATTCAGCTTGTATTCCGAAACAGGATCCAGTGCCGAAGACGGTTCATCGAGTATTGAAATCGTCCGCTCTCCGTCGTTCGCAAATATTCTGGAGATTGCAATTTTTTGGCTTTCGCCGCCGGAAAGATTCGTTCCCTCCTCGTTGAATTCTTTTGTCAGCTGCGTGTTGATTCCGTTCGGGAGCTTGGAGAGTTTTTTCCCGAAATCTGCTTTTTCAAGAGCCGCAATTATTTTTTTACTGTCGCTTTCCGTAGCTTTGTGCATCAGAACGTTTTCGGCAATGGACGCGGCATAAATATTGTAGTCCTGAAACACCGCACCGATTTTTTTTCTGTATTCATCCGTCGCATATTCACGGATATCGTGTCCGCCATATTTTATGCTTCCGTCCGTAACGTCGTAGAGGCGCATCAGAAGTTTTACGAATGTGGTTTTTCCCGCACCGTTTTCTCCGACAATCGCAATTTTTTCTCCCGGATTGATTGTCAAAGAAATTCCCTCCAGCGTATTTTTTTCGGAATTGGGATATCTGAAACCCATGTTTTCAAGTACGAGCGGCTGCGACTCTTTGGCCGGCACAAGACCTTCCGCTTTTTCGATTGCAGGTTTGTAGTCAAGCATGATTCTGAATTTTTCCGCATACTGACCAATCTGCTGAAAATCCACAAGGCAAAAATTTATTTCGTTCAGATTTCCCCTTATGTAGTTCGACGCATTGTTTGCCGATGCAACATCTCCAAGTGCAATTGATTTTAAAACCAATGCAAGATATCCAAGATATGCCGGAACAGCAAAAAATGAAAACACAGTAAAAACAGAGACCCAGTTCAAAATTGAAATCCATGTGAGAGCGGGAGCGTATTTTTTTCCTGCGTTTATTGATTCGTCCAGAGCCTCGTCAAATTGATTTCGGAGCGGAACTTTTACATCGGTCAGCTTACATTCCTTTGCGTACTCCGGTTGATAAAAAACCCGTTTTGAATAGTCAGCCTTCCGCAACGCTTTTTTGTTCGCAATGTCCCACTGATATTCAAGACGCTCGATTTTAAATCTGGTGAGAAGATTGATTGTGAAACCTGCGACAGGAAAAATGGCAAGCACCGGGTTGATGCTGAAAACCATCGTGGAGGCAATGACGAGTGCCACAATGCCGCCAAGTATTTTGCTCACAATCGTTACGGATTTTTCTATCATGGCATCGGCGTTGTTTGCGACAATCACATAAGTGTCGTAGTAGTCGGGATTGTCGTAATAAATCAAATCCATGCGGCTGTTCTTTTTAATAAGGTCGCGCTGGATGATTCCGCTTAGTTTTATCATCTTTGCCTTTGACCATTCGTCTATCATTTCGTTTGTCCAGTGCCGGCAGGAGACCAAAACAAATGAGATGCCAAGGACAATCAGTATTTGCGTAAAACTTGCATTTCCCATCAGCCCGCTTATTATCATTCTCAAAACAAATGTGTCGTTGACTGCGCGCAAAGTTTTTGAAAGAACGTACAGAAAAATGATTTTCAAAACAAGAGGCCTGTCGTAATGTGCCGCATATCTAATCATAAAGACCGTGTTCTGTATCATGCGTTTTACAGAAACTGTATTTTCTTTCTTACTCATAATAAGCCTCCGCACCCTTGAGCATTTCTTCGGGGATGCTTTCCTGATAGTTTTCCGCCTGAAGCATAAACATTTCATGGTAGAATCCGTTCAGAGCCATAAGCTCATCGTGGGTTCCGCGCTCAACAATTTTTCCGTCCTTCATCAAAAATATTTTGTCCGCCATTCTTGCTGATGAAAGCCTGTGCGAAATGAACACGACACCTTTTCCTTCCGAAAGTTTCATCATGTTGTTGTACATGTTGTATTCTGCAAGCGGATCCAGAGCGGATGAAGGCTCGTCAAGAATCACCATGTCTGGATTTTGTGCGAAGACCCTTGCGATTGCAATTTTTTGTGCCTGACCGCCGGACGGAACGAATCCGCTTTCATCAAACTCACGGCTGATTACTGTGTCTAGTCCGTTAGTAAGTCCACGGTGGTTTATATCGAACTGTGCGTTCAAAAGAGCCTCACGAACTTTTTCATAATCACTTTCATTTTCCGGCCTGCGCATAAGGACGTTTTCCGAAAGAGTCATTGCAAACACCTGCAGATCCTGAAACACGGTTCCGAATCTTTTTCTGTATGAGTCCAAATCAATTTCGTTTATGTCGATTCCGTTGATTAAAATTTTTCCGTCATCGACAGGGTAGAGTCCCATAACTAATTTTATGAGCGTTGTTTTTCCCGCACCGTTGTATCCGACGACCGCAAGTTTTTCACCCTTGTTCCATTTGAAACTCATGTCCTCGATTGTCGCCTTCTCTGCACCCGGATATGTGAACGTAAGATTGCAAAGCTCCACCGAAACAATTTCATCGATAATTGTTTTTTGCTTTTTTTCTTCTCTGTCCTGCTCCAAAAAATCTTCAAGGTTCTGGAACAGCTTTGACTCGTTGCTTATGAAGATTCTGTTTTCGACTGCGGCTTTGAGCTGGTCTGTTGAAAATGCCATTGCCGTAATCATTGCTACATAGCTTGAAAGGTCGGTGACATTTCCGTACTTGACTTTGAACGCGACATAAAGGTATGCGAAAATTCCTGCGAGTATGGAATAGCTTCCCTTCATCAAAAATGCATAGAAAGCAGATTTCATTCTGTATTTCAACGAGACGCGCTCCATACTGTTTACGGCCTTCTCCTGCTTTTCAAGCATCAGCGAGTTGATGTCGAAAAGCCGCACTTCCGCCGCATATTTTTTTTCGTAGTAGACACGTTTTACATAATCAGCAATTCGTTTGTCGCGTGTTATGTTTTTTTCTCTGTCATAATTTGCCTTTGCGTTTTTCTTTCCAAAATACAGGCTCACAAAAATTGGAATCACCATGAAAATGAGAAGAGCGGGATCCACAGTCACCACAATTACAAGAGACATTATCGTTGAAAAAATGTTTCCAATGAACACTCCTGTTTTGATTGCAATGTTTATTGAGCTTTCAACGCATCTGTCCAAGGCACGCGCATACCGGTCGTAAAAATCCGGGGACTCAAAATCCTTTAGCTCCAGTCGGTCCGAAATGTCCATCACGCGGTGGAAAATCTGCCGGTAGATTTCGGGGGTCTTTATTTTTCTGTATGCCTCGTACCATCCGCAGATAAAATGGATTACGACATGGAGGGAGCAGGCAACAATCAAAAACCACAACAGATTTTTGTACGATATGTTTCTTTCGATGCAGTTGAAAATATATTTCGTGAGATACACAAAAAAGAAAACATAGAAAACCTGTTCTATAGAATTTTTGAACAGAGTAAAAATCAAAAGTTTTTTATCTGCCTTCCATACTTGCTTTAGCGCGTACATCAGATTTTTTAGCGGCGTGTGTTTTTTTTTCATATTATTTTTCCAAATGTCAGTTGTTTAAGATGTTGTTGTGCAGAACTGCATGTTATGCAAAGCATGCAAGCTCTACATTTTCGGGCTCATGCTGAAAGTCCTGCCACAAAGTAAGCTTCATCTGCATTGTCATCCAACTTTCGGGACTCGTGCTTGTGGCCTTTGCAATTCTAATCGCCATCTCTGGACTTAATGATGATTTCTCATTTACAAATTCAGAAAGTGTCTTCCTTGTAACACCCAGCATTTTTGCGGCATCTGTGATGTTTATTCCTAGAGGTTCAAGAACATCTTTCAAGAAAACTTCTCCTGGATGTGTCGGTTCTCTAATCATAATATTTCTCCTGGTGATAATCTTGGTAGTCAACAAGAATTGCATCTTGTCCTTCAAAATAGACGTTTTTCTTCTGCGATTTTGCTCCATAAAATCCACCAAAGATGGACGTGTTTATTCTTGAATTATGATTCCGCCAAAATATTCAGGGTCTCCGTTGCTGTCGGTCAGAATGAAACCTCTGGTCATAAGCGGCACGTATGTTCCGTCCGCCTTTTTTGCTCTGTAGGTAATTGGGACAAGTTCTGCCGTATTGCTGAGTGCTATATCCACTGCCTCCCTGTAAATTTTGATGTCATCTGGATGAACCTGTTCCTGCCAGAAACTGTCCGCATGGTACATATATTCCGAGCGCATTCCAAAATCATCAACGAGCGAAAGAGACCATCGTGAAAAATCATAGTGCATGTCATCCAGGTATACATATCCGCCGCCTGACACAGTGTATAATGCTCCGAAAAGACCGTCGAGCTGCCGCTTTCTTTCGTCTGGAATCGGAACGTCTATGGTCTCCATTTTTCTGTAGTCGTCTTTTATGCGCATTGCCTTCAAATCTTTTTTGTTTTCATACATAAAGTGGTCGGCGCGTTCAAATACTTTTGAAAAACTGTCATCGGTTCCAGGCTCATAAACCGCCAGTCCTGTAGCAACAACCGGTCCCGTGCGTGTGCGTCCATTCGTGATGGTCTCTTCCCTCAGTTTTTTAAGAAGGTAGTCACGCCTTTCGTAGTCACGTCCGCTTATGACCACAACAAATTCATCTCCGCCGACTCTGAACACGGGGCTGTGGATGAATGCGTTGCAAATCATGCGGCTTGTCCTCTGTATCGCTTCGTCACCAAAGTTGTGTCCGCGCGTGTCGTTGATGTGCTTCAAGTCGTTCATGTCGCACATAATGACTCCGAATGCAAAATCATTGGTTCCAGATTTTATCTTCTCGTCAATGGTTTCAACGTATTCCTTGAATGCCTTTTTGTTCCGAACACCGGTCAAATCATCAAGACGGGCCATGCGTTCGGCTGACTCCAGATTTCTTTCCTGCTCCTCTTTCTGGCGGAATTCCTCTTCAATGTTTTCAAGACAGCTTACAATATATTTTTTGTCTTCGCAGAGATATTCGCTGTGCCGCATGTGTATGATTTTCCCGCCAACAATCAAGCGGTAGACCACGAAATATGGCTCGCCGTTGGAAAGCCGGTTCAACATCAGTGCCTTGTCATAGATTTGGTTCACAAGCTCAAGGTCACCCGGGTGAATGCATTTTTGGGCATTTTTTCTTGAGTCAGCAAAAAAGTTTTCACCCTCTTTTGGAATCTTCATGGCCTCGAATTCCTGCATGGCAACGATTTCCGTGTAGCGGCCTGATTCAATATCGACGTAATAAACGCTGTCGTAATGCTTTGTCAGAGTAAGTGCAATCTGGTTTAATATATTCTCTCTCTCGTCCATATTCTCTCCTAGATTTTTGCAATAAAAACTTACCTAACCTTAATAATATATTATATTTTGATATAATTCTAGGGAGATTTAGGGAATTTGAGTTAAAGGTTTGGTTTCATCAGGATTTTATGTTATAACTTTTGGGCTTCAGGGCTTTTTCCCTTGAAACAAAATGTTCGGCATTATCCCAGAGGAGCAGTGTAAAACCAGTTCTTGAATTTTATTTTGTAAGCATTAGCCAATCCAAAAACTGCAAGCTCGCAAGAAGATAATGAAGAAAGGTCTAAATCAGGAGAATAAACATATGCATTAATGGTATAAACAATCTTTTTGAATAACTTCATTTTTTTTTCTCCTCCTTATTCATTTAAGCTGGATTTTCAATCATCCGATAATGCTTTCCAAAATTTCCATGTCCTTGAAATTCATAAAGACTTCGGCTCTGCCATCATTAAACAAAAACAAATATCTGCCATCATCAATTTCGTAATAACCTTCCTGCTCTTTTGAATCACCTTTTATTTTTTTTATCTTATGATTTTTTAAGATAATGGATGTTTTTTCAATATAATACATCAGCATATAATGAAAACTGTCCGGGTCATATTTTCTTTCTCCAAAAAAAACTAATTCGTTTTCTTTTAAGAGATTAAAGAA
>CACZPR010000027.1 GCA_902783155.1 uncultured Spirochaetaceae bacterium
CTGGACGCTCTCTATCATTTTATGGAGGCGCTCAACAAGACGTTCGGCCTCCTGGTTTCCAAGCTGGTATCCATCCTCATGGCCCTTGTCGTAGCCTTCCTTCTGAGCCTTGTCGAATATGCGCTGCTCCTCGTCGTGGGCAGTCTTGATAATCTGGTCGGCCTCCGTGCGGGCTTTTGTCAGAATGCTCTGAGCCTCGGTCTCCGCTCCGTTTTTAATGACGGAAGCCTGGTCGCTCTGCTTTTTGACCTCATTGAATGCGGCGGACTCTGCGTTTTTTACGATTTCCTCAGCCTCTGCCTGTGCCTTTGCAATCAGCTGGGCCTTTTCCTGCTCCCACTGCTTTTTGAACTCCTCAGCCTCCATTCTAAGCTGGTCAGCCGTGGGTCCCGTGTATTCAGGAACCTCCTCCACCGTCTCCTCTTCTGGAATGACAAACTCCTTTGAAAGCTTAAGAGAGACAGGTCCATCCTTAATATTAATCTGATTTGGTCTGAATACAGTCTGCGCCATTTATTTTCTCCACTCTTTTGTTTTTCCGGGAAAGGTATTTTTTCAAACAAGAGGCACCCACAAAAATGCAGATGCCCCCGGATTTCATGTTTCCTAAATCAGCTGATGAACTCGTCACCGTCACCACGGGCGATAACAATTTCACCGGAATCTTCAAGGCGGCGGATTACGCTAACAATCTTCTGCTGCGCTTCCTCAACATCCTTGACACGCACAGGTCCCATGTACTCCATGTCTTCCTTGAGCATGGTGGCCTGACGCTTGGACATGTTTCTGAAGATTTTGTCCTGAACTTCCGTATCGACGTTCTTGAGGGCCTTTGCAAGCTGCTGCTGGTCGGACTCGCGAAGAACCTTCTGAATGTCGCGGTCGGAAATCTGGACGATATCTTCGAAGACGAACATCCTCTTCTTGATTTCCTCTGCAAGTTCCGGATCGTCCTCTTCCAAAGTTTCGATGATGGACTTCTCGGATGCACGGTCAACAAGGTTAAGAATCTCAACGATGCTGTCAACACCACCGGCTGCCGTGTAGTCTTCGTTGGACAGGGTTGAAAGCTTCTTTTCAAGAACACGCTCGACCTCACGGAGAACGTCAGGCGATGTACGGTCCATTGTTGCAAGACGCTTTGCGACCTCCGGCTGGATTTCGTCCGGAAGATTCTGCAGAATGTGGGATGCCTTCTGCGGCTCCAGGTATGCAAGAATCAACGCGATTGTCTGCGGATACTCCTGCTGCACGAAGTTCAAAAGGTGCGCCGGGTCTGTGCGTCGGATAAAGTCAAACGGACGGACCTGCAGTGAGCTGGTCAACCTGTTGATTATGTCGATGGCTTTCTGGCTTCCCAAAGATTTTTCCAAAAGCTCGCGGGCGTAGTCGATACCACCGGTGGTGATAAAGTTCTGTGCCTGCATCAGCTCCTGGAATTCTTCCAGAACCTGGTCCTTGAAATCCGCGTCGATTGTGTCGAGACGTGCAATCTCAAAAGTGAGTGTCTCAACCTCGTCCTCGCGCAGATGCTTCATGACCTCAGAAGAGACCTCCGTTCCAAGCGCGACAAGAAATATGGCGGCCTTCTGTCTTCCGTTAAGATTCTTATAGTCCTTCGCGCCGCCCTTCTTTTTGCTTGGCGTGGAGCTTGCATTATTTCTGGACGACTTGGACGCTCCCGCAGCCTTTTCTTCTTCTGACATACACTACTCCTCCATAAGCCATGTACGGATAAGCATAGCCACATCTTCCGGATGGTTCTTTGCCATGGCGATTGCATTCTCCTGAAGTTCAGCACGCTTCCGCTCCTCGACGGACAGAGTAACCTCCATGCCCTGCTCCTTTGCCTCCCAGAGAGCCGCCTCACGCTGCTGCTGCTGTCTGCGAAGCTCTTCCTCCTCGCGGATTCTTCTGCGCCTCTCGATTTCCTTGGAAATAAGACGGAACGCTATGAACAGAACAAGGATAATCGCGATTGCGATAAGGGAGATGAAGATTGTCATCTTCGTTCTCTGCGCCTTGCGGAATTTCTCATCCTCCTCCCTGAATTCGTCCTGATGGTCGAACGGGATGTTTGTGACAACAACGGAGTCGCCACGTGAAGCGTCATAACCGACCGCGCTCTGTACCAACTTTGTCACCTGGGCAAGAACTTCGTCTGAAATCGGTACATAAGTTCTCTCGTATCCACCGCTATCGGACAGGCGAACCTTCTTTGTCTCGGGGTCGTAAAGCGGGTACTGCCATGTTCCATCAATGTTGACGGAAATTGTGAGGCGGTCAATCTTTGGCTCCTCTTTTCCGGCAGTGTTCTTCTGGTTCATGACGTAGTTTCTCTTGACACCGGATTCGGTGGTCTCGCCAATTACGTTCGACATGTCGCTGTACACAGGAGGATTCTGTCCCTCGACACCGGCCGGTCCCTCTGGATTGTAGCCTGTTCCGGTGTGTTTCTTGTCAACAAGCTCTTCCGACAGAACAAGGCTGTCCCTGACTTCGCTGTCGTCATAGATTGTATTCGGGTTGTCCGGCTTGATGGTGACACCGGAGTATTCCGTTGCAGTATATGAACGCTCGGACATGTCCATGTCAATCTTCATGTTGGCGATTGTTACACGCTTTGCGCCAAAAGTGCTCTGGAGGGCGTTGACTACCTGGCTCTGGTAGTAGGCCTCCTGCTTTCTAATCCACTTCTGCTGGTTCTCGACATTCTTCTGGTGGTCAGCATCCTCAAGTCCTGAAAGATCGCTAACCTCCTCGTTTGTGTCGCCGTTGAGGATTGTTATGTCCTCCTCCTTGAGTCCCTCGATGCTCCTCATAATCAGGTGCATGATACCCTTGACGCTCTTTTTGCCTTCAAGGACATCGCTTCCGGCTCTTGGATAGATTACTACGCTCGCGGTGGTTGGGTTCTGTGCGTTCTTGAATGTGGCCGCCTTTGGAAGACTGAGCATTACGTTTGCCTCGCGGATTCCGTCAAGCTGCTCAAGGTGCTGGGCAAGTGAAGCCTCCTGCGCCCTCTTCCAGTTCACATCGTCATCAAAAGATGTGCGGGACCATTTCTGGGTGTCGAAAAGGGAGTACGGGTCAACCTGTGTAGGCTCGTATCCTTCGGCAACAAGACGGCTGCGGTATTTTTTTGCAACAGCGTCGTTCTCAACTGTGATGTAGCCATCGCTGTCAATGTCCGCCTTGATTCCATCCCTCTCAAGACGCGAGATGATGGACGCCTGCTGGCCGGATTCAACTGGAGCATTGAAAAGCCTTACCGAAGTTTTCCTTGAAGACACCGACACCATTATGACGATTCCCGCCACAAGCAGCACCACTATGCCTATCAGAATCAACTTCTGAACGGGCTTCCACTTTGACCACTTTTCTTTTATGGTTCCAAATGTTTTTTTAAACCATTCGTTCATTTTCCCCTCCCGTGAACGAACAAAATACTAATCCTAAAGCATATTCCCACTAAACTCAGGACTAAGTGATAGGATTATATCACATAACCATTCCGTTGGAAAGTGATAAAGTGTTCACTTTTCATCAAAACTTATTTTTTTTAGCCGCGACAGACCGCGGTGGTCATTTTTCAACTATCGGTTCTGGGACAGATCGTTCCAGCCGGAAACCAGCCTGTCGATTACCGTCTGGGCAAGGTTCATGGACATCTTCGCCTGGGCCATCGCGGTTGTAAGTTCGTGTGCCTCAACGCTGTCCGGGTCGGTGACAAACTTTTCGGTAAGAGTCGACACGTTAATCTGCTGGTCGTTCACCGATGACATCGCGTCAAGAAGATAGGACTCGAAAGTTCCCTTGGTCTTGACTCCCTCCGGAATATCGTTCGTGACGTTCCCAAACGGGTCCCTGTACATGGTCTTCGAGACATCGACAAGGTTTCCTGTTCCAACGTGTCCCGGATTGGACCTGTTAAGCTGCAATGTTCCTATTGAAATGTCCATTTTCTATTCCCCCAATCTGCTGTGCTATCTTCCAATCTCCAGTGCGGCGGAGAACATTTCCTTGCTGCCCTGGATTACGCTCTGGTTTGCCTCGTAAGCCCTGTTGGCCGAAATCATGTTCACCATTTCGTCAACGATGTTCACATTCGGATATTCGACATAGCCCTTGTTCGGTCCAGACTGGATTGCGTCCGGGTGGGTCGGGTCGTAGACCATGCGTCCCTGCGTCGTGTCCTTGGTGATTGTCCTGACACGGACACCCTTTCCCGGTCCATTGTCCTGGTCGGAGCTTACGAACGGACTTCTCCATACCGGATGCTCCGATGCGATTGGCTCAAAAACCACGGTCTGTTTTCTGTAGGCCCCACCCTCCTGTGTACGGGTTGTGGTGGCGTTTGCTATGTTGTTGCTGATTACGTCTGTCCTGAGCCTTTCCGCGCTCATTCCCGTCGCAGCGATATTCATGCTGGTAAAAAGTCCCATACCGTTCTCCTCAAATCAAAGCTTCATTAAATCTTTTTCATTGCAATATCGACCTGGTTGAACTCAAAGTTTTCAAGCATGGTCAAAAGCTGATACTGCATCTGGATTTGGGCAATATTCATGGCCTCCTGCTCCGCATCCACGTTGTTTCCATTGGCCTTGGATGTCGATACCCAGTCGGTCACTCTGCGTGGCTCCACCTTGCGCCAGTCCCTCGGCTGCTCGCTTTCAACATGGCGTGCATCGGCTGTTGCCATCTTGAAGGAGTTGTGCTCGTTGTCCCTGGACTCAAAAGCCCTTGCCAGTTCGCTTTCAAAGTTCACGACCTGTCTCTTGTAGTTTGGAACCTCGCTGTTGGCTATGTTGTTAGCCGTCACAGAATACCTAAGGCTCTGCACATCGAGAGCGCGCTGGAGTAAATCAACTGAATTTACAAAACTATTCATTCCCATACATTCACCATCGGCATCTAAAAAAAAATGTTAAGTCTTTTTAAATTGTGATTTGGTCAAATGCCCATGAGGCGTTCAATCATGTCGTAAATCTCACCGGCCTGCTCCGCTCCGTTCCTCATTTCATTCATTGTTTCCTTTTCCATCCTCATTCCTGTGGATGAATCGTAGAGTGTGATGTAGTTTTCCGGCACTCCGGTTTCTTCCATTACTATGGAGTAGATTTTTTCGAGAGAGTCCTGAGTGTACATGTCATAATTTCCGGCCCATGGTGTAAGAAGAACGGACACGCTGTACTGACCGTACTGTTCATAAAAATCAAGCTCCGCCGACCGCACGCCGCTTATCTTTTCAATCCTTTTTTCTATTCTGCCGCTGGTCATGTATCCGCTTATGCCGGAAAGCCTGTTCTGATTCTGTTTCAGTCTTGATGTGTAATTGATAACAATGGCCACGACCGCCACAAGCATTATGAACAAGTCGAAGCCGTCGATGATTCTGACCCTCCGAAGAGGGCCGTCCGTCGTTTTTTTAATCATTATATCCCCACTTTTCCCAACAAAAAAACGCCAGCTAGAATTTGAATCCCTTAGGAAGCTGGCTCATGTCGAATCCACCCATTCCACCGGCCCCGCCCATCATCTGCTGCATCATCCTTGCCTGCGCGCCACGGTTTCTGGTCAGTTTTTTCATGGTGAGCTTGGTCTTCTCGAACTGCTTTATGAGCTTGTTGACCTCCTGAACGGATGTTCCGCTGCCCTTTGCAATCCTCTTGCGCCTTGACGGACCGATTATGAGGTGGTTCATCCTTTCCTTCATGGTCATGCTCTGGATGATTGCCTCCTGGTGCTTGAGTCCCGCCCTGTCAATCTGGCTTTCGTCAACCTGTCCCGCGAGTCCCGGCATCATGTCGATAATCTGCTTCATCGAGCCAATCTTCTTCATGGACTGCAGCTGCTCCAGCATGTCCTGAAGGGTGAACTCGTTGCGCATCATCTTTTTCTGCATCTTGAGGGCTTCTTCCTGGTCAACGGTCTCCTGCGCCTTTTCGACCAACGAAACAACGTCGCCCATGCCAAGGATTCTGCTTGCGATTCTGTCAGGGTGGAACTGCTCGAAATCCTCGGTCTTTTCACCCGTACCGATGTATAGAATCGGTTTTCCAGTGATTGTCTTAAGCGAAAGTGCCGCACCACCGCGGGCATCGGAATCAAATTTCGTGAGGATTACGCCCGAAAGTCCAAGCTGCTCGTCAAAGCTCTTGGCAATGTCAACCGCGTTCTGACCTGTCATGGAGTCGGCTACAAGTATGGTCTCCACCGGGTCCATGGCTTTTTTCACGCGGACAAGCTCGTCCATCATGTCGGCATCAATCTGGAGACGTCCGGCCGTATCGACGATTATTGTGTCCAGACCGTTTTTCTTTGCAAAATCAAGACCATGCTTTGCCACGCTCACGGCATCCTTGGACTCGGTCTCCTTGTACACAGGAACCCCGATTTTTTCGCCAAGGACGGAAAGCTGCTCTATGGCCGCAGGTCTGACAAGGTCACAGGCAACAAGAAGCGGACGGCGGCCCTCTTTTTTAAGTTTTGCGGCAAGTTTGTGCGCGGCGGTAGTTTTTCCGGCACCCTGAAGACCAAGAAGAAGAACGACGGACTGCGTGTCTGGTCCCTTCAGACCAAGATCCTTCTTTTCGTCGCCAAGCATCTTCACAATCTTGTCGTAGATAATCTTTACGAACTGCTGCCCCGGGTCCACCGCCTTAAGGACTTTCTCTCCCTTGGCCTCCTCCACCGTGCTGTTCACGAACCTGCGCACAACACGAAGGTTCACGTCGGCCTCAAGAAGGGCCATCTTGATTTCCTCAACGGTTTCTTCTATATTCTTTTCCGTAATCTTGGATTTTCCGCTGAGCGTCTTCATTATTCCGCTGAAAGTGCCTGTGATTTTCTCTAGCATATACTGTTCCTTTTAAAAATTTTTTTCCTTATTAAATATGTTCTACTGGCGGTTGACCAGCTTCATAAGACATTCCATCGGGGTAAGTTCCCTGTTCAGGAGCCTGTAGAGCGCGTCGCATATAGGAAGCTTAAGGTTTTTCTCCACGGCAATCTGGTGGACGTACTTGCAGGCAATCGCACCCTCGGGAAGATAGCCAACCTTTTTTACGTTTGCAATCAGGTCGTCAAGATTCTCGAAGCGGCTGAGCATGTCCGTCTTGATTATGTCCTGACCGAAGCGTCTGTTGCGTCCGTACTTTGACTTGCACGTAACGTCCAAATCACCCACACCGCTGATTGATGTGAAGGTCTCGGGATGTGTCGCTCCCATCGCAAAGCCAATGGTCTGGATTTCGTTAAGGCCCGCGGCCATCAGGAGACTTTCGGTGTTGTCGCCAAAGATTTCGCTGGTCTCAGCCATTGCGTCAAGGCTTCCGTAGACAACCGCTATGACATTTTTTACCGCAGCGCAGACCTGCACACCGATGGGGTCGAACGAAGCGTAGGCCATGAGTCCCGGCACACGAAGAAGGTCCCTCACGCGGATTGCGTTCCTGTGGTGGTCGGATGCAGTTATAAGCCCGGTGATTTTGCCAAGGGCAACCTCCTCGGCATGGGAAGGACCCGCGATATAGACGGTGGAATTTTTGTAGCACTCCGGCAGGGCCGACTCCATGGTCTCAAGGACAAATTTGGGAAGGCCCTCATCGTTTGGGACAAATCCCTTTGTGAGCGCACCGATTATGGTCTTTCCGCTGACAATGTTCGGGACATCGACAAACTGCCTGATTGTGGACGCAAGGTAAAGGGAGGGGCTTCCGATTATTATGAACTCCTTGTCCGTGGCAACCTTCTTGATGTCGCCGCTCGCTGTAAGTCCTGGGTTCAGGTTGTAGCCCGGAAGATAGCGGCGGTTCTCGTGGTCATTGTTTATTGACTCAACGACATCCTCCTCCATGGCCCAGATTTCAACGGAGTGTCCGCCCCTCGCAAGAGCCGCACCCATAGCGGTTCCCCAGGCACCGGCACCAATGATACCAACAGTCTTAGACTCCATAAGCACACCTTCCAACAGAATATTTTTCTATTATACACCCAAAACAGAATAATTCAAGGGCATGGGAAACAGGTCTTCGGCATGAAAAAACATTATTGACAAAAAAAAAAAATCTATGCTAAAGTGCTTGCCATGAGTACAAGATGTTTTGCAATGTTGAAGCCCGGTGTATTGAACCGCAGGCTCGTAGGTGAGGTAATCAGTCGCCTTGAGAAGAAAGGACTGAAGCTTGTTGGACTCAAGCTGATGAACATTTCCCCTGAGCTTGCCGCGGAACACTATGCCGAGCACAAGGGAAAGGCATTCTATGACCCGCTGGTGGACTACATAACAAGCGGCCCGGTGGTTGCGATGGTCTGGCAGGGAGACGACTGTGTTCCACTGGTACGCAAAATGACTGGAGCAACAAATCCAGCCGACGCAATGCCGGGAACAATCAGGGGCGACTTCTGCTCCCACACATCCCACAACATCATCCATGCCAGCGACAGCAACGAAAGCGCGGAAAGGGAAATCAACCTGTTCTTCAAGCCCGATGAAATCATCGACTGGGAAGACCAGAGCGCAATCTGGTACTAGATTCTGGACCAGGATACGCTGAAAATGCCTGCCTCCATCAACGGGGACGGGCTTTTTTTTATTTAAAAAAATTCCTAAAGTCCAAAACACGCGGTCCGATAATAAAATTGATGGGAATCACTTCCAATGGACGGGTCACGAACGACATCCAGACGGCCATTGAAAAGAGATTTGAAATCCACGAGAACCAAGGCCAGTCTTGGTTCTTTTTTTTTGCCCACGGACATGCCCCCCAGCGAAAAAGACTTATAAATCAAACTGAAAAAGCCGAAAATCAAGAGAGGGAATTTTATGGGGCGGACCTTCCCCTTCAGACGGAATTCCTGTAAAATAATAATAAAGAGGGACCCTTTTATGGAAACATTCAGTGTTGGAGATCTCAAGGCAAACAACGAATACTCTTCTGACCTAATGATAGACAACAAGTTCTTAGTCTGTCCGGCGAACTGCCCTCTAGCCCAGGACACAATCAAGGCCCTGCTGATGTGGAACTTCAAGTCGGTGACATCAGAAGGCAAGCTGGTCCAAAAACCCTTGACACCCACCGTAACAGACGAAACAAAAAAGGCCATAGCCGAAAAGACCGAGGAAGTCATAGTCATAGCGGACGACAAGCCAATCGAGCCGGAAGTCCAGGGTGAATCAACAGAAATAGACGGGGACATCAAGGAGGCGCTGGAGAAGGCCGAGCAGAAAAAGAACCAGATGACCAACGACAGCGGACACATGGAACTTGTCCAGGAAGTCTACGACGCATTCCTAAAATACATCAACAAGGTCTACACATTCTACGCGACGCACAAGGAATTCAAGAAGGCGGAGATTTTCGGTACGGTAGGCGCAATGTGCGACTTCATCAAGGAGCACAGGAGATATATTCTCAGGATTTCACCGGACGAAACTCTTTTCAACAAGAATTTCATCGTGTTCCACAGCCTCCGGTCCATGGTGATTGCTCTGTCCATAGCGATGCAGCTGAAGATGGACCAGCCGAAGATTGTGGAGCTTGGAGTCGCGACAATGCTGCATGAAATCGGTATGCTCAAAATCTCGCCGCAGCTCTACATCAACAACAAGCCTCTGACTGTGGCGGAGAAAAACCAGATTCTGACCCACCCTCTCCTCAGCTACAACATACTGCAGGAATACAGCTTCTCCCAGCCCATACTTCTTGGAGTCCTTGACCACCACGAAAGGGAAAACGGAAGCGGCTACCCAAGACACAGGCGTGGCGGTGAGATTTCATTCTACGCAAGAATAATAGCGGTGGCATGTTCTTTCGAGGCAATAACGGCCCCAAGAAAATTCAGGCAGGCACGCTCATCCTACGACGCCATGATTGAGATGATGAAGAACGAAAAGAAACTTTACGACGACACAATCCTCAAGGCACTTCTTTTCAGCCTCTCGCTCTACCCGATTGGCGCATACGTCTATCTCTCGAACGGACAGGTCGCGCAGGTTGTGGATGTTTCGCCGACAAATCCGACGAACCCTATTGTCCAGCTTCTCACGGAAAAGGACGCAAGGGGAAATCCAAAGCAGATACAGACGGACGGAAATGGAAACAAAATTGTGCGTGTGCTTGACAAGGCGGAATCCGACGACATAATAACGGCTCTGAAGAAAAAAAGTCCGCAGCAGGCTCAAGTACAGACACAGGCTCCGGTCCAAAACCAGGCGCAGGTCCAGACAGAACCACCTAGCCAGCCCCAGTCTTAACAGAAAAACCTTCCTACTCGAACAACGCCCTCTGTTGCGCAATGTCAGAAAGAAACTGCTCGTCAATGCGCGGGGGATGGTTGTTCAGGTAGATTATATTGTCCAGCTCCTCCAAATCCTGAACACCCCAGACCGGGGAAACATTGTCATATTGAAGAAAAAATCCAAGGGCAAGCGGCGCGCTGGTTATAAGCCCCTTGCACATGGGCTGGGACGCGATGCAGCCAACCTGTCTTTCGGCGCACAGTCTGACCACGTCCTCGGTTGATTTGTCGGTCAGCATGTTGAAGGGAAACTGCACCACATCGTAAAGACCGCTAAGGACTGCCTCACGGGCAAGGTCGGTATCCTCGGTGACGAACCCGGTAAAACGGATGACCCCCTGCTCCTTGCACCTGTAAAGCTCGTTGTACAGACGGTCGGGAGATTTGTCGGTCGGGACCTGGTTCAGTCCGTCCAGCATGTAGATGTCAATCCACCCGGTGTCAAGATTCAGAAGACTTTCATCAAGATCGCGCCTAAAATCCGACACGCACTGGGCATCAGACTTTGAGCATATCACCACGTTCTCCCTGATTCCGCTCAGGGCAGCCCCAAGACGTTTTTCACATAGGGGCTTGGTGTGCGACACGTCAAAGATATTCATCCCGGCGATATATGCCTTCCGAACCATGGCACAAACCTGCTGCTCGGCCTGGTCCCCAAGATTCTGGATTTTTGGACAGTCAAGGCTCATCGCACCGAAACCAGTGCGGCTCACCAAAAGACCTGTCCCTCCCAATGCCAAAAATTCCATGACAAAAACCCGACCGACCCAAGCTATTTCTTTTCCACAGGCTTGTAGTTGCGGATTGCGTTGTGGAGGAATCCTGAAAGCTCGGAAAGCTTGACCCTCTCCTGCTCCATTGAATCACGGAAGCGGACTGTAACGGTGTCAAAATTCGGGCTGTCCTTCGTGATTGTGTCGTAGTCAACCGTCACGCAGAAAGGAGTTCCGATTTCATCCTGACGGCGGTATCTTTTTCCGACCGTTCCGCTCTGGTCATAGTCGGTCACATATTCATGCTTGAGTTCCGCGCGAATTTCCTGTGCCTTTTCAGCAAGACCGTCCTTCTTCATAAGCGGAAGAACTGCGACGGTGACAGGCGCAAGGCGTGGATCCAGATGGAGGACAGTGCGGTAGTCTTCCTTTCCTTCCTCGGTAGAAACGTTCTGCTCCTCATAAGCTTCACAGAGGAACATGAGGAAGTTGCGGTTGAGTCCGGCGGAAGTTTCGATTACGTATGGAACATACTTCTTGTTTCCGTCGTCCTGGTCGATGTATGACATGTCCTTCTTTGAATACTGCTGGTGCTGGGAAAGGTCAAAGTCAGTGCGCGAATGGATTCCCTCGACTTCCTCAAATCCGATCGGGAAGTTGTATGTTACGTCGTAGGCATCCTTTGCGTAGTGGGCCAGCTTGTCGTGGTGGTGCCACTTCAGGTTCTTTTCCGCGATACCATACTTGATGTAGAAAGCCCAGCGGTCCTTCCTCCATCTGTCAAAAGTCTCATCCTCGGTTCCGGGCTTACAGAAATATTCCATTTCCATCTGCTCGAACTCGCATGTACGGAAGATGAAGTTCTTGAAGATGATTTCGTTTCTGAATGATTTTCCGACCTGAGCGACTCCGAAAGGAACCTTCATGCGGTTTGACTGAACGATGTTCTTGAAGTCTGTGAAAATACCCTGGCATGTCTCCGGGCGAAGGTAAACAAGGTGAGACTCGTCGGCGATTGGTCCCTGGTAGGTCTTGAACATGAGGTTGAACTCACGGACGGCGGTATACTTGCGTTCCTTGCTTCCACAGACAGGACAGTTGATGTTCGCATCGATAAAAGCCTTCATCTCCTCGTGGCTCATGGTGTCAACAGGTTTTCCAGGTGCCTTGTCTGGATTTGCGGCAACAAAGTCTTCAATCAGTTTGTCCGCGCGGTGACGTGCCTGACACTCAAGACAGTCAATCATCGGGTCGGAAAAATGGTCAACGTGTCCCGAAGCCTTCCATGTGGTGTGGTGCTGGAAGATTGCGGAGTCAAGACCAACAACGTCGTCATGAAGCTGGGTCATCTCCTTCCACCATGCGTTCTGGATGTTGCGCTTGAACTCAACTCCGAGCGGACCGTAATCCCATGCGCCCGCCATACCGCCATATATCTCGCTGGCCTGATAAACAAAACCCCTTCTCTTGCACAGACTTATGATTTTATCCAATGTGCATGAATGATCGACTTGCTTTTCCATAAAAAACTCCTAAACACCGGCATTGGTTTATACCGGATACAATTTCGCGCCGCATGAAAAACGTGTTCCAGACGGACGGGTTCATATTCTATCACAAACCAGCCTTAGTTTCTACAGTTTTTTGCACATTTAATCGGATTCCAACAAATCGGGCTACACCTTGAACTGGTCAATCTGCGCGCTAATCTGGTCGATTGAGAACTGTACCTGCGGGGCAATCTCATTCAGCTCGCTGCCGGAAAACTTGATTCTGTCCGCACCGGATATGAGCCGCTGCATACTCTCCTTCATCGCGTTGGTAACATTCTGAAGGTTCGCTATTTCCTCCAGGATTGACTTGTTTCCTATTGACATCTCGTGGCTGGCCGAACGGACCTCGCTTGTAGCGTCATTCATAACATGGAGCGCGTCCCCAATCTGCTTGGAGCCGGAAGTCTGTTCCTCCATCGCAAGCCCTATCTGGCGGACTATGCTGTTTGTCTGGTCAATCAGTGTCACAACCTGCTTAAAGGCCTCCGACGCGTCCCCCGATGCCGCAACCACGTCCTTCACGGAATTCTCAATCTGCTTGAGCTGGTCGCTGATTTTGCTTGACTCGCGCTGTGAATTTTCGGACAGCTTCTTGATTTCGTCCGCAACCACGCTGAATCCCTTTCCGGACTCACCCGCATGGGCCGCCTCTATGGCTGCATTCATCGCAAGAAGGTTTGTCTGGTCCGCAATCTGTGATATGACAATGTTCGCATCCTGAAGAACTATGGACTGGTTCTCAATCTCCCTGATTTTGTCGCTGACAAGATTCTGCTTGGCCACACCGCCCTGGGTCTTTTTAAGAAGCTCGTCGAACGACCTTACCATCTGGGCCACAGAACCGTTGACCGAAGTGATGCTTCCAATCATTTCCTCGACAGCGGTTGAAGCCTGGGCCACACCGTCGGACTGTGTCTGAATCATCTGCTCCAGCGAATCAATGTTCGAGGAAACCTCCGTCACCGCATTGGCCGTAAGACTCACGCTGTCTCCCTGGGTCTTAATCTGCCGCTCCATGTCCTCAATGTTCGTGTAGACCTCGGAAATCGAGTTTGCAGTCTCCACCGCATTCTCCCCCATGTCTTTTCCAACCTGGGTAAGCGCGTCCTTGGAGCCCTTTATGTCCACGATGATTCCATGCAGCTTTTCGCCAAACTTGTTGAACCCCTTGACCACCGAGCCAATCTCATCGTTGGTTGCAATCGGTATGCGCTTGGTGAGGTCCGCGTTTCCCGTGGCAATGTCGTTGATTGCGGACTCCACATTTTTCAGCGGCTTTATTGAGCGCGAGATTACGAATCCGACGATAAGGACGGAAAGAACTGTAAGAACGCTCACATAGATTATGATTATGTTCCGAAGCCCGTTGACATCGTTCTCAAAATCGCTGTAGGGAACCTCGTTCATTACAACCCAGTCCGTGTCGGAAACCTTCTCGAATGCCATGATGTACTTGGTCTTTCCCTTTGTGTATTTCAGGCAGCCGCTCTGCTCCGTCTTTATCCGCTCGATTGCGTCAATGTATTTTTTGTCCCCGGTGGCCTGCGCTGTCTTGAAAATGTTTTCGGTGGCAAAATCCTCCGTTTTCGCATTCTTGTCCAAAAGCTGGTCTGACGCGATTATGATTCCCCTTGAATGGATTTCATTGTAGGCCTCGTTCTCCCCCCCGACACCATTTGAAAGCGTCACAAGAAATGATGGCCTGTCGTTTCCAGCCTTGTGGTTCACGGCAAGCTCGCTAAGTTTGAAGGCATCCACAACACAGAAAATGACGTTGTTCACCTTGCCGTTCTGGTCAAACACAGGGACCGAATAGAAAACGGATGGCTCGTCCGTCACCTTGTTGACAAATGGGTCCGAAAGGTATTTTTTTCCAGTGCCGTATGGTTCCGAAAAGTATTTCCGCTCGCTGAACGTCACCTTCTTCTCTCCGTCGCGAATCCACGCAAAACCATGGCTGTCAAGGATGCAGACATCTATGTAGTCGGAGTCAGCGCCGCCCATGGAACCATAAATAACATGGGTCTTTTCGAGCAGGTCGATGCTGGAGTCACGTATCTCCGGGAGAGTTGCGAAAGTCTCAATCATTCTGAATTCCATGTCGTTGAAATCCTTGATTGAATCCGCGCTGGCATGGACCGTTTCCACAAGGGTCTTCTCCATCTGCTTCTCAAGGCTGGACTTTGCGCTGTTGATTGCAATAATCGCGATGGAGGCAAACGACAGCACCATTATAATCAGTGTGATAAAACTTATACGTACTCTAAGACTTCTCATATCGACCATTATACACCAAGATTTTGGTTTATGGAAACAAAAAAATCAAAAACTTGCGACCCTACTCCTTCCATGGGAAAAGATAGCCCTTGAGGGTCCTTTTTCCAAGAAGTTTTCTGTCGTTGGCCAGAAGCTCGGTCCATGGCACTTCCTTTCTCTGCTCCTTGGTCATTCCAGGGTTCACCTCGTACCAGTCGTATTTGTACAGGCGGAGACGCAGTGCATCGGTCGCGGACAGCTGCATTCCGGAAAGACCTGGAAACATCCCCAGAGAGAAAACGGAAATCAACAGGTTGACCAGATTCACAAACGCAAGCCCGATTGAGAATCCCACGTTGTCAAAGAAAATTATGTAGGACTTTTTGAGGCACTTCTTGAAGTTATTGTGCATTATGTTCCTAATCGGTATGAACCACTGAAGCGAGAGAAGGGAAATCAGTTCCGCCCAGATGACAATCAGCATCAGAAGCAGCCCCACAAAATTGGTTGAAGTTCCATCAACGGGAAGCCAAAGACGGAAGTAATAGGGTATGCTGACCACCGCCACACAAAAAAGGATTGCAACAAAAAGCCCATACAGCATTCCATCCTTGATGCAGGACTTTATGTTGGAAAAATATGCCCCGAGTTTGGCCTTTTCGTATCTTGAAATGGACTCGCAGTTCTTTCCCTCCGCAAACACAAAGACATGGCCTACCACGCTGAAAACAACAATCGCAAGAAGCATGAACAGGTATTTCTGATACTCATCGATTCCCGTGCGGAAGATTCCGAACAACGTAAAAAACGCCCCCACACCAATGACCATATATGTCAGGTTGACGATAAGAAGATGGAACGCATTGTCCCAGATATCAGCAAAATTTTTTTTCAGAAAAAACTTAAACATAGTGTTATAGAAGATACATGAATTTTCCGCTGCGGTCAATGATTTTTTACCGCATCTTTTTCCTTGCACTATTGCTGAATAGCTAATAAAATGGTTAGAAAAAAGGAGACGGCATTGGAGTACACTCAAGATTCGGTGGTCTCGCTGATTTCGCACCTGCACACGGTCACGGCGGATTTTACAAACAGGAGGCTGCCGGAAAAAGGCAAATTCGTTTCGTCACATGGATTCATACTCTATCTTCTTTCAATAGAAAAGCAGCTATCCAAAAAGGAGATAGCCGAAAGAATCAACCGGGACAAATCAACAACGACCGTTCTGATTCGCCGTCTTGTCGAGGAGGGGCTTGTCGAGGAACAGAGCGACAAACGGGACAACAGAATCAAGCTGATTTCGCTCACAGAAAAGGGCCGCCGCATGAACAGCATGACCGGTGAAATCTCCAAGTCGCTTCTGGACGTATGCTACCGCGGATTCACCGAAGAGGAAAAATCCACCCTGCTCTCGCTGCTTCTGAAGATGAACTCCAACGTGGAGCGTTCTCTTTTGGACTGATTACAACGTACCCATCTTTGTCTGCGACAAAATTTTTCCTTGAAAAATATGCAGTTCGGGGTTAACATGGTTTTATAGGGAAATACCCTCACGTTTTAGGGGAGAATCGTTTTTTACAAGTTTGTTCGCCCCAAAAAATCCAAGGATAAAAATGCAGGAGGTTTTTGTCTATGAAATCACTGAAAAAAACTTTTGTCACAGTGGCAATGGCGGCGTTTCTTATCATAAGCTCTACACTTATTTCCTGCACTACAGAATACAATCCGGAAGCAGCGACTGAAGAGCCAGGGGAAAATCCTATCGTTCTCAGCGTGGCGATTCCACAAAATTCAAGCTGTGTGAACCTGTACCGCAGGGAGGTAACTAAAAATGGTTCCTCGTACACTCCGGTAAATGAAGACTGGGAACATATTGCCGGCGAAGGATTTGATTCAAACTCACCAGACTACGCTTCCAACAGGACAAAAAGTTTTAAGGATCTTTATGAAGTGAAAAAGGACAGCTGGTATGAATATATGGCTGTTTATGAATATGAAGGCAGCGACCCTACGGAAACACAGATTGGCTACCACAAAAGCGGCTACAATGGTGCGGAGTTTCCAAGCTTTAATGCTCAAATGACCTGGAATCAAGACACAAAGACTCTTTCCATTGCAGACAGTTCTGCCATTGAATGGAAGAACAATGAAAACAATTCGCCGGAGCTTGACTGGTGGATTGAATATGCCTACAACTATAACAGGATTAGATGCAGTTTCAGTGAAAACCGCCACAGTGAAACCATACCCAATGAACAATACAATGAGCGATTCCATTCCGGAAAAAATATTCTTACAGATGTCATTTTTAACTTTAAACTAAGTGGCGATGATTTTTTCTGGTATTCAAAAAATTATGATTTAAGCAGATTGGATTATACAAAAATTGTAGGTTCAATTACACGCCCTATTGTCGTGCCTCCCGCAGACAACGTTGGTATCAATCTCTATGTCACCACACCGGGAGAAGTTCAGCAGACCCATATTTTCAGGAAGCTCCATTCTGACCCGGAATCTGCCTACAGGGAAATCGGTTTTTGCAATGGCAATTACGGTGAAAAACATTTTACGGATTATTATTATGAATCAGGAAAAAGCTATGATTACAAGGCCGTCTTCACACTTTCCGACTGGGCTTCCAAGCTCGACATGGATTTAGGAACTGTAACGACAACTTCCGCAGGCTGGACAGAGCCAAATTTTGTCACCGCACCGGTAATGGTCTGGAATATTTCTGAAGAAACTCCCCTTGCCGTTACAAACAGTCCGACACTTACAGTACCGGATGGAGCCGCTTCAAAATGGGGCAATTATACATGGGAGCTTACTTTCTCGTATAACTGCAATGGAAATGAAGCATTCTGGCCGGCCTACGTATATAACAATGAAAACCACCTTGCTGACAGTGGAATGAATGGACTGGAAAACTGGAAAGAAATCTTGAGTTCTGATTCAAATAAAAACAATATGACAGAATGTCTTATCCGTATTAATTATGAGGATGAAGATGCAAACAAAATCTCTCAGACGATTGCGCTTTATCAGAATAAATACGGATATGAAAAAGGGACTGTCCCTACATGGGCTGTGGAAAAGCTTCAGAAGTAAAAACATTGCGGAAATGAAGGAATTCTGGTAAAATGAACCGATTAAAAGGGGGCGCATTTTGAGTACACAGCAAAATAAAGATGAAGGGCCTGCATATATAGAATGGAATCCGAAATTTGAAACAGGAATTCCAACGATAGACGCGCAGCATAAAAAGCTTGTCGTCCTTTGCAACAACCTACGGTCGGCCATAATGAAAAACAGCTCGCCGGAAGGACTCAACTGGGAAGGAAGCCTGGCATCCGCACTCCGCGAATGTACCGATTACGTACAGACCCACTTCCACGATGAAGAGGTACTGATGAAGGCGGCAGGATACGACGGCTACGAAAGGCATAAAAAAGAACACGAGGCGTTCACCCGGAAAATCCTTGAGACAGCCCAGAATTTTTCATCCGTCTCGGTCACGTCTGCCATTCAGTTCGTAAAATTCCTCTACGACTGGATTCTTTCCCACATCGCCCACGAGGACATGCTCTTTGCAAAGCCGGTAATGGACTACTACAAGGCAAACAAAGACCGCTACCCCGCTCCACAAAAGGAAAAGGAGTTCAGGATTTTCTGAAAAAAAAATAGCCGCAGGTCCGTTATCAAGCTGCTTGAAAAACTTGCGGCAGCAAAAAAATAACCAACTGCTTTCTCCAATCACACGTACTTCGAAAAAAGGTGGAAAGCCGCCATATTTCGCAACAGGGGATTTTGACATTTTCCAAATCATGTAATACAATATTTTCCGATGAAACAGGGAATCGACTACCGTTTTCATCGGATTTTTTTGTTTTCAGAGGTAAGACCGATGTACATAAAGCGTACCGTCGAAAAAACGATTCTTGATATGGGCAACTCATTCCCCTGCATTGTGGTTTACGGTCCAAGGCAGGTCGGAAAATCCACGACGCTGGACTATGTATTCCCGGAATCTTTCCACAGGGTAACGCTCGATGACATTGAGGAGCGGAAACTTGCCTCCGAAAATCCGAAACTGTTCTTGGAATCAAATCCATGGCCGGTGATTATTGATGAAATCCAAAAAGTTCCAGAACTGCTTGACGAAATAAAAATCAAAATCGACGCACAAAGAAGAGTATGGCTCAAAAACAATGAGGAACGCAGCCTCATGTACATTCTGACAGGCTCCAACCGCTTTGAACTTCAGCAGGGAATAAGCGACTCGCTTGCAGGCCGGTGCGGGGTTGTAGAAATGTCATCATTCAGCCAGATTGAAAAACTCCAGGAGGAAAGCCGTCTTTTCACGCCAAAAATCCATGAACTTATTTCGCGTGCGGCATCAACGAAAATTCCGTACAAAACAAGGAGCAAAATCTTTGAAGAAATTTTCATGGGTGGAATGCCCGACATCTGCACAGGCGTATCCGAGCGGGACATTTATTTTAAATCATACGTTAACACATATATAGAAAAGGATGTAAGGAAACTGATTTCCGCATCAAGTGAAACCCAATTCCGAAATTTCATTTCCATCGTCGCATTGAGGACTGCGCAGGAACTCCATTATGAGGAAATAGCAAACAATGTGGGAATCGATGTGAAGACCTGTAAAAAATGGATTTCAATTCTTGAAACCTCCGGAATAATCTATCTTCTGAAACCATATCTGGCGAACATTTCAAACAGAATCATCAAGGCTCCGAAAATGTACTTCATGGACACAGGTCTTTGCGCATTCCTCTGCAAATGGCCTAACGCAAACATGCTTGAAAACTGCGCCATGGGAGGTGCTTTTTTTGAGACATACATTGTCAGCGAGATTGTAAAGAATTTTTTCGCATTCAACGTGGAGCCGCGCGACTATCTTTTTTACTACCGCGACATCGACCAAAAGGAAATCGACCTTCTTTACGTCAACGAGGAAGGAATCTACCCAATAGAAATCAAAAAAGGAATTTCACCGAAAAATCCGACAAAAAATTTCAGGGTGCTGGAAAAATACAAAACGGAAATTAAAAACGGCATCGTAATTGACTGCTGTGAAAAAATCCGTGCGCTGAATGAGAGCTCATATTGCTTTCCCGTCCACCTTCTTGGCATTTAGGACTGAGAATCGCGAAAAACTTTTATATAAAACCAATTGACAATAGTTTGAAATAAAACTATATTTCTTCTCAGCAATTGCAATAAAAAATCAACAAATACAAGAGGAAATATAATGAAAAAATCAGTTTTGAAACTTGCGCTGGCTTCCGCGGTCTGTGCGGCATTTTTCATGGGATGCGCGAAAAAGGAATCTGCTTCGGGACCGTCAGTTGCCGTTTTTGTTCCGGGAATAATGGCGGACTCACCTACCTATGCCAATTTTGCGGCGGGGGTTCAGGATGGAATCGACGAGTACAATTCAAAAATCAGCGATGAAAAAATGAAGGCAAAAATCCACATAATGGAGGCGGGAACGAACCAGGCTGAATGGGCAACCCAGCTTACAGCACTTGTCGCGAACGGAACATACGACGTGATAATTTCGTCAAACCCTTCGCTTCCGGAAATGGCGGCTGAACTTACAAAGCAGTTTACGAATCAGAAATTCCTTATGATGGACGGTGCGCTTGAAGGAAACAAAAACATCGCGTGCGTGAGCTACGACCAGAAGGAGCAGACATACCTTTGCGGATACATTTCAGGTCTCATGTCAAAGTCACACAAGGTCGCGGTCGTTGCGGCACAGGAATATCCGGTTATGAACAACGTGCTCTATCCATATTACGCGCTCGGTGCAGCGGATGCATTTCCCGGAACCACATGCGATTTCAGGATTGTCGGAAACTGGTATGACGCTTCAAAAGGTTCGGAGATTACGGACGCTCTCATTTCACAGGGCGTTGACGTGATTCTTCCAATCTGCGGTGGAGCTTCACAGGGAGTTCTTGCATCGGCTGTGGAGCATGGAATCTACCTTACATATATTGATGAAAACTCTTATGCAAAGGCAGCGGGAACAGTAATCGCTTCGGTCGCAACAAAACAGAGGTTTGCGGCAAAAGAGACCGTCACAAATTTCCTGAACGGAAAAACCGAATGGGGAAAGACACGCTATGTCGGAATCACTGACGGTTACATCGAATACATCCAGGACGACCCGATTTACAAAGAATCAGTTCCAGAGGAAATAAGAAACAAGATGTCCGAGCTGATTGACGAGATTGTGTCAGGAAAAAAAGTTCTTCCGTCACCATCGGCAAAATAGGAATCAAATAAAACGGAAAAGACCATGGATATAAGGCTGGAGGAAATTTCAAAAATCTACCACGCAAAAACCGCTCTGGATAAAGTTTCGCTTTCATTCGGAGCCGGTAAAATCCATGGACTTCTTGGCGAAAACGGAGCCGGGAAATCAACTCTTGCAAAAATAATTTCAGGAGCCGACACTCCAAGTTCAGGGAAAATTTTTATTGACGGAGCGGAAATCAGTTTTTCAAAACCGGCGGACGCGCTCAAAAAAGGAATCGCCATTGTAAACCAGAGACCGCTTTTGGCCTCCACACTCACTGCGGAAGAAAACATAATTCTTTCTTCAAGCAAAAAAAAATCTTTTTTCATTCCGCCAAAAACTCCCGAAGAACTTCTGGCTCTCAAAAAAAAATGGTCGCCGTCGCTTTCTCTTAAAACGCCCGTAAAAGATTTGGGAGGAAACAACAGGTTCTACGCTTCCCTTTTGTCCGCACTTCTCCGCCATCCTGATTTTTTGATTCTCGATGAGCCTTCCGCATTTCTTGACATGAACGAAAGAAAATCACTTTATGAATCGCTCAGGCAGCTTGCAAAAAACGGAACAGGAATTTTAGTAATCACACACAGCTCGTCGGAAGCAAAATCTTGGTGCGACACAATAACGGTTTTGAAAAAAGGAAAGCTGGATGCCGTCTATGAAAATCCAAAAGACTACACTCCGGAAATAATTTCATCCGTCGCATATCAAAACGCAGGAACGGAAAATGCCCGAGAAGATTCCAGCACATGTCTTTCACTTGAAAATGTTTCGTGCAGACCGAAAGACAAGCCCGCACTTCTTGAAGCCTCGATAAAAGTTGATTTTTCACAGATAACTGCCGTCGCAGGAATGAAGGAAGCGGCACTCGGAACCCTCGAAGATTTTGTAACAGGAATCGACACGGCATATTCAAAAGGGACAGTTCGTTTCTGCGATAAAAAAACACCGTCGAAAAAAAACACGATACCTGCAAAAAAATTGACTCCAGCTTTTTTGAGAAAACACAATGCCGCAATCGTTCCTTCCGACAAAACTTTCAGGGCATCGAATCCGAATCTTACGGTGAAGGAAATGCTCGGCACATACTCAGCGACAAAAAATGAAACCGGCGATGCGCTCAAAATGATTTCCGAAGCGCAGGTGAACATAAGTCCCGAAGAAAAATGCAGCGCACTCAGCGGAGGAATGTTGCAGCGCCTTATTCTTGCACGGGAGCTTTCACAAAACCCAAGCCTGATAATTTTATGCAACCCGATGCACGGACTGGACATAGAGGCTCAGTCAAAACTTGTAAAAAAAATCCAGTCGCTTGAATCAGAAGGAAAGGCAGTTCTGATTGTCGGTGCGGCAGATTTTCCGCTCACATTATGCTCAAGGGTCTACTCGATTGAGGGCGGAAAAACAAAACTCACTTTTGAAAAAAAATCTGGGGGAAATCAATAATGAAAAAAAACTTCCTTCCATTAAATAAATTAATCTCCATCCCGATTGGAATTATCGTCTGCGTCGTGACTGTCTGCGCGTTTTCAAAAAATCCGGGAGAACCGCTTGCAATGCTTTTCACGGGAACGTTCACGAACAAATATTATTTCGGCACAATGCTGAACTCGGCAGCCTTTTTGATGATTGCGGGACTCGGTTCTTCGGTCGCGCTCAAATGCGGAAACATGAACCTCGGAGGCGAAGGTCAGATATACCTCGGAGGCTTCATAGCAGGACTGATTCTTTCATCGGATTTGAAAATGCCTTCTGCAATCGTTTTTTTGTTTGCAATCCTCTGCGTAATGATTTCCGGCGCATTGATGGCATCGGTCTCGGCACTTTTAAAAGAAACAAAGGGTGCGGAAGTTTTGCTCACGACATTCCTTGTAAGCTCGGCGGTCCTTCCATTGATTGACGGAGCGATAACAGCATCAAAAGGCGGATCGGGACAAAATCTTCTTGCGCTTCCATACATAAAAGAAGAATTCAGATTCGCAAGAATCATGCAGCCCTCGCCCCTCACGATGACTTTTTTTGCCGCTTTGATTTTCTGCGCCGCCGCATGTTTTATTTTCACGAAAACTTTTTTGGGAAGACGGATGAAACTTTGGGGAACGGCTCCCTTGTTCGCTTCATACTCGGGACTCTCATCAAAAAGAGCGTCGTACATTTCACTTTCAGTCTCAGGCGCACTACACGCACTAACAGGAATGTTTGCGGTCTGCGGAACTTATTTTACGTGCCACAACGGATTTTATTCCGGCATGGGATGGAACGCTTTGAGCGCGGCATTAATCGCTTCATCAAATCCGCTCGCGTTGATTCCGACATCCATTTTTCTTTCGTGGCTGTACACGTCGGCAGGAAGGGTTTCTCTCACACAGGGATTCGGATTCGACATAAGCGGAATAATTCAGGGCGCAATTTTATTTTCGGTTGCATTGAATTTTGCAGCAAGTAAAAAAATCGGATTTAAATCCGGGAGGACAAAATGAACACTTTTACTTCAATCATTTTCATTGCATCCCCTCTCCTTCTCATAACGATGGGCGCACTCATAAGCGAATATGCCGGACGGCTTGCAATGTTCATGGAGTGCATAATCGGACTGGGCGGATTTTTTTGCTACACATTCACTGTGCTGACCGGAAACGTGTTTTTTGGAATCAGCATTTCCGTATTGATTTCAACCGCGCTCACCATTTTGATTGAACGGATTTCGACCAAGATGAACGCAAACATGTTTTTGTCATCTCTTGCAATGAACATGATTTTTTCATCGCTTTCCACATTGATTTCATCAACAGCATTCGGAACAAGGGGCGTGCTTTATTCAGAAAAATTTGTGTTCGCACAGACCGACGCAAAAATCGTTACATCAATAATCTGCATCACGATTTCCGCAGCATTGATTGTGTTCCTGCGGCTAACGACACCCGGACTGAAACTCAGGATAACGGGAAGCGACCCGGACGTGCTTGTTTCAAAAGGAATATCTCCGGACAAATACAAGTGCGCCTCGTGGATTGCTGCATCTTTTTGCGGCTCCCTCGCAGGATGTTTTTATGCGCTGCGTCTTTCTTCATACGTTCCGGGAATGTCTGGCGGAAGGGGATGGACTGCATTGGCGGCTGTGTTCCTTGGACGGAAGCACCCGATTCTTGTTGCGGCATCCGTCCTGGTTTTCTCCATCGCGGAATTCGCAAGCTCCAACATACAGAACATTCCTCTTTTTTCATCGCTACCGTCATCGGTCCTTCTTGCACTTCCGTATATCATTTCGATAGTTCTGATAATCGTGGTTCCGCAAAAAAAGGATGTGCCGGGGAAATAGCACATTTATTTCAAAAGTTTCTTGATAAAACTTTTTTCCTTCATGGAAATCTTCTTGTCGGCGGAGCATAGGCAGATGCAGAACGAGACCATCTCCGATTTTATTTCCTTACTGATTGCGCCGAGAAAATCAACTATACCGTCGGCAGATTTCTGTATGTCACCGTCACCCGAAGACGCTACAAGCTCCGCAACTCGGTCGTAGGAAAAATCAAGGCCGGTGGCATCTCGGACAAGGGAATACTCCTCGACCGAAAGTTTTCCATCAGCAGAGCAGGATGCAAGGACAAGCACCTCAAAACTTTCCATTCCGTTTGCCACAACCTCCAGCGCAGGATAGATGTCGTTGTAAAGTTCCGAAAGCATCTCCCTTCTCTCGTCGTAGCTGAGTTTTTCATATTCCCTAAAAAGTTTTTCAATCTCTAACATAAGCACCTCTAATCTGATTAATGCTTCCCATATTAATCAACATTCACTTAATTCTATCACAGGTTTTCATAATCCGCACTAAATTCTTTATAAATTAGCAGGAATTGTCGGACAAAATTTGACATTCATAACACAATGTATTACACTGTAGATACAAAATTTTTTGGAGGCGAAATATGGCTACAATAAGCATAAGGACGAACGACGAGCGGAAATATTCTTTCGAGGGATTCTGCGAGTCCATCGGAATCACAGTGACATCCGCATTCAACATGTTTATGACGGCCTGTCTTCGTGAAAACAAGATTCCGTTCGAGCTGAAATCCGATCCGTTTTGGAGCGAAGAAAATCAGGCGAGGCTCAAAATCTCATTGGAGCATGCAAAGCAGGGAAAACTTAAAAAGCATGAAATCAGCGAGGTCAATTGATGGACAAGCTTTGGACCGATGAAGCATGGGAAGATTTTTTGAATCTTCACTCCGACAAAAAGCTGGTTAAAAAACTTGACGCTCTGTTAAAAGATATTGACCGGAACGGTTACGACGGAATCTGGAAACCAGAGCCTCTTAAAGATGATTTATCCGGTTACTGGAGCCGACGGATTGATGATTACAACCGCATCGTTTACAGGATTGTAAAAGACGGAAAAAAATCTTATGTGGAAATTCTGCAATGCGGAACTCACTATCACAAATAATAACAGAGGAGAAATTATGGAAACAGAAAACACACCATGGCAGAGCTACGTTGGCATGAACAAAGGATACAACATGATTTTCGACAGCTGGCAGGAGATTTCGGACATAATAACACCGGAAGCGAACAAAGCCGTGAACATGGCACTCAGGATTTTGGATGAGGCTCTGGACAGCGTAAAGGCAACCGTAATCTCAACCAAGCCCGGAAGTGCAGCACAGCCGGAATTAAAACTTGAGGTCATGCAGGGAGATCAATCAGATTCCGAAAGCGTTGAAGAAGAAAATGAAAATGCCGGAGAAAAAAAGGACAAAACAAAAGAAAAAAAATCTTTCGGCGGCTTCAAAATCTTCGGAGGAAAAAAATAAAACAGACGGATAAGGAACAAAATTTCCTGACAGACTAAAAAACAAAAATCCCCGGCCATTCAATCAAACAACCGGGGATTATTTTTTCAATCATAAAACCGAATCAATCAAAAATCAATCCGGCGAAATCCAAAATCAATACACGGAAAGAATCTTCTCAAGCTGTTCGCGTCCGATTATCTTGAAGAAAGAACCAAGCCTAGGTCCCTGCTCCTTTCCAATCAGCGCAAGATACACGGTCTTGAAAAGAGCTTTTGCCTCCTGACCGTTTGCAGTAGCCACATCATAGATTGCCTGCTGGATTCCCTTTTCGTCAAGTCCGTCCATCTTCGGAAGAACATCCGCGCAAATGTCATGGAGCATCTTTTCCTCAACTTCGGAAAGTCCCTCGGCCTTGCTTCCGTCGGTAATCAGGGCAAAACGGAAATCCTCGGGTGCGCACTCCTTGACCCAGTACCATGCACATGCACAGCGTCTCTTGAGGCACTCAACCTGACTTTCCTTTACATCGCCAAGACTTGCAATCACCTTGTCCACGTCACCCGAATATGTCTGGAGCAATGTGGTCAGCTGCCTGAACGGAATCTGGTACGGCATTTCGGACGGCATTCCCGGTTCAATCTGACTCAGTTCATAAACGCGCTTTTCCTGTGCCAGAAGATTGTCGCTCTTCGCCTTGTCGATTCCCCAGGCAATCCTCTCGCAGCGGTCGTAGGCTTCGTAAATCGTGATTACGTCAAGGTCGAAGCTGATAGAGAACTCGTGGTCAACCTTGTTCACCGCAAAAATGTAGCGCAAAACCTCAGGCTGATACACTTCAAGAGCGTCAACCAGAGAAATAACCTTTCCCTTTGACGAAGACATCTTTCCCGGAATGCCCTTGAGCTTTACGAAATCATACTTCATCGTAACCGGAGCGTCCCAACCGAAAACCTTTTTGCTGATGAGCTTTGCAGTGTCATAGCTTCCGCCCGGACTTATGTGGTCTTTACCGCCCGGCTCAAAGCAGACTTTTTCTTCGTTCCATCTCATCGGCCAGTCAACGCGCCAGCCCAGCTTGAATTCCTTTGAAGTGCGGAGGTCACCCTTTTCTTCATGTCCGCAGCTCGTACAGCGGTAGCTCACTCCATATTCACCGTCATAACCGGTTATCTCGGTCGTATCCTTATTGCACTGTGAACAGAAAGCCGCAACAGGCCAGTAAGCATCGCTCTCCTTCATCTTGTGCTCGTCGTCGCGGTAATTGTTAAGGCACCACTTAATCATGTCGCGGTTCTGCAAAGCCTTTTTCATGCCCTCTGCATAACGGTTGGCACGGTAGCGAGAAGCCTGATACAAAAATTCGGGATGGATACCCACACGCGGAAGCTCCTTCTCGATGTCAACCTCGTGATGGCGCGCATAGTTTTCGTCACGTCCAAAAGTATCGGGAACCATAGTAATCGGATAGCGCAGGTATTTTTCAAGCTCATCAGGACGCGGCATGTTACCCGGAACCTTGCGGAAAACATCGTAGTCGTCCCATGAATAAATGAAACGCACCTTCTTGCCCCGGTCGCGCAAAGCCCTGACAATCAAATCCACCGTGATGATTTCGCGGAAGTTACCGATGTGTACGGTTCCAGACGGAGTGATACCGGACGCACACGTGTACTCGTCCATGTCACCCCTCTGCTCTATAATCCTCTTAGCCTGCTGGTCCGCCCAGTGGCACAATTCCTTTTCGTTTCGTTCTGTACTCATAATGCTGTATTATAGAAAAAAAATTAACTTTAGGGAACAGCCAATTTTTGCAATTTTTTGGACGACATCCCCCGCCCACCGCCGCGTAAAGCGGAAACCGACCGAGCAACCGGCCATCCGGGGTTCCGGCTCCCGCCTACAGTCCCGCGGCCCACCGCAGGACCAAGCCCCTACTGTCCGGCGTAGCGAAACATGTTTTTTATTGCCCCTAAGCATAAGCATACATTTTTATTGATTCAAACTCCGGGGCGTGATTTTTTTCTTCTTCTTCCAAATCGTAAAGGTTCTGAAGATTAAGCCAGAACTCTGCCGTTGTTCCGAAAAATCTGGAAAAGCGGATTGCGGTATCGGCAGTAATGGACCGGTTTCCGTGAATGATTTCGGAAATGCGGGTCTGTGGAATATTAATTTCCTTTGCCAGACGATAAGCGGAAATATTCATAGGAACAAGGAATTCCTCCTTCAGAATTTCGCCAGGATGAATATTCGGCAATCTGTCATCAGTGGTAATCTGTGATTCTGACATTATCTGCACCTCCGTTCTCAAATGAAAATACAATTCTCCATTGGTCGTTTATGCGTATTGACCAAAGCCCAGAAAGATTTCCAACCAGCTGCTCAAGATTATTTCCCGGAGGAACCCGTAAATCCCTAACTTCTTTTGCAGCCGCTATCATACCTAAATACTAACGTCAAGCAGAAGTATTGTCAACATGAGGATTCCTTCAAAGAAACCATTTAAAGATATTACGTCAGCAATCTCGAATCCGCGTGAGAACAGCTGATAAAAACAGACCAAGCCTCTCCTGTCCGGCGTAGCGAAACATGTTGGGGGAGGAATTACTTTCCGATGCTTTGGGTATAAGCTTTTGCGTTGTTGACAAATGTCTTTAAATCCATCTTATCGAAATATTCTCTTTGCCATTTTGTATAATCAAAACGCTCTCTTTGAACGGCGGCAATAAAATATTCTGCCTCCACAACTCCCATTGCCTGAACAAGGCATTCCATTCCACGGGAAAGAAGCTCTACCGTTGCTGGGGGTGAAATCATTTCAGTCCTCATTTTCGTCATCTCCGTTCAGCATATCAACAAATTCGATAGGATTCATAAGTTTTAATGAATCACTCTTATATTTCAGCATCCGTTTATCTGTACTTAAAAGATAATCGCATTTCATCATTTCCGCACAGACAATATGGCAGGAATCCTTCATCTTTACGCCTGTCGCCATTACTTTTTCAGCTCTAGCAATAACTTCCTCTGATTTTTCACCGCCTATATAGTCAGATACATTGTCGTCCAAAAAATTCTTTACGGCTGTTTTTCTGTCTGTATAAGGATTACAGGAATTTTCATAATCCAATATAAAAGAAGATGCTAGTTCCAAACGCTTTTGTTTTATAAGCGACTGAACCAATAATTTCGCCTGAGTTTCCAATGAAATTGACAAATAACTTTGGTCGTCATACGGCCTGTTATAACAACAGTTATCAAGATAAATCTTCATCACTTTTATTGTATCATAAAATTTCAATTTCAGCCATTTCTTTCATGTTTTTTCCGGCGATTTTAAAACTATTCCTTAAATTCCTTGCAAAAAATCATCCCCCCGAAAACAAAAGTTCCCGGAGGGATGTGTGGATTACAGTTTAATTAGAATAAGCTAATTCTTCAAGGTCAAAGCCGGACACACGCCGCCATCCGTACGGTCGACGCTGCGGTAGTAGTCAGCGCCGCCAGCGCCGAGCACGAGGCGCGCGCTATCCCTATCGTCATAGTACGGCGAGCGGAGCCACCACCAACCGCCGTAGCCAGCGGTTGTACTCTGGTATGCGCCGCTTGCCTTGGCAAAGTCAGTCGTCATGCGGATTCTTGAATTTCCGGTTCCGTCTACATTGTACTCCGCAAATCCGTATTCCGATGTCGTGACTTCCTTTTCGCTCAGGAGGAAAATCTTGTCCTTCGTGGTGCCCCAGGTATTATAGTTCTTGCCGCTGTTCCACTCGTTTGGATTTGAAGCTGGGTTCGTGCTTCTCGCGCTGTTGTCCACATCCGTTTCAGCAATCATCGACTTTTCAGAATCTGTGAACGCCGTATTCCAGAACGTGTCGTTAAGGTACTCACGGATTTCCGAGTTTGCGTAATCATTATTTTTTGAGCCTGAATCATACCTGTGGCTGACAAGGATGTTCTCCGCAAGAAGGAGTCTCTTTCCGCTGTAGTTGTCCGTAAACACGCGCCACTTTATCGGCTCCACCTTGAAGTATTTGTAGCTGTATGCACTGTTCTGCGCCACGTCCGTTCCATTGGAATACTTGTAGCCGGTCTGATAGGCGTTCTCCTTTATCTCCGCATACCAAGCTCCGTCGCTTCCTTTGTAATAGGTGTACGCTCCCGCAAGCTTGGAATTTGTCCCGTCAACAATGACAGAATCAGCCTTGATGGTCTGCGGCCAGTAACCGAATTCCACATATGTCCAGAAAGTCGCGCTCACAGTCACATTGCTTTCTGGCATGACAAATGTGTATTCCGTTCCGGCTGTGACGGTTGCAGTCTCGACGCTGTTGTTGGAGGCATCCTTTACAGAAATAGAACCGA